>PLQC01000126.1 GCA_003159675.1 Limisphaerales bacterium
TGCAGTTTCTCGCGGTCGTAATCGGAAGTGGTCTCTTCAATCTGATGGCGAATGTGATTTACCCGGCCTTGAATTTCGGAACTTTTGCCGCCGCCTTCCACCAAGGTGGTGTTTTCCTTATCCACGGTGACGTTCTTAACGCGGCCGAGGTCTTCCAGGGTCAAGCTCTCGAGCTTGATGCCAAGGTCCTCGCTAATGAATTTGCCGCCGGTCAGGATGGCGATGTCTTCGCACATGGCCTTGCGGCGATCACCGAAGCCGGGCGCTTTCACGGCACAAACATTCAGCGTGCCGCGCAATTTGTTCACGACCAGCGTTGCGAGCGCTTCGCCTTCAACATCCTCGGCGATGATGAGCAGCGGCTTGCCGGCACGCGCCGCCTTTTCGAGCAGCGGCAGCATGTCCTTCAGGTTGCTGATTTTCTTTTCGTAATTGAGGATGTAAGCGTCTTCGAGCTTCACCTCCATCGTCTCGGCGTTCGTGACGAAATAAGGCGAGAGATAGCCCTTGTCGAACTGCATGCCTTCGACCACTTCGAGCGTGGTGTCGATGGACTTGGCTTCCTCGACGGTGATGGTGCCGTCCTTGCCGACTTTGTCCATGGCGTCGGCGATGATTTCGCCGATCTGGGTATCCCAGTTGGCGGAGACGGTGGCCACCTGCTTGATTTCTTCCTTGTCCTTGACCTTCTTGGAGATTTTACCGAGATGTTCCACGGCGGCTTCCACGGCCTTGTTGATGCCGCGCTGGATGCCGATGGGGTTGGCGCCGGAGGTCACGTACTTGAGGCCCTCGCGGAAGATCGCTTCGGCCAGCAAGGTGGCCGTGGTGGTGCCGTCGCCCGCGGCGTCGCTGGTTTTGCTGGCGACTTCGCGGACCATCTGGGCGCCCATGTTTTCATACGGGTCTTCCAGCTCGATTTCCTTCGCGACCGTCACGCCGTCCTTGGTGATCGTCGGCGAACCGAATTTTTTGTCGAGCACCACGTTGCGGCCTTTGGGACCGAGCGTCGCGGTGACGGCTTTGGAGAGTTTGCTGACACCCTTCAAGAGTGTCTGACGAGCTGTCTCGTCGAATATCAATTGCTTTGCAGCCATAAATTAAGGTGATGGTGGATTGTTGAGAGTTGAGCGATCAATCGATGACCGCGAGGACATCGTCCGAGCCGAGGATTCTGTATTCCTTGCCGTCGAGTTTGATTTCGGTGCCGCCGTATTTGCTCACGAGCACGCGGTCGCCTTTTTTGACTTCAAACGGGACTTTCTTGCCGTTGTCGTCGGTTTTGCCGGTGCCGAGCGCCACGACGACGCTTTCCATCGGCTTTTCCTTGGCGGTGTCAGGGATAATGATCCCGCCCTTCTTCAGTTCCTTCTCTTCGACCGGTTCCACAAGAATCCGGTCGCCGAGCGGTCTAACGTTTAGAGACATATTAGGTTTTGGTTTGGTTGTTGTCGTTTTTAATCGAATCAAAATCCCGCCGCACCCGCGGAGGGTAAATGTTCTACGCCGCGACCACCGGGCCCGCGGCCACCCGCCGTTTTCGCCGCGCGTCCACGCAGACGTTCATGGCCTTACTTCTTCTCATCGACGACTTCGGCGTCGATGATGGGACCCTCGTCCTTCTTGCCGTCTTCGGGCTGCGGGCCGCCGTCTTCGGGACCGGGCTGTGAGCCCGGCTGGCCTTTTTGCTGTCCGGCGCGCGCCTTTTCGGAGGCGGCCTTGTAAAGTTCAGTGGACACGGCCTGCCAGGCTTCGTTCAGTTTTTCGCTGGCGGACTTGATGGCCGCGGAGTCGCTGCCCTTGAGGGCTTCCTTCACGTCCGCGACAGCCTTTTCGATCTTGCTCTTGGAGTCGCCGGAGATTTTCTCGGCGTTATCCTTGAGCATTTTTTCGGAGCGATACACCGAGCTGTCGGCTTCGTTGCGGGTTTCGACTTCCTCGCGTTGCTTCTTGTCGTCGTCGGCGTGCGCTTCGGCGTCCTTGCGCATCTTCTCGATTTCATCTTTCGAGAGGCCGCTGCTGGCGGTGATGCTGATCTTCTGCTCTTTGCCGGTGCCAAGGTCCTTGGCGCCGACGTGAAGGATGCCGTTGGCATCGATGTCAAAGGTGACCTCGACCTGGGGCACGCCGCGCGGGGCGGGCGGGATGTCGGTGAGGTGGAATTTGCCGATGGTTTTGTTGTCGCGGGCGAACTGGCGCTCACCTTGCAGCACGTGGATTTCGACGCCGGGCTGATTGTCCGAGGCGGTTGAAAAGATTTCGGATTTGCGGGTTGGGATCGTGGTATTACGCTCGATGAGTTTGGTGAACACGCCGCCGAGCGTCTCGATGCCGAGCGAGAGGGGAGTCACGTCGAGCAGCAGGACGTCCTTGACCTCGCCTTTGAGGACGCCGCCCTGGATGCCGGCGCCGACGGCGACGACTTCGTCCGGGTTCACGCCCTGGTGCGGCGGTTTGTTGACGAGCGAATGGGCGGTTTCGACGACGCGGGGCATGCGGGTCATGCCGCCGACCAGCACGAGTTCGTCGATTTTATCCGTGGCGATGCCGGAATCTTTGAGGCAGTTCTTGACGGGTCCGATGGTGCGTTCGAACAAGTCATCGCAAAGCTGTTCCATTTTCGCCCGGGTCAGATTCTTGCTGATGTGTTTGGGACCGCCGGCGTCGGCGGTGATGAACGGCAGGTTGATATCGTATTGCTGCGAGCTGGACAGGGCGATTTTGGCCTTCTCGGCTTCCTCCTTGATGCGCTGGAGGGCATCGGGCTGCTTGCGCAGGTCCATTCCCTGCTCCTTCTTGAACTCATCGAGAATCCAATCCATGATGCGATTGTCCCAGTCATCGCCGCCAAGATGGGTGTCCCCGTTGGTCGCTTTCACTTCGAACACACCGTCGCCGATTTCGAGGACGGAAATGTCGAAGGTGCCGCCACCGAGGTCATAGACGGCGATTTTCTCGTCCTTCTTCTTATCCAAGCCATAGGCCAGGGAGGCTGCGGTGGGTTCATTGATGATGCGGAGGACTTCGAGGCCGGCGATTTTGCCGGCGTCTTTGGTGGCCTGCCGTTGCGAGTCGTTGAAATAGGCGGGAACGGTGACGACCGCTTGTGTGATTTTCTCGCCCAGCCGCATTTCGGCGTCGGTTTTGAGTTTGGAGAGGATCATGGCGGAGATTTCCGGCGGGCTATAGAGCTTCGCTTTGCCGTTCTCATCGACCTCGACCGCAGCGTCGCCATTGGAGGCGCGGACCACCTTGTAGGGGACGCGCTTGATTTCCTCCTGGACCTCATCAAATTTGCGGCCCATGAAGCGTTTGATGGAATACACGGTGTTGCGGGAATTGGTGACGGCCTGGCGCTTCGCAGCGTCGCCCACCAAGCGCTCACCATTCTTGGTGAATGCCACGACGGACGGCGTGACTCGCCGGCCTTCGGAGTTCTCCAGGACGACCGGCTCGCCGCCTTCCATGACGGACATGCACGAATTCGTTGTTCCCAAATCAATACCAAGTACTTTTGCCATAAAATGCTCCTAAACAGGTTCTGTCGGGACATATTCAGCATCGGCAATGCCAGAATGGAGACACGTTGCATTAACTGCTAATAAACAACGTGTTAGAAGTGAATTTCGTGATTCTATAAGGAGTCATTTATGCGCCAGCATGGCGCACCTTGGCGCTTCTTGTGACACTTGGCGCTGGCACAGCCCATCAAGGAGTCGCTATCCTGTAGAATCTCTGGGAAAAACCGGAGGCTTGATTGTCAGTGAAATTGAATACGCCTCCGGCGAAGGACGCGTTGGTCAGCACCGACCAAGCGGCAATCGGCTGCGCCAGGTCGGTCGAGGCCAGCACATGATAAGTGGAGCCCCTCGGACCGGTGCCGTTCAACTGGAAGGCACCGGCGATCGAAGGTCCGGTGCTCGTGATAACCGGCGGCACGGCGTTGAGTTCATCGAGAGTGATCACCTCTGGCGACTGGTAAATCCGTGTCAGGGTGGCGATGGGCGCGTCTTCGATGTAAGATCCAGTCCAGGGCGAGAAATAGGACCACCAGACACCAAAGACATGCATCCGTTCCACATCGGGCACGCCGCCAAACTCGGTCAGCGCGAGCAGTTTGACCCCGTCAAACTGGGGTTTGAGTGCCTGCCAGTCAGTCGACAGCGCGTCCGTCGGGTCGGCGGGGTAGGCGTCCACGCCGACGATATCGACGACGTCATTGCCCGGGTACCAATCGGGGTCTTCATTGGCCAAAACCCAGATGAGGTTGTGGAGGTTGTGATAGGTGGTCAGCCGATTGAAGAGCAGACGCCATAGTTGCTTGAAGGGGCCGGGGCCTTTGGCTCCCCACCAGAACCAGCCGCCGGAGGCTTCATGCAGCGGGCGCCACAGAACCGGAATGTTGTTGGAGGAAACCTTCTCCAACTGCACGGCGATCGCATCGATATCGCGCAGGATGAGCGAGTATTCAATCGAATTGGTGTTGGCCAGCGCCGCCGCGACGTCAAATGTCGTCGCTGCGGTGTAAAAACCACTCCACCACGGTTCGCTGGCGGTGTTAAGGAGATTGGTGGGGGCGTTCCAGTGCCAGCAGAACCCCAGCACGTGGCCGGCGCTCTGAAGGGCGATATAGCTTTCCGTGTAGTTCGCCGGCATGCTGCCGTACTGCACGCGGCTGGGGGAGTAATCGATCAGATCGCCTTCCACAATCGCCGGTTTGCGTCCGGTCTCCCCTTGGATATAGCTGATCTCAGACGAATCGTGCTGGCCGGCCCACGTATGCTGGCCGTAGTCCGACACCAGCGCTTTCATCAGCATCCGAGCGGCGAAAGTAGCTTGAGTATCCACCAATGTGGCCGGCACTGAAGCGGGCGGCGATGGCGTCGGCACGGGAGTGAGGCTGACGGCGTCGATTTCGTACCAACTCCAACCTCCGCCGATCTGGAGCGTATTGACGCCGGCGATCACTTGCACGAGGCCGGCGTCGAAACTGGCGAAGGCGCTGTTGGACGGGAACATGCCGGAGAAGCCGTGACCGTTCATCGAGCCGGCGAATCCCTTTTGACCAAAGGGTGAGCGAAACCGGATGACAAGATCGTACAGGCCCGGCGTGCCCGTGAAACTCCAATTGATCGTATCGTTGGTGCTCTGGAGGCCCGTGACATAGCCGGTGCCGGAGTAGCCGGGTACGGCGGTGGTCACGTAAGCGAGGCCGGTTAACGTGGCGTTTTCGGCTTCCAACACGATGGCTTGGGCGCAGGCGCCGATGCAGAAGAGCGCGAGCGCCGCCAGCAGGCTTAGCAACGCGAAGGTGCGCTTGGGGCAGCGGGGCAGGGTGTGGGTAATCATACGGCGAATTGGCCTGTTATCATTTTGGCGGACCCAACGCGTCGCGGCAAGCCAGATCGAAGTCCGTAATGTTGCCGATTGGCTTCTGTGGAATGATAGCAGAAAGACCGGCACCCATAACCGGGAGAATAATCACCAATGCTCCAAATTGCTCACCTTATTCTGGCAGTTTTGTCACCGTTTTTGCTCCTCTTGGAGTTTGAGTTCATCCAAGGTGACAACCGTCGGCGAACGATAGACGCGTGTGACGGTGGCTGCAGGCACGGATCAATGATCCGCATGCTCAAGAGTGTGAGGCTGAGACTTCCCGGCCAGCGGAAGGATTTCGTGAAGCAAGCCTTCATGAGATCACGGGCGGCCCTCCCCTCCAGCTAATTGCTTCCCGGCTTGACCGGAGGAGTGCTGGCCAGATCGGGCGGCAATTTGTCGGCCTCGAACGCCTCGACAGCCAGCGACAAAAGGCTCAAAAACGAGACGCCCAGGTTGACCCGGCCATTGGAGCGGTCCACAGCAGCGGCTACTCCCAGCACCAGGCCCTGATTCTGTCGCACGATCTCGATGGTTTCCTGGACGCGACCGCCCTTGGTGACGACGTCCTCCACGACGAGAATGCGTTCGCCTGGGGCGATTTTGAATCCGCGGCGCAGCACGAGTTTGCCTTCTTCCTTCTCGGCGAAGATGAACCGGGCGCGCAATTGGCGGGCGACCTCCTGGCCGAGGACCAGGCCGCCCATGGCCGGGGCGATGACGGTGGCGGGGTCCAGGTGCCGGACCTTGTCCGCGAGGGCAGCTCCGACCGTTTCGACGATAGGCATTTGTTGAAGGGCCAGGGCGCATTGAAAATACTGACGGCTGTGGAGTCCGCTGCGAAGGATGAAATGGCCTTCCAGGAGCGCGCCGGTATCGCGAAAAATCTGCAGCACTTCATCTTTGGTCATGGTTGAGAGTTTCAAGTCTCAGGTGCCAAGGATCAAGCCTTTGTAGCGACGGTCAGTGACCATCTCCGCCGGCACGGCCCCACGCCCCCTCGGGTGCCATGGTTGTCGAGGTGCCAACCACTTCTGAGCCGTGCGGCCGGTCACCGTTTAGCGATCGTCCTGCGCCCTCCTCCGACCGGCGAGGCGCCGGTCGGAACACGCGAAGGCGCGTGTGCTCCCCAATTCCAACTGCATCGATCTGACTCAGCACCTCTTTCTTCTGGCTTCAGGATTCTGAATTCTGAATTCTCATCGCCGTGCCGAAATGGGTTAAAACCATCGTAGCCACCTTGCTGTTGCCCGCCTGTATCGGGGCGGTGATGGCTCTGTGGCGGGTGATTCGTGCCAGCGGCAGCGCGGACACGACCTGGGTGCCGATGCTCGCCGGGATGGCGTGCTGGGCGGTGGTTTATCTGCTTCTGCCCAAACCGATGTGGGTGTATGTCTTCGGCCACGAGTTGACGCATGTGGTGTGGACGTGGGTTTGCGGCGGGCGTTTGAAAAAATTCCGGGTCACGTCCGATGGAGGGCACGTGGTGGTGACCAAGACCAACTTCCTGATCGCGCTGGCGCCTTATTTTTTTCCCTTTTACGCGATTCTGGTGGTGGGTGCATTTGTCACCGGCCGGTTTTTCTGGAATTGGCAGACTTACACCGTATGGTTTCATCTGCTGTTGGGCGCCGCGTATGCGTTTCACGTGACATTGACGGGGCACATTTTGAAAACGGAGCAGACAGACATCACGCAGCAGGGATATTTATTCTCGGCGGTCGTGATCTTTTTGGGAAACGCGGGTGTTTTATTGCTGGCCATCCCGCTGCTCGCGGCGCAGGTGAACGTGTTGATGGCGCTGCGCTGGTGGCTGGGATGCACGGTCGAGGTGTTGCAGGGAATGGGAAGAATGCTCTAAACACCCTCCGAAATTGATCCCGTTGCGGCCCGTTTGAAGAGCTTCGAAGTGATTTTGGTGATAATTCTGTCTTGAAATGGGTGCCGGCTTCAGGCGAAATGCACCGTCGGACAATCCGACGCTATGGATTTAGGCGATATTCTGACGAAAGAGCAAATCATCATTGATCTGCAGGCGACCGACCGCTGGCAGGCGATTGATGAATTAATCAACAACCTGGTAGCGACGGGGAAAATCAGTCCCGAGCACCACGACGCGATTTCGGCTGTGGTGAAGAAGCGCGAGTCCTCGATGAGCACGGGGATCGGGTTTGGGATTGGCATTCCGCACGCGTCCACCGATTTGATCGGGGAGGTGGTGGGCGCGCTGGGGCGTTCGTCGAAGGGCGTCAATTTCGACGCGCTCGACAATCAGCCGGTGAATCTCGTCATGCTTTTCCTGGTGCCGCAAGGCCAGTTTCAAAAGCATCTTCACACCCTGGCCAATATTGCCAAGCTCCTCCATCGGGCCGATTTTCGCCAGGCCCTGGAACAGGCGCCCGATGCCGAGGCCATGCTCAAAATCATCAAGGAGCATGGAACGAAATAATCCGTTACAACGCTAAAACGTTGGATCGTTCGTTCGCGCTTTGCGTCTTCCGCCGCTTGCGTTGTAGCGATTCAACGTTTTAACGATGTAACGATTTCGTGCTCCCCCACAAGCTCATCGAACAGAGTCTGCAGCGGGCGGCTTCGGCCGTGCTGCCGGACGCCGATGTTTCCGCGATTCTGGTGCGCCCGTGTCCGGACCCTAAATTCGGGGATTACCAGACCAACGCGTTGATGTCGCTGGCCAAAGCGCGGAGAATGAATCCGCGGCAACTGGCGACGGATGTCCTGGCACGGCTAGAGGTCGCTGACTTGTGCGAAAAAGTGGAGATTGCGGGTGCCGGCTTCTTGAACTTCCGGCTGAAGGACTCGGCTCTGGCAAACGCTCTGCAGGCGGCGGCGCGGGGCGAGCACTTGTTTTTCGATCCGGCCGCCGCGGCGCGGACGATCGTCCTGGATTTCAGCTCGCCCAACGTGGCCAAGCCGATGCATGTGGGGCACATTCGCTCGACGATCCTCGGAGACAGCCTTTCGCGCACGCTGCGGCTCCTCGGGCACCGTGTGATCACCGACAACCACATCGGGGACTGGGGCACGCAGTTCGGGATGCTGCTGGTGGGGTGGAAGACGCTGCTGGAGCGCGCCGCACTGGAGCGCGAACCGCTGTCGGAGATGGAGCGGATTTACAAGGCGATCAGCTCGCAATGCGATCCCGACAAACCGGGTTACGATGCCGCCAGGCATGAGGCCGCGCGGCGCGAACTGGTGAAACTTCAGCAGGGCGACGCCGAAAACCTCGCGATCTGGCGCGAGATGATTCAATTGTCGCAAGCGCAATTCGACGCGATCTACGGCCGGCTCGGGGTGCAATTTGACCACACCTACGGCGAGAGCTTTTACCACCCGCGCCTTGGGCAGACGGTGGACGATTTGATGTCCAGGGGCATTGCGCGGGAAAGTGAAGGGGCGAAGTGCGTGTTCAGCGACGGCACCCGGCCGCCGAAGGAAGATCCCTTCCTCATTCAGCGGGACGGCGAATGGCAGCCGAATCCGCAGTTGATCCAGAAGCGCGACGGCGGGTTCAACTATGCGACGACCGATCTGGCGACGATCGCTTACCGGCTTGAAATCTGGCATCCGCAGGAAATCGTCTATATCACCGACGGACGCCAACAGCTTCATTTCCAGCAACTATTCGCCGTGTTTCAGCGCTGGCATCTGGAGATGGCGGGCAAGCTGAAGCTGGCTCACGTCTGGTTCGGCTCGATTCTCGGTGAAGACGGCAGGCCGCTGAAAACGCGCTCGGGCGAGAATGTGAAGCTCTCCGAGCTCCTCGACGAAGCGGAGGAGCGGGCTTTCAGGCTGGTTTCGGAAAAGAACTCCGATTTGCCCGAAGCCGAGCGGCGTGAAATCGCGCGCGTGGTCGGCATTGGCGCGGTCAAATACGCCGATTTATCGCCCAACCGCCAGAGCGATTATGTCTTCAGTTGGGACAAGATGTTGGCGCTGAATGGCAACACGGCGCCGTATCTGCAGTATGCCTATGCGCGCATCCAAAGCATCTTTCGCAAGGGCGACATCCAGAGCCCGGCCTCCGGGATGCCGCCAGGGGCCCTGACACTTTCGGCGCCGGAGGAGCTCGCGCTGGCGAAGCACCTTCTCAACTTTGGCCTGACGCTCGAAGCCGTGGCCGACGAATATCGCCCGAATTTCCTGTGTAATTACCTGTATGACCTGGCCGGGCAATTCACGCGGTTTTACGAGAACTGTCCGGTGCTCAAGAGCGAAGGCTCGACCCGCGACAGCCGTCTGGTTCTCTGTGACCTGACGGCAAAGGTTCTGAAGCGAGGCCTGGGCGCCCTCGGGATTGAAATCCTCGAACAGATGTAATGCCTCCGTGATTTCCGGCCCTGCCGCACCCGAACCGCCGGTGGCATCCAACTCCGAACAGCACCGTTCCGAACGCCAGCATCGCGAGAGCTCCCGGTTCGGGCACAGGCATGGTGCTGCCGGAGACAATGACGTTGTCGATGGTGAAGTATCCCGCGCTGAATTCGGCATTCCAACCATAAAACCTGAACGTGACGGGCGCGTCGAGTCCGGCGAAGTCAGCGCCCAAGTCCACCTCATTTTGGCGATGGTCCGAAGGGTTTGCCTTATCATCGACCCAAAAGAAGCTGTTGTCCGAACAGACTGCCAGATCGGGCGTGTCAGGATTGAGGCTCGCCGGCAGGTTCGCGGCGAAATTGTCCGCACTCGAACGCACGGCATAGTTCCGGACTCCACCGTTTATACGGTTGAACCCGAATGAAATCGTCAGCAGGTCCAGTGCGTATCCGGCCTGCGGCGTGAACGTCGCTTCGTAATATTTCGCCTCGTTCAGACTTCCAGTGAAGTCGTTGAAATTGGTGGAGTATAGGATTCCGCCAAGGTCGTTTCCCGTCCAGGAGAATTTTTTGTCTGCAACGGGGTTCCCGGTGTATCCCACGGCAGAAAACGAGCCAAATATCACCCCTTGGGCCGTCGGGACGGGGGTCGGGTCCACCGTTCCGGAGTTGGTGGTGACACTGTTGAAATTATACGTGATCTTGAACGGGAGTTGCTGCGCTTGCAGCCGTATCAAGCCGAGGCTGACGATTGAAAAACCCATCCCTAAGAATACGCCGATTCTTTTCATCCCTTTGCCCTTTCCCTTTTGGTTTTGTTGTGTGGTATGGCTGGAGGTGGAGCGATGCGAATTCGACGATGCCGGACCCTGTCCCTAAGAATACGTTCATTCTTTTCATCCCTTCACCCTTCCAACCTTGTTACGAAACATCCTTCTAGGGTTTTTCCCGATTCCCGTCAAGAGAAAACAGATGGGCGGACCCAGCGACCCAGCGGCGCCTCCCGGTTATTGAATCGGGCCGTTCAGCCGCGAAGGGTGGAAAAAGGTTCGACGATTCCCTGCCGGCCTCGCGGAAAACGAGGGTCCTCGCGCGTCAGGTCAGCCGCATCGGCATGACCACGTAAAGGAACGGGCCATTGATTTTGAGGACGCCCGGGCTCAGCTCGTCGATCAATTCAATGAAGACTTCATCGTTCGCCAGTGCGTTCAGCGGATCGATCAGGTATTTGGGATTGAAGGCGATAGCCATTTCCTTGCCTTTATAGTTGATGGCCAGGCTTTCCCTCGCTTCTCCCACTTCCGGCGAATTGGCGGTTATGGCGAGGTTGTTCTTGCCAAAAGCCAGCTTGACCGAGTTCGCCTTCTCGCTCGTCATGATTTCAGCCCGCCGTAGAGCATGCAGAAATTCCTCCCTCATCAACGATATTCGTTCCTTCACCTCTCCCGGTATCACCTGGCGATAATTTGGATAATTTCCCTCAATCAGCTTGCTGACAATCAAAATGGAGAATCCTTTGTCGTCCTTTAATGTGAAGGAAGCATGGTTGTCCGAGTAATGGATTTCAATGACCCCCTTGTCCTGCAGCAACCGGTTGAGTTCGGCCACCGCCTTGGCCGGCACAATGAATTCCCCTTGGCTTTTTTCCGAGACATCTACCTCCTCGTCCACGAGCGCCAGACGCCGCCCATCCGTCGCCACCATGGTCATTTTATGATCTTTCAAGCTGATGAAAATCCCGTTTAAGACATATCGTGATTCGTCCGTTGAAATACCAAAAGATGTTTTGCGCAGCATTCCTTTGACGGTTTCCTGCTGCAAAACAACTTTTTTGTCGTCCTTAAACTTCGGCAGCGGCGGAAATTCATCCGCGCTCAGACCGTTTATTTTGTAAAAGGACGCGCCCGAACGGATGCTGCACATATTTTTGTCATCCACCTCGAGGTCGATTTCGGAGTTGCTCAACTCACGCACGATCCCGAATAGTTTTTTGACCGGTACCGTCGAGGATCCAGGTTTTTTGACGTGCGCTTCGACGCCACAGGCGACGGTGACATCCAGGTCCGTCGCGGTGAATTCCAGACGGTCCCCCTCGGCGCGAAGGAGGACATTGGAAAGGATGGGCAGAGTGGTGCGCGTACTTACCACATTTTGAACGGCCTGGAGACCGTTGATAATCTGCTCCTTTGTGATGGTCAGGTTCATGCGTCCTTAATAGATGAGTTTTATCTGTACCATTCTCTTCTTAATATAGGCTGTGAATAAGATAAACAACCTTTGGTGTCAAGGTTGGGGCAGACACTTATGTTGCAAAAGAATGACGCAAAAAAACAGCGAGTGTGGAAAAAGAATCCCCTTTTTCGACTTGTTAACAAAATCCACAAAACACTCACAGTGTTTGCGCCCGATTCTCGACCTGTTGTGAGCGACCAACAACGGACCTGAGAACCCCGGAAACATAATCGACTTCATCAAGCGACGATTTTCTTCCCAACGAAAAGCGGATGAGCGATCCGGCCAAGGAATCATTAAGACCGAGTGCGGAGATGACGTGTGAGGGTTCCAAAGAGCCGGCGGAGCAGGCTGAGCCGCTCGATGCGCAAATACCCTCCAGATCCAGCCCGGCCAGCAACGCGATGCTGTCGGCGCCTTCAACCACGAGCGAAACGGTATTTATCAGGCGCTGATGGCGCGATCCCACGAAGCGGGCGCCCGGGATGCGGTCGATTGCGGCTATCAAACGCCCAGACAACGGGGTCAGGTCCGGCTTTGAGAAGACCGGCTGGCGCACGAAAAGTTCCAGGGCGAGAACAAATCCCATGATCGCCGCCAGGTTCTCCGTTCCGGCGCGCCGCTCGTTTTCGTGGCTTCCGCCGAAGAGGAGGGGTTCCGGGTGCAGTGGTGATCGGCAGAACAACGCCCCGGCGCCCTTGGGACCGTGAAATTTATGGGCGCAGATTGAAACCAGGTCCGCGTTGAACTGCTGGATGCCGTCGAACGGCTCTTTTCCAAACCACTGGACTGCGTCCGTGTGAAACAGCACGTCTCGCTCGCGGCAAAGCGCGCCCAGTTCGGCCACAGGCTGGATCGTTCCTATTTCATTATTGGCCGCCATGATTGAAACCAGGATTGTGTCGGGTCGCAGGGTCTCCTTGAGGGAGTCCGGCGAAACGAAGCCTTCCGGGTTCACAGGAAGCACTGTCACCTCGAAGCCCTCATTGCGGCACAGGTACTGGCAGGAATGGAGGACGGCAGGGTGTTCGATTGAGGAAGTGATGAGATGCCGGCCCTTTGATTTGAGGCGTCGTGCGGCGCCGAAGAGGGCGAGGTTGACGCTCTCGGTCCCGCCGCTTGTAAAAATAACCTCTCCGGGTTTGCAACCGAGGACGTTGGCGGCGCGGTCGCGGGCGTCGTCCAGGAGGGCCCGGGCTTTGCGGCCAACGTGGTGGATGCTGGAGGGATTGCCCCAGACCTCGTCGAGAAACGGAAGCATGGCCTCCCGCACCCGGGGATCGAGCGGCGTCGTGGCGTTATAATCGAAATAAATGCTTCGCACGGTTCAACGAATCACGATATCCAGAGGAACCTCCGTCCGGATGCCGAGGTCGAGCACTGGAAAATTCCGGACCTGCCGTTGTCGGGGCGGGAGCCGGTCCGTCGAGCGGGCGGCGGGCCTGGCCTGGCCTGCCATTTTGAGGGCCCAACGTTCTTTGGCGGCGATGCAGGCTTCTTTCATCCGGGTGCTGCAGGTTACATCAGGGCGGGCGCCGCCGCCAGCCTGCGCCTCTGTATTTTGGAGGGAACCCGGTTCGCCGTCGCTTCCTGTTTGGCGCCTGGGGACGAGCCGCGGCCCGGATTAAAAAGAGTTTTCGCCCGCCGCGCTTTCGCCTAATTTGCTCCCATGTTCAAACCGGCCGATTTGTTCGATCTGAGCCAGACGGAACACGCGGCGATTTTTGACGGCTGCGAGTTTGCCTGGCAGGCGCTCGAAAAGATCTCCGCCTACATCGCGGCGACACTGCGCCCGGGGCTGCACAACCACTGTGAAGGCGTGGCCTATGTCGGCGAGAAGGTTTTCATAGGAGAAGGCACCCTGGTCGAGGCCGGCGCGATGATCAAGGGACCGGCGATCATCGGGCGGAACTGTCACATCCGCCATAATGCCTATCTGCGCGAGAACGTGATCCTCGGCGACGGCTGTGTGGTCGGGAATTCGAGCGAACTCAAGGACTCGCTGCTTTTCAACAAAGCCGGGGCGCCGCATTTCAACTACATCGGCGACTCGATCCTGGGCCACAAGGTGCATCTGGGCGCGGGAGTGGTGTTGTCCAACATCAAGTCCCTGGCCGGCAATGTGACGGTGGAGAGGGAGGGCAAACCCTTCGACACGGGGCTGCGGAAGTTCGGTGCGCTGCTGGGGGACGGCGCGGAGGTCGGCTGCAATTCGGTGCTGAACCCGGGCAGCATCATCGGCCGCGGCGCGGTCATTTATCCCGGCGTCAACTGGCGCGGCATTTTGCCGGCGAACATGATTGTGAAGAACAGAGCGGACCAGGAGGTGGTGATGCGGAGGCCAAGGGAAACATGACCCGGCGACGAGACGTCACAGGACGGCTGGCGGAGGCGAACCCGGACGGACATCGATGGCAGACGAGGCAATCGTTAGTATTACCAAATGCCATTCCACTTGCCTATGGTAAATTTATCCAGTTGAACCAGGCGTGGATCGTTTGGTGAGGTGAAGAGGCAAAATGATTTCAGTGGTTGAACCCCAACCCGCCGGCGCCGATCTGGTTGCCCAGGTCGAAGCCATCTTTTCGCCGACCGGTCTCCTGTCGCGCGCGAAAAATTTCGAGTTTCGCCCGCAGCAGCAGGAAATGGCCGTGGCCGTCGCCCGCGCACTGGAGCACCGCGAGCACCTGGCGGTCGAAGCGGGCACCGGCGTCGGCAAAAGCCTGGCTTATCTGATCCCCGCCATCCTGTTCGCCCGCGCGAACCGGAAGAAGGCCGTGGTCTCGACGCACACGATCAACCTTCAGGAGCAGTTGGTGGAAAAGGATCTGCCCATGCTCGCGGAGATTCTGACCGTGAAGTTCAATTTCACGATGCTGAAAGGCCGGGGGAATTACCTCTGCACCCGCCGGCTCCGCAAGGCCCTGCAGCAGGCGGGCAACCTGTTCACCTCGTCCGAAACCGAGGAACTCCGGCGGATCCAGGAATGGTCCAGGACCACCGCCGACGGGAGCCTGTCCGATTTCGAGATCGAGCCGGACCCGAAAGTCTGGGCGCAGGTGTGTTCCGAGCGCGGCCTTTGCTCGCCAAAATTGTGCGGGTATCCGTCCGACTTCGGGAAGCAGAACGAGGTCTGCTTTTTCCAGTGCGCCCGCAACCGCATTCTGTCCGCCGACGTGCTGGTGTTGAATCACACGCTGTTCTTCACCCTGCTCGGCGGTGTGGAGGAGGAGAGCGACGGCGGGATTCTCTTCAAGAACGATTTCGTGATCTTCGACGAGGCGCACCAGATGGAAAGCGTGGCGTCGAAGCACATCGGCCTGAGCGTTTCGAGCGGCCAGGTGCGGTATGCGCTCCACCGCCTGTGGAATCCCCGCACCGAGAAGGGCCTGCTCGCCACCCTTCGCAAAGGCGGCGCGGTTAAATTCGTGGACGATCTCCTCGAGGCGGCGGAGGAGTTCTTTGCCAGGGTGGAATCGGCGTGCGAAGAACTGAACCGCCAGCGCGGCGAGGGTTCCGGAGGCACCGGCTTTCGGAAGCGCCCGCCCCAGGCGGGCGCGCGGCGCGACTGGACCGAGTTGCGCATCCGCCGGACGGACCTGGTCGAGGACAACGTCACCCTGCCGATTCAGCGGCTGCGCGAGGCGGTGAGCGACCTGATCAAGTCGAGCGAGGACAAGGACATCGGCCAGGAGTTGATGGAGTGCAACCGGCGGCTGGCGGAACTGCGCGAGGAGGTGGCGATGTTTCTCGGTCAAAGCGCCGGGGACCACGTTTATTGGGTCGAACGCTCGGGCAAAGCCCACAGGAACCTGGCGCTGAACGCGGCGCCGATCGACGTCGCGGAATACCTTCGCCGGCGGCTGTTCCAGGCTGACACCTCGGTGATCATGACGAGCGCGACCCTGGCGGTCAGCGCCCGGGGAGTGGGGGGTTCCAAGTTGAAGAGGGAGGCGCCGGCGGACGATCGGCCGGCGCGGGCCGGCGGCCGGGCGCCTGCGACGGGGAATTCGCCGCTCGGCTATTTCGCCCGCCGGGTCGGTGCGGATTCAGCCGTTCAACTCCAGGTCGGCACGCCGTTCGATTACGAGCGGCAGATGAAATTGTACGTCGCGAGCAAGATGCCGGATCCGCGCGAGCCGGGGTATCGCGACGCGCTGATCCACTGGATCGAGCATTTCGTGAAAATGACGCACGGCAAGGCGTTCGTGCTGTTCACCAACTTCAAGCTGATGCAGGAGATCGGCGAGGGAATGCAACCCTTCTTCGACAAACTGGGCGTCGCCTGCTTCGTGCAGGGCACCGGCACGCCCCGTTCGTTGATGCTCGAGAAATTCAAGGAGGACGTGGACTCGGTGCTGTTCGGCACCGACAGTTTCTGGCAGGGCGTGGATGTGCCGGGCGAAGCGCTGAGCAATGTCGTCATCACCCGGCTGCCGTTCGCAGTCCCGGATCATCCGCTGATCGAGGCGCGGATCGAGGCGATCGAGGCGCGCGGCGGCGATTCATTCCGGGAATTCTCCTTGCCGGAAGCCATCCTGAAGTTCCGACAGGGCGTTGGGCGGCTCATCCGAACCAAAACAGACACGGGCATCATTGTCGTGCTGGACAACCGGATTCTGGCGAAGCAATACGGGAGGGCCTTTCTGGACGCCCTGCCCAGGTGCCCTGTGGAAGTCCTGTAGATGGAGCACGGACAGCCTTGTCCGCGAGTTCAGCCAATCGGGTTTGCGCGGACAAGGCTGTCCGCCCTCCAAGGGGTGGTTCGCGTAGAGTTTACCAGACCTCGACCGGCCCTTTCGGGACTGGGAGCGGGTGGGATTGGGAGGCGCCCGGCTCCTGCATGAAGGAAGACATCATCGGCGCGGGCTGGAACCGGGGTTTCAATTCGCCGTTCTCATCCAGGAACTGCCGGCGCCAGCGGCGATAGTTCTCGAGCGCCTCGTGAAACCCGGATTTCGTCGAAGTCAGCACCACGTGCCTGTTGAATTCGTTGGCGGGGCCGAACCGCCGGGAGTACCAGGGGGCCACTTTACGGAACATCCGGCAGCCCAGTTCCTCGCCGAACACCTCCACCATCAGGTCGAGATGCCGGCACATCACCCGCACCCGTTCCTCAAACGAAGGTTCGGGCAGGAGCAGACCGGTTTTCAGATAATGCAGCGCGTGCGGAAAAATCCACGGATTGTAAAACGCGCCGCGGCCGATGCTCACCCCGGCGCAGCCTGTTTCGTCGAACATCCGTTTCGCCGCTTGCGGCGTCGTGACGTCGCCGTTCCCGATGACCGGGATCGAGTTCACGGCCTGGACCACGGCGCGGATGCCTGCCAGCTTGACCGTTCCGCCGAACCCCTGCTCGCGCGTGCGGCCATGGACGAAAATCGCCGCCACACCCACGTCCGACAGCGCGCGCGCCAGATCGGGTGCGGTGATGTTTGCATCATCCCAGCCCAGGCGCATCTTGGCCGTGACCGGGATTTTCAGGACGTCCACGATGCCTTTGACGAGGCGCGCGGTTTTGTCCAGCTCGGTCATCATGGACGATCCGCCGCCGACGCGGCAGACCTTGCGGACCGGGCAGCCCATGTTGATATCCACCGAGGCAACACTGAGGGATTCCAGATACAGCGCGGCCTCCCGCATTTCTTCGGGGACGGAACCGAAGAGTTGGACGGCCAAGGGCTGGTCGGCGGGGCGGGTCTCGACCAATTTGAGCGCTTTGGGCCGTTTCTCGATCAGGGAACGCGCGTTGACCAGGTCCGTCGTGGCGAGCCCGAGCCCTCCCGCCTCGCGCAGCACCAGCCGGAACGGCAGGTTTGTGTATCCCGCCAGGGGCGAGAGGAACAAATTCGACTCCAGTGACAGGTTGCCGATGCGCATTGTCGAGCGGGAGTATGACCTTTTCCGGCTCTTCTGCACGCATTAACCTTGATACAGCATCCGTGCCGTTGCCGCGAACTCGATCCGGATGCAGCCCTTTCTATATGAAAGAGCCGGAGCGGAAAAGTTGTTCAACGATGACGCGACGAACACGACCGGTTTCATTTCCAGGAGATGTCCGTCCTGAAAACGTTCGCACCATCAGCGCCATGACCTCACATGAACAAATGCGAAGATCAAACGTCCCACACGCCAACGACGTGTCGCCGTGCAAACCAGCGTTCGCACTTGCTCAGAGACAAACACAGCTATTTGCCCAGGTTCTTTGGGGGTGCGCGCCTGCGGGCCAGGGCTTTCTTGATGCGAAGAGTTCGTTGCTGGTCCGGCGGCTTGAGGCCATCAAGCAAGCGGTTTGGGCTGGTTTCAACAAACTGGCAAAGCCGCGCGAAAGTAGTGATCGAAACAGGGTAAGTGCCCCGCTCAATATGGCCGATAGTTTTCCAATGCACACCGACCAACTCGGCCAAACACTCCTGAGTCATGTTGGCCTTCAGCCGCGCTTGGCGAACATGCAGGCCGATCAATCGCAGGAGTTGTTGATCCGTCACGCCATACAACGGAAGGGATCGGCTCTCTTATTGACACCTCTCAAACATTCCATTAATGATCTGCAAAGAGATACTTTTTTCTTGCATTTGCCACGAGGAGAACTTAAACACCTGTCAACGACAATTGGAGATACTTATGGCTAATTGGCGGGCGGCAGCGATTGGGATTGGGCTGGCAGTTCTACTGGCTGCTGGTTTGGCTCAGGCTCAGGTGAGGACATTCCAGAGTCAGGCAGAGGTCGCTTCCGATCTTCAACTTGTTCCGGCAGATGCCGTGCCAGACTACGGCACCTTCTGGCTGCTTTCCGGACAACTGGATGAGAATCTGCCCTCTGTCCCCGTGCCCTTCGACATTTATCACGGCACCGAACCGATATACGCCCTTGATCTGACCAATAACGTATTCCTTGTCGCCGACAGCCCCGACGATTACCGACTGCTCCTACAGCCGCCCGCCAAGAAATTGAATGGCATGGGCCAGAACAGTCTTTCGGCCATAGCCGACGGCGAAGGCTTAATGACCTCTGATGACTCAAGTTCCAGCGTTCAGAGCTACGGCCCGAGCGATTTGTGGCTGGGGATCACAGGTCTGACCAACGGGGTGCTGTCACTGAATTTGACCAACTCCCAGGCCGGTGAAGTCTATGAGATCTGGACCAAGACAGATTTAAGCGCCCCTTCCTGGAATATCGAACAGGCAGTGTGGGGCGCGACGAACCAGAATTGGACGGCTATAACGATCCCGGTATTGGATCGGACCAACGCATTGTTCGTCTGGGCCAGGGACTGGACCGGCATCGATGAAAACTCCAACAGCATCCCGGACTGGTGGGAATGGCTGTATTTCGGCGACTTGACTCAACCTGCGGATGGGGACTACGACAATGACGGCGTCAGTAATCTCAATGAATATTTGTATGGCCACGATCCGAATAAAATCCAGTTCTCGATTCCGGTTTTAAACCAATATGTCAGTGGCAGTACCGTGCCGATCCAATTGGATGTGGCCGCGGGAGTCCCGTCGAGCCTTGCGATCCTCGTCAACGACACAAATTTTGAGGATGCAGTGTGGGGGGCTTACAGCTCTTCAAACATCGTCGCCACAGTGGGTTACGACGAGGGTGATTACAATATCTGGATCGGTCTGCGTGGTCGGCTGGAAGGCTCGCAACAGACGTGGCATGGAATCGTCTGCACCGTCGACAGGACGCCCCCGACGATCACCGTCACGAACCCGGCGCTGGCCCAGGTTGCCCGGCCATTGATCCAGATCCAGGGCTATGTTTCAGAGCCACTATCGAGCCTGACGTTTGACTTGAGCAATTCCGCCGGCGTCATTACGAACCAGGAGGTGTGCATCACGGGCACTCATGTGGACACGAATACTTCACAATTCACCACGAGTTATTTTCAGGCCTACGACGTCGTCCTGACGAACGGTGGCAACACGATCACGCTTCACGCAACCGACTTGGCCGGCAACACGGCGGATACGAACTTCACGGTGACGCTCGACGACAGCACCGCCACCAATCCGCCCTCGATCACCATAACCTGGCCACAAAACAACGGTGTGGTCGCTGGAACGAATTTCACCTTGCAAGGGCTGCTGGACGATGACACCGCTTCGGTCGCCGTCAGCGGACCGGGAATTGATGCCATTATCGGGACCGTTGAGCGCGGGGGAAGATTCAGGGTGGACAATGTGCCGCTGACCGGTTCGACAAACAGCCTGATCATCACGGCGACCAACGCGGCTGGCTACAGTAGCAGCCAGCAATGGACGGTGTGCACGAGCACCGCAACGGTCACGGTTGACCCGATCACTGCTGACCAGCTCTCTCAGCCCTTCGTCACGGTCACGGGCGTGACCAGCACCAACAGTTTGGACGTGTGGGTCAACGGGGTTCAAGCCAATGTAAATTCCGACGGTTCCTGGGAAGCGGACAACGTGCCAGTCCCCAATGACAGTGGCACGGGACACTTCGACGTCAATGTTTACCCGTCTGGCAGCGATCCGACCAGCACGCCTCCAACCGCGACACAGTTGGTCCAGGTGGAAATGCCCCCGGTTGTGCGCGCTTCAAACTACCTACGGATACGCAACTGGTTTGACAGCGGCTCTTGCGGGGTGTGCCCACACATAGAAACCTTGAATCAATCTTGGGAAATCGGAATTGGCGGACAAAGTCTCTACAACGACTACGATTGTCGCGGAACAAACTGGAATTCGCAGGATCCATGGCCGGCGGACTCTCCACCCATTTCATCCTGGGAAACGGGTTATACGTATGACGCCAACGTTTCGAGTAATTTCGCGACGGAGTGTAGCTTTATGGGTGGCGGTTGGACGGATCATGAAGTCACCAGCGACAGCATACGGACCCGGATTCAACTGGTGGCAGGTGGCCCGGCGCAGGCGGGAGAGCAACAATTGATAAGGTTGATCGCTTCTGCCTACGGTAGCGATGGGAATTGGCTGCCCGTCTCCTTGATGCGCACCCCCGGCTTGACCTGGACGCCCACAGCCACCAACGCTTACGTAGGCGAGACGTTCCTGACCGCAGCCGCTGGTTCGACACGGGAGATCCCCTTTTCGGTGGCTCTGGTGTCTGATTTTGTCGTAAGCATGCAGGCAGAAGCGGTGCCCCCCTTCATTACGGCGAATGGAATAGATCTGAGGACCAATACGCCGGAGTTTTGCGTGGGGCAGAGCGTGAGCTTTCAACTTAATGGGTTGCCACCATATCAGGATATTGGCGTTGTGCACTGGCAGATACCTGGCACATTTGTCAATGAGCCTTATCCGTACTCAGTGCCATGCACAAGCTACCGAGAGGATGATTCCTTGCTCGTTACCACCAACCCATCTCCGTGCTGGTTTGTGAATGGGCCCGGCGGCACAATTAGCGTTGGAGCAACTCTCCATTTCTCCGACGGTCGATATGTAAATGTGGCGGCAGTAGGAAAGGTCGGCGTTTACCGGCCGATCACTACATTCCAGGACACTCCTCCGTCATTCGCCACAAACGTGATGGATACTGATGGCACATGGTACTTACAGTTGGGCATGAATACAGGTCAAGGAGACATGCATTACGAAACGGATGTAGCCTCTCGTTATGCGGGGAAAACAGACATCACACAATGCATCAACCGAACAGCAGCCAACGGTGTTAATTCGGATTCTACAGGTAATCAGTACTGGCTAGACAATACACGATTCTACTTGTCAGAAACAGATGATCCTGAGGGTACATTCAATGTTTCAACCACTCAGGCCAGACCTCTGATGTACGACGACGCACCCGGATACCAATTGGCCCATTCTCTTTTCGGAAACACCACTAGCATCTTTGATCAATTCCAAGACTACGTTGTTTTTCGGCCAAACGCCGGAACTCCTGCGGCCAATATTTACGTCACCCTGGGAAAAATCACCTGGTCGTGGTCCGCAAGCAGCACATATTCCAATGGAACATGGTCGCAGCCCACGTACTCCATCACAAGACCCAATTTCTCGTCCAGTAACGAGGACCCTCCTGTTTGGCCACAAGTGTACCACAACAACTAAATTATATTTATGTCATCACGCCACATCTGTGCTCTGCTACTCATTGGATGGTTTGGGCTTCCATGCTCGCTGTCAACGTTAGTAACCGTCCGCGGTCAAGAGCTTGGCCAAGTCTCCGGTAATCCCGTTAATGGATTGGAGCCAGTGCTTTTTGCGTCTAGGTCGTCATCGAACTGGCACTTCGAGATCGATTTCATTGCTCGCACGAATTTTGCCAGCAATACGTGGCTGAAAATTACCAACCGCATTGGTTCGAGGTTGCGGCTCTGGTGGACGAATGGAGTCGAGATAACTTCCACGAATCCATCCATTCTGGCAATCAATCAATTGCCCGCAAGAATGTCAGTCGAGGCACTGATGCAAGGCGTTCGGCCGAGATCGAGACGAGGTACGCAGTGGCTCTGGACGAAGCAAGGGATGCCTGTGGCTGCTACAACTTTCGACCTGCATGAGTTCTACAACATTCCTTTCACAAATGACTTCGAGATCAAGCTGGCGCCACTCCTTTACCGGGTAGATACGAATCACTCGACAGCGCGGCTGGTGGAATTCCCACCTATCCAGCTCAAGTTACTGTCCAGTGGCCAAGTTGAAAGGGTGAGTGGGGAGTGAATGAGGACGAAAAATGCTATGGAGAGCCATAGTCCGGGAATCAATGGTTGAACTAAATCCGGCTTGCGCCGGATAGGTTTCAAGCGCCTGGACGGCCCTGGATGTTTTGGAAAGAGGAGTTTCCTTCGGGAAAGGGTTGATCTCTTAAATCGCGAGGGCCATCGCGCCAACGATGTCTCACCCCCCAATTCCAGAGAGGAAGTATCTGCGCCGCTTCATCCTTCGGAAGCCCACAGGGCAATCGTTTCGTCTCTGCCCGCTCGGGTGTTGAAACGGCTTGAAGGCCACACGCGGGAAGGAGCCGTGAGCAAAAGGGGTTGCGGTGGTTGCAACCGGCGCGGTATGTTGGCGTGATTTGATGACCGAATGGAAAATTCAGTCCCGTGCCCACGCGTGCGAGGCCTGCGGCCGGCCCTTTGCGGACCGGGAGCCCTATCACACCTTGTTGTTTGACGAGAAGGCCGATCTCCACCGGTCCGATATTTGCCGTGCCTGCTGGGACAAGCAATACCGGGAGGCGCGCGACCGCAAGGGGTTCATTTCCTGCTGGCAGGGCCTCTACGAAGCGCCGCCGCCGCCGGGCGATCCGATCAAAAAAGAGACCGCCGAGACGCTGTTGCGGAAATTGATCGCGCTCAACGATCCTCAATTCATCCCGGCGGGGTACATTCTCGCGGTGATGCTGGAGCGCAAACGGCTTTTGAAGGTGAAAGAGCAGGTTGTCCGCGACGGCCGTCGTGTTTTCATTTACGAACAGCCGGAAACCGGTGATGTGTTTGCCATCACAGATCCCGGTTTGCATCTGGACCAGCTCGAACAGGTGCAGCGCGATGTCGCCGGCCTGCTCGAACACGGGTTGAATCCGCCCGCGCCGCCGGCCGCGGAAAACGAGGCGAACGCGCCTCCTTCAGACGGGCTGGCGCCGGCGGACTTGACGGATGCCCCGGCGCAGCCGGAACCGGCGGCCGAAGCCGGATGAATCAACCTGGTTTGCCTTGTGCCTGAATACGAGGAACTTCAAAAGCGGCTGGGATACACGTTTCGCGATCCGCACTTGTTGCAGCTTGCCCTGACACATCCGTCCGTCGCGCACGAGCAGGGCGCGCCCGCGCAGACCAATCAACGGCTCGAATTCCTGGGCGACGCGGTGCTGCAAGTCGTCCTGACGCGCGAGTTGTATGAAAAGTTTCCCACGTTTGAAGAGGGTCCGTTGACCAAGGCGCGCGCGAAGCTGGTCAACCGCCGCACTTTGGCCGAGCACGGGCGCGACATCGGGCTGGGTGCCTGTTTGATCCTGAGCCACGGCGAGGAAACGCACGGCGGGCGCGAAAGGCCTTCGGCCCTGGCGGATGCCTTCGAGGCACTGCTGGGCGCGCTCTTCCTGGATGGCGGATTTGATGTGGCTGAAGCCATCATTTTGGCACGTTTCCGCGGGGCCTTTGGCGGCCTCTCGGCAATCCCGATCCTCGAGAACCCCAAAGGCGAGCTTCAGGAATGGCTTCAATCGGTTTCCAGCGAGGCGCCCGATTACCAGGTCGTCTCGGTGTCCGGGCCGGACCACGACCGTGTGTTCGAATGCACGGTGCGGCACAGGGACAACGAGCTCGCGCGCGGCTGTGGCAAGAGCAAGAAAGAGGCGGAAAGCCAGGCGGCCCTGGCGGCGCTCACGAAATTGCGCAAGGAAAAGGAACCCGGCCCGGCCGAAGCGGCTCCACCGAAATGACCGGGCAGCGTCGCGCCGCCGCGCTTCCCGCCCGGGCGGACGAACTTCACCCGCGATGGTGTTGCAAAAGGCTCCCAATGAATTTTCAAAGGGAACCGAATCGCTGGTCTTGTTGGAGGCATTGTGGCAGGCTGCGCCGGACATGAAGAAGCGTCGGGCCATGCGCAAGGTTTTCCTGGGGGCGCTTCTCACAACGCTGTTCGTCGTCATCGTCATGCTGCGATGGTTCGAATATCATCAGGTTTATCATCCGGGCCGTGAAATGGTAGCGGCCTGCGCGGACCTTGGCCGGCCCTGCGAAGACGTCCTCTTCGAGACGAGCGACGCGGTGGAACTGAACGGCTGGTTTTTCCCGGCCGGGACGAATTCTCCGCGCGGGCGGCTTGTGATCCTGATCTGTCACGGCAACGGCGGCAACATCAGCCATCGGCTGGACCTTTACCAGGCGCTGCTCGAAACCGGAGTGAGCGTGTTCACCTTTGATTATCGCGGCTACGGCCGCAGCCGGGGGCATCCATCCGAAGAAGGCACCTATCGGGATGCGCAGGCGGCCCATGCGTGGCTGCGACGGAAGGGTTATGCTGGGGAAAAAATCATCGTTTACGGGGAATCGCTGGGCGGCGGGGTGGCCAGCGAGCTGTGTTTGCGGGAGGAAACGGGAGGATTGATCCTCCAGAGCACGTTCACGAGCATCCCGGACATTGGCGCGGAGCTGTTTCCCTGGCTCCCGGTGCGGTGGCTGGGCACAATCCGGTACGACACGCGCGGCAAATTGCCCCGGCTGAAAATTCCCGTGCTGATCCTGCACGCACGCCATGACGGGCTCATCGGTTTTCATCATGCGAAAGAGAATTTCGCCGCGGCAGTGGAGCCGAAGCTGTTCCGGGAAATCGGGGGTAATCACAACGATCCATTGGCAGATCGCGCGCGCTTCCTGGAGGACATCGAAGAGTTTTTGAAGGTTGTCGAGCGCGCGAATCGTTAGCCCTCATTCAACCGTCAATGTTTTGAAAACGAACCCATCTGCCCTGTCCGAACTTGGCCGGCGCACGGGGCCGCCCCCGATTTCCTGGCTGATGCAGTTGGCCTTGTCGCAGCCGCGGCTGATTTCGCTGGCCGCCGGTTTTACGGACAACGAATCGCTGCCGGTCGAGGACGTTCGGGCCCTTCTGGGAGGGCTCCTGCGCACGCGCAAATCAGGGAGGCCGGCCCTGCAGTATGGCTCGACTCAAGGCGATCCCATGCTCCGCCAATGGACGGCGCGACACGTTCGGCGCCTGGACGGCGGGACCGGGGCGGGCGCGGCGGATTGCTCCGATCGGATGATCGTCACAAACGGATCGCAGCAGATGTTGTATATGGCGGCCGAGGCGCTCTGCGACACGGGTGACATCGTGCTGGTCGAGGATCCGACCTACTTCGTTTTCCTCGGCATTCTTCAAAGCCGGGGCCTGCGCGCGCGAGCCGTGCGGATGGGAGTGGACGGGCTGGATCTGGCGCACCTCGAGAAAGTCCTGGAATCGTTGCGGAAGAGAGGTGAATTGCGCCGGGTGAAAATGCTTTACCTGGTGAGTTACTTTCAGAATCCGACCGGCGTCACGACGAGTTTTGAGAAGAAATCCGGCGCGCTGAAGCTGCTTCGGAAGTACGAGGAGATTGCCGGCCATCGGATTTACCTGCTGGAAGACGCCGCGTATCGCGAGCTGCGTTTCCGGGGCCGCGACGTGAAGTCCGCGCTGGCGGTGGGGGGCGGAACGGATCGGGTGATTTACGCGGGCACCTACAGCAAGCCGTTCGCGACGGGAGCGCGTGTGGGCTTTGGCATCCTGCCGGAGCCCGTGTTTACCGCCGTGCTGCGGATCAAGGGCAATCACGATTTCGGCACGTCCAACCTGCTGCAGCAATTGCTCGCCCGCGCGCTGGCGTCGGGCCGATACGAACGACACGTCGGACGCTTGGGCAGGAGGTATGTCCGAAAAGCCCTGATCATGTCACAGGCGCTGAAGGGGAATTTTCCGCCGGACATCGAATGGCAGGAACCGGAGGGCGGGCTGTATTTTTGGGCGAAGCTGCCGCGGGACATCCGGTCGGGGACAAAATCAAAACTGTTCAAGGCGGCGCTTGCGAATCGGGTTCTCTACGTTCCCGGCGGCCTTTGTTACGCGGACGATCCTGCGCGTCAGAAGCCGGACCGGGAAATGCGCCTGAGTTTCGGCAGCGGGACGGAAGAGGACATCCGCGAAGGAATCAAACGGCTTGGCAGGACGTTGCGGAGTCTGAGATAGCGGCGTAGCAGCAACCCAATCCTTTTGGACTGCGGCGGGAATCCCGCAGAAGCGGGAGCCGCGCCGCTTTGAGATAGGCACTGGAGGTTTACACGGATTGCACGGATGAACACGGATTCAGGGGACTGAAGATGCCATTTCAATTCGTGGTAATCCGCGAAATTCGCGTAAGAGATTTTGGCTTGGCCGCTGCCTGCGGCGGGTCACAGACCCGCGGTCCTGCGGCGGGATCATCCCGGCGGCCAGTTCATTTTGCGTCCGCCGAGGATGTGGCAGTGCAGGTGGGGCACGGCTTCGCCCGCGTCGGGTCCATTGTTGACCACCAGCCGGTAACCGCTTTGTGACAGACCCAGTTGTTTGGCGACTTCGGCCGCTTTCAGCATGAGATGACCGAGAACCTGCTGGTCTTCCGGACCGGCTTCGGCGATTCGCGGGATGGGTTTCTTGGGGACGATCAAGACATGAGTGGGCGCCTGTGGTTTGATGTCGCGGAAGGCGATCACCTTTTCGTCTTCGTAAACGATCGTTGCCGGGATTTTCCGGGCGCTGATCTTCTCGAACAGGGTTGGGGTCATGGCAGGGAGAAGCTGCGTCGTTCGGACTGAAAGATCAACTGAAACCCGCCAGGCCGGGAGGGCTTGGATCAGTCAACCAGCAGGGCGCAGTTTTTTCTGGCGGACTCGAGGGTGAGGCAGTTGCGCAGATAGTCCACGATCTGCTCGTGGAGCGTCTGGCAGCGGGCGCACCAGCGACGGGCTCCGGCCAATTGTTTCACACAGCCCCGCAAGCCGCGGAAGCGCACCAATTGGGGCTCCTGCTCGAGCTGCAGTCGCAACTCGTCGCGCAACCGGTGGAAGAAGAACAGTTCGCACCCGTTGCCCGATTCATCCGCAAGGCGGCGCAAATCCGATTCGATCACGCGTGGTTGCGGCGGGGGCAGGTCGGGAAGCGCCGCGTCGAAATTGAAACCGCGGAGCACTTTTTCCAGCGCGCCGGCAAATTCGCCCACCGTGATCGTGTGCCGCCCCAGGCCATGCTTGAAGTAGTGGAAAACCGCGTTGCTGGCGTGCTTGATGAACTCGGGGTCGAACACACCGGCCTCGTCGCCGGTCAACTCCACGGAAATCATTTCGGCAGAAAACGGGATGCTTTGGCCGCCGGCCATTTCGAACACCAGACAATCCGACGCGAGTGTGATCATTGTTTGGCCTCCAGTTTCTTGACTTCATGAACGAAGTCGGTCGCCTCCTGGAAGCGACGGTAAACGCTGGCAAAGCGCACATACGCGACTTCGTCGATGCCACCCAGGCCATCCATCACCAGTTTCCCGATCACTTCCGCCGGCACCTCCTGATCGTACTTGCCCGTGACATCGTCCATGATCTTGTCCACAAGATCCTCCATGACCTTGGGACTGATGGGTCGCTTTTGACACGCCTTTTTGATCCCAGACAGGAGCTTTTCCTTGGAGAACTCCTCATGCCGGCCGTCCCGCTTGAGCACCATCAACCCCTCGCGCTCGATTTCCTCGTAGGTGGTAAAGCGGTGTCCGCAGCCGATGCATTGGCGGCGGCGGCGGATGGTGGCCCCTTCGCGTGAAGCGCGAGAATCAATCACTTTATCGTCCTGACAGCCGCACTTAGGGCATCGCATAAGAGCCACAGCTAATAGTGGTCCCGATGCTTCTAACACACAAAGTATTGTGGCGTCAAGGGGGACATTCATGGAACTTATTCACGGGCATTCGTTGCAGTCGCCGCGACGAAGTCCGGTTCAAGCGATCGAGGCCTTGGATGAATGCGGAAGAACGCAGGGCGGAGAAGTGCCGAAGGAAACGTCCAACAAACAACATCCAACGCCCAACATCGAATCGCAAAAACGCGACTCTCCTTCCGCTGGATGTTCGAAGTTGAATGTTGGTTGTTGGATGTTTTTCCTCGGAATGATTTGTGCCGGGTTAAAAGACCCTTGGGACTCCTTCTTCGAGGATGTTGACGTTGCGGGTGAGTTTCTCCTTTTCAGCCACTTCGAGGAGCCAGCGGGGAGGTTCGTCGATGTCCTCAAACGAGAGTCGAAAGCTCCCGTAATGCATGGGGACGAGATATTTCGCATGGAGATCCTTGAATGCTTTGACGGCTTGGTCGGGCCCCATGTGCACGCGACGGAACGATTCGGGACGGTAAGCACCGATGGGCAGGAGGGCGATTTCGGGCGGGAGGCGCCGGCCGATTTCTTTGAACCCGTGGAAATAGGCGCTGTCGCCCGCGTGATAGATGCGCCGGCCCTGGTGTTCGAGAATGAAGCCGCCATAGCCCCGATGATTATCGCGCAAGGTTCGTGCGCCCCAGTGCTTGCTCGGCGTCAGCGTGACGGTCCACTCTTTCTGGGAAAAGCTCTCCCACCATTCCAGTTCGATCACGCGCTCGAATCCGAGATTGAGGGCCAGGTCGCCGACGCCCCAGGGCATAACGCCGATTTTCGGGCGTGGAAGGCGGCGCAGGGTGGGTTTGTGGAAGTGATCGAAATGGGCATGTGTGAGAAGAATCAGGTCGATCGGCGGCAGGTGTTCAATTTTGAGGCCCGAACGCTTGATCCGTTTGAGGAGGAAGAGCCAGTTGGCGAAGTTGGGATCGATCAACACGTTCAAATTGGTGAATTGAATCAGGAACGAGGCATGCCCGATCCAGGTGATCGCCACCTGACCGTAATTCAATTTCGGGAAGGCGGGGCGTTTGTACTGGCCGGTGCGGCGTGTCAGCAGGGCTTTCCAGACCATCTCGCGAAAAAACGTCCTGGGATTGAAATGCTTCGAGGGCGTCAGATCTTTGAAAGACCTGGGCAGAGGCTGGCGCCGGGTGGCCGGGCGTTGTGATGTCTGCTTCGTCATACGTCGTCGTCGATACTAGTGTTACTCGTGTTTGAATAAAATTCAAATCCACCCGTCAAAATGGCCGGGAATGTGGAGGAACCGGGAAATCAAGCCCGCCGGCCTTGCGCAGGCGGGTTTTTTGTTTGGTGCGCCCGGCAGCGCAATGAGGAAACATCCAACAACGAACAGCCAAGTGTGTTTGTACAAAGATGTCGCCCCTGACGAGGCTGTTTGATAATGAATCCACATGGCCAAACTTGAAAAACAGCTCGACAAATTCCTGCGCAAAAAGCCGTCGCTCGGCGAGGGCGTGTACATCGCCACCGGCGCGATGGTTCTCGGCGACGTCACCCTCGGCGAGTATTCGAGCGTCTGGTACAATGCCGTGCTGCGCGGAGACATCAACCGCATTGTCGTCGGACACCATTCGAACATCCAGGACAATGCCGTGCTTCATCTGGCGGACGATTTTCCCTGCCGCATCGGCAATTACGTCACCGTGGGCCATTCGGCCGTCATTCATGCCTGCACGGTGGAGGACGAAGTCCTGGTCGGCATGGGAGCGGTGATCCTCGACGGCGCGGTCGTCGGGAAACAATCCATCATTGGCGCGAAGGCGCTCGTGACGCAAGGCACGCGGATTCCGCCCAGGTCGATCGCGCCCGCGAAGGTGGTGCGGGCACTGACCCGAAAGGAGCGTGCGGGATTGAAGGCCTGGGCGAAGAAGTACGTTGGAAACGCGGCCTACTGCCTGAAACACCGCATCAATCTCTCAGGTCCCCTGACAGGTTGATGCGTTCAGTTCAAGTTCCCGCGACATGGCGCGTCAAGCCTCGCTGGTTCGGCTGCCGGCCGGGATCGTGGCCGGCTGGGCGGGTGAAAGGTGTGTCAGAGCATAGAGCATCAGGTAAGCGATGAACAAGAAAGCGGCGAAGAGCAACGGAAAGGCAATCGACGCCGGATTGTAAACCGACCCCGCCGTCCACGTCCCGACGCCGTGATACAGTCTCGTGGGATTGACCACCACGTCCCAGCTGTTAAACCGCAGGAAGCGGCCGAGGAAGATCCCGAAGCTGCCCAAGGCGGTGGCGGCAGCGATGAAAATCCAACTCGCGATGCGCCCGAACTTTCCGGCCACGAGGGATTGCATGAGGTAGAGCGACAGGAATCCTAGCACCAGACCTGTGAACGCGCACATCAAAATGGGCGCCAGGTCCACCCAGAAATGCCCGTAAAAGCGCGTCGTCAGATGGACCAGATCGGTGAAGATATAAGGGGCATTGGGGAAAAACAGCAGCCATCCCAGGACAAATCCCGCAAGACGGAGAGGTTGATTGGCCCGATGCCTGTAATGATCGCAGGCGAGCAGCGCGAAAACGAGCGGCAGCCAGGCCAGGAATAGGTTCCAGATCAGGAACCCGTAATGGAGATCGCCGGTCCAGCAGATGCGCGCGAGGACCACCGCGACGCTGATGGCCGAGGCAAAGGCCAGAGCCAGCATCGGAGCGGCCGTTTCGCGTTTGAAAAACAGGTGCAGCACTTTCATAATGTTCGGATTAGACCTTTCAACCGGGCAATCTGCTCAATGTGGGAACCAGGTGGCTTTTCGCCTTTTTATCAGGTGTTTCGCCGAATTGTCAGCACGCCTTCGGGCTTTTATCGTTTAATGAGCCGCCAGCGATCCTTCCGGGGATGATTTCAAGCACTCCCCCCAATAGTTCAAAAAGAACTTTTTCTCTTTCGGCAGAAAGGAATCCGCCGTCCCCACGATGGGCCTCAAGGCGGTGGTCATTTGCAGGACAACCAAAATGAGGATGATCACCCACGTGTTGAATCCTGCGTTGGACCGCGCCTGTGAATGAGAGAAGCCGGCTTCGATGAAGCGCAGGCCGAACAGCGTAGCGATGCCCCAGAACAGCAAATGAAGCGTGCCCATCCAGTTGACCGAGGCTGTGGATTGCGAAAAGAGCCACGCCACCGGCGCAAAGCCGAGCAGCAAAAGCGTCATCAGCATCAACAGCCCTGCAACCAATCCGAACATTTCGACCAGCCGCGCCTGCGAGCCGCTGAGGCAGGCGAAGATGTAAAGGCTCGGAAGACAAATCAGAACCGACACGAACAAACCGCCCGCGATTTTGACCGGGGCAATCCACAGTTGCGAGCCGCCGGAAAACGTGCCGACCACCACGCCATATACAAGGCTGCAGACCAGTGCAGCCAGGAGCATCAGCGCGATGAGTCGGCCCGCCCCGGGCTGGCGCAGTTGATACATGACTCGCTGCGGCTGCCGCAGGATCGCTTCCACCACCGTCATCAGGTTGGGAATGGGCGCGCGTTCTTCCGGAGTTTCACCCGGAGGCTTGGGCGCCGCCGGATACAGGGGCGCGACCGGAGGGATTTGTGGCGGAACTTGCGGAGGGATCGGATTGATGGAGTCCATGTTCGATGGGAGTTGAGGTTTCAGTCAAAATTCAGGAGATGCCGTGCTGCACGAAAAACAGTTTCGTAAAAATTGCCATTCAAAGCTGTCGCCCGCAGGAATTCGACCGGCAAACCCGGCGATCCAATGAACGGGCGCAAAATCCATGAGAGCTGGCTTCCCAGAAAAAGGTTCCCGGCCACCCATGCCAGCAGGACACGGCGGGCGACTCCCGCGTCGCCACTCAGGTCGCGCAGCAAATGCATCAGGCGCAGGTTTGCCGCCAGCCCGGCAAATGCGATGACTGCGACATGCGTGAGCTGAATGAAGCTGTACGCCGCGCGCGAAATGTGCATCCCGGCTGACAACGGCGGAGTGTTCCAGACCAGAAAGGCGACGAGTGGACTGAAGGAACCGAGAATGGCCGCCGCCATGGTGAAGCTCATCAGGATCGCCAGGAACGACTGGCGGAACGGGATATTCAACCCGAGCAGGGGCGCGAGCATCGCATTGAGAAGGGCGTTGCCGGCGGCGGTGAGGAGGAGGATCAAAGGAAACTTGGCCGCGACATAGGCGGCCTGCAGCGGGTCGCGCCACCAGCCCATCGCTGCACCATAGGATCCGGCCCCGACCACGATCACGCCCAGATGGAGCGCGAGCCGTTGCGCGTCCCATTGCTCGGACCACGACCGGATCGGTCGCGACCCGCCGCGCAACAGCACACCGATGTCACCCCGGTTCAGTTTCAGGGTTTGCATGACGCTGGAAGCAGAGCCGGGCCAAATTGAGCGTGTGACCGCACCGAGGCGGCCCGACGGCAGTGATCGAGAAGCCATGCTTCCACGGCATCAATGACGGCATCGGGTGTCGATGTCCCCGCCGTTAAGCCCATCGTGGCCGCGCCGACAAACCACGCCGGGTCCAGGTCCGTTGTGGTCTGAATGTGATGCACCTGAGAGCAGTGACGGCCGCAGGTTTGGACCAGTTCGCGCGTGTTGTTGCTGTTCGCGCCGCCGATGACGACGATGACGTCGCATTGTTGCGCCAGTTCCACGGCCGCATGCTGGCGCTGTTTCGTCGGTCGGCAAACCGTGTCGACGAACCGGACTTCGGAATCTGGAAACCGCCTTCGGATCAGGCCGACCAGATGGCGGGCTTTGTCGATCGGCTGCGTGGTCTGAGCGGCGATGCCGAATCGGGGTCGCTTTCGGAGCTGCAACACATCTTCCTCGCCCAGGATGATGTCGAATTCACCCAGATCCTCAGTCAGCCCCCGCACCTCGACGTGATCGCGCCGGCCGATAATGACAGGGTGGAAACCGTCGCGCACGAGTTTGGCGACGGCCTGGTGAGCCACGTGCACCAGCGGGCACGTGGCTTCCAGGACATTCAATCCGAGCGCGCGTGTCCTCCGCAACGCGCGCTCGGATGCCCCGTGTGCCGTCACCATCACCGTGCGCGTTCTCACCCTGTCGGCGCGCTGCTCGAGGGTGATTCCCCTGGCCTCAAGGTCCGCGAGAACAGTGTCGTTATGAACCAGGTCGCCCAGGATCGTGAGCGGCTCGGATTCAGCCTGCTTCAATGCCATCGCAATGGCATCGCGCACGCCGAAGCACATCCCCAGATGTTCGGCTCGAAGGATTCTCATGGTGCCTCCAGCCGTAAACATTCAGCCGACCACCAGCGCGAGCGCCCCATTGAACGCGACCCGGCGCGATTCCCAATAACGAAGGCTATCCGTGATTATTTCTTTCATGCTTTGTTCCCGATTGAATTGTTCGACATTCACTATTCACTTTGCACTACAAAGTAAAAGACCATGAAGATTCGGGTGTGTTCAAAGAAAGTTCATGTAGCCCGGTTTTGGCGGACGATTTGTTCCAGCAGGTTGACGTATTCCGAGAAGGATTTTCGGCCCCTGACGGTGAGGGAACAGGTCGTGAGCGGGCGGCGGTTCTGGTAGGATTTCGTCACGGAGACGTAGCCGGCCTCCTGCAGTGTGCGGATGTGTGTCGTGAGGTTTCCGTCGGTCATTCCGAGCGTGTCGCGCAACTCGGTGAACGACAGTTCCGGCGAGGCGGCGAGCATGGACATGATGGCCAGCCGCCCTTTCTCGTGGATCACACGGTCGAGCTGGAGGAACGGTTCTGGGTTCACGCGGCGGAATTCCTTCTTGCAGTCAGACGCAAATACGCGCCGCAGGCCAGGTGCAGCACGCCGAAGAAAAAGCCCATGAGCCAATGCGCGCTGACCACGACCTTCAGCGGGACAATTGCCAGGAACATCAAGCTGGTGCAGGCCAGTCCGACGAACACCCACCCGAACAACTTCATGCCGCGAGGGATGAAAAATCCAGCCGCATGCAGGGCGCATCCGTAGAACAGCAGCCAGGTGAAAGTCAAAATAACCGGATTGGCGAGGCCGACCCAGGCCAACGTCAGCCCCAGGCACATTCCCGCCAGGAGCGGCGGCAACAGCGCGTGGGCCACGCGGCGGGTGGGCGGCGACCAGAACGATTCATGGTCCTTGAATGCCTGTCGCCGCGCGATGAGAAACGCGCCGGCGACGGCCACCGCCGCCGTGCACAGCCACAGCCCGGCGAACGCCCCCATGGATTCAAGATGCAACTCCAGCCCGATGGCGGCCGCGGCGACTCCAAGCGTCCCGGTGGAAAGCATGACGGGAGCAAGCTCCCGGCGGTAGAGCGCGGAACGTTCCATCAAGGTGCGGATGACCTGGAGATGTTCGGAGACCTGATTCGTTTCCATGACATACACTTTGCATTACAAAGTATTAATTGGCAAGTCCAAAACCAGGAACCGGCCGCTGAACAGGAACAGCCAATCGAGCGCGAAGATTCATTCTGTAATTGCCCCGCAGAAAAGTCGTGTCAATCCATTCTGGCCGGGTACTTTGAGCGCGTGATTTCCTGGAGATGAGATCCAGACGAAAGGAAAACCATGCTGGTCGTTCATGTGCATATTCGTGTGAAGCCGGAATTCGTGGATCAATTCAAACAGGCGACGGTCGAGAATGCCCGCCAGAGTGTGAAGGAGCCGGGCATCGCGCGGTTCGACGTCCTGCAGCAGCAGCAGGATCCGACGCGATTCGTCCTGGTGGAGGCGTATCGTACGCCCGAGGCTCCCGCCGTGCACAAGGAAACCCGGCATTATCAAGTGTGGCGGGACGCCGTCGCGCCCTGGATGGCTGAACCGCGTTCGAGCGTGAAATTCCTGAACCATTTTCCCGAGGACCCGGACTGGTGAGAGGCCGCGCCTCCATAATCGTGGCCGGCTTTCCGGAACACGCCTTGGACGCCGGAAAATCGCCGGGAAAGACGGCCCTGTTTCCATGAACGGGGCAACCATCATGACAGGACTGCATTTCGAATTTGCCACGGCGTCACGCATCTTCTTCGGGGCCGGCAGGCTGAAGGAAGCGGGCGGGATCGCCGGCAAGCTGGGCCGGCGCGCGCTGGTGGTGACAGGCCGGCGGGTGGAGCGCGCGGAACGGTTGCTCGGCATCCTGCGCGAGCACGGGCTGAATGCCGTCACCTATCCGGTTCCCGGCGAGCCGGAGATTGAGACCGTGCGGGCCGGCGTCGCTCGGGCGAAAAGCGAGGGGTGCGATTTTGTCATCGGCATCGGCGGCGGCAGTGCCCTGGATGCCGGCAAAGCCGTCGCCGCGATGCTCGCCAACGACGGGGACTTGTTCGACTACCTCGAGGTCGTCGGGAAAGGCAGGGCGCTGGCAAAGCCCTCGGCGCCGTGCATCGCGATTCCGACGACGGCAGGCACGGGCTCCGAGGTGACACGAAATTCCGTGCTGGCATCGCCCGAACACCGCCTCAAAGTCAGCCTGCGCAGTCCTTACCTGCTGCCGGCGGTGGCGTTGGTGGATCCGGAGTTGACGTATGAGTTGTCGCCGGAGATCACGGCGAGCACCGGTCTGGACGCGCTCACGCAACTCATCGAGCCGTTTGTCTGCTCGCGGGCGAATCCGGTGACGGACGCGCTTTGCCGCGAGGGCATGCCCCGCGCCGCGAGATCGTTGCCGAAGGCCTTCTCGAATGGAGGCGATCGGGGTGCGCGCCAGGACATGGCGGTCGCAAGTCTTTTCGGCGGGCTCGCGCTGGCCAATGCCGGGTTGGGGGCGGTCCACGGTCTTGCCGGGCCGATGGGCGGGATGTTTCCGGCGCCGCACGGCGCTCTGTGCGCGGCGCTGTTGCCGCACGTCATGGAAACCAACCTGCGCGCCTTGCGCGAGCGGCAGCCCGGCAACGAAGCCATTTCCCGATACGACGAAGTCGCGCGCCTGCTCACCGGGAAGGCCGGCGCGGTTGCGGACGATGGAGTCGAGTGGGTGGGCCGGTTGGTTGCCGATTTAAGAATCCCACGACTCGGCACCTATGGCATCCGCCGCGAGGCCATGAACGAGATCGTTGGGAAAGCTGCGACAGCAAGCAGCATGAAGGCAAATCCGGTCACGCTCACGCCGGAGGAACTGACGCAAATTCTGGAACGGGCGCTTTAACAACTCGTAAACACGCCCTCACCTCGGCTGCTACGATTTGACACGCGCCCGCTTCCGCTTCAGCTCCTGCAACAGTTTCGGCAGCGGCAGGGTGTTGATCACGTCCTCCTTCGTCAGCCAGCCTTTGCGGGCGATGCCGGCGCCCAGGCGCAGGAAGCCGGCGTGCTCGAAGCGGTGGGCATCGCAGTTGATGACGCATTTGACGCCCTTGCTCCGGGCATAAGGCCACTGGCGCCAGTCCATGTCGAACCGCATCGGGCTGGCGTTGAGTTCAATCCAGGTGCCGGTTTCGGCGCAGGCGTCGATGACCGCGCGCTGGTCCACCTTGTAAGGTTCCCGTTCGAGCAGGAGCCGGCCCGTGAGATGGCCCAGCATGTGGACCCACGGGTTTTCAGCCGCGCGGATGAGCCGCTTCGTCGTTTCCGCCTCGCTTTCGGCGAGACGCTGATGGGCGCTGGCCACGACCACATCCAGTTCCGCCAGCAAATCGTCGGGAAAATCCAGTTTGCCTTCCTTCAGAATGTCCACTTCGGAGCCGGTGAACAGACGAAACCGGGCCCCTTCATCCGCGAGACGCCGGTTGAGATCCCGAATCTCCTGGATTTGTTTCCGCACGCGGGCCGCGTCGAGCCCGTTTGCCTGGAACGAGGATTTCGAGTGGTCGGTGATCGCCCAGTAGGAAAGGCCGAGTTCGACCATGGACGCCGCGATTTGCTCGAGCGTCTGGTGGCCGTCGCTCCAGGTCGAGTGGTTGTGGAGCGAACCCTTCAAATCGCTCCATTGCACCAGCCGCGGCAGCGGCTCTTTCTCCGCCAGCACGATCTCGCCCATGTCCTCGCGCATCTCGGGAGGGATGTCGTGCAGCCCGAGTTCGCGGAAGATGTCCTCCTCGGTCCGGCACGGCACCAGCAACTTCGGGTCTCGCGTCTCCTCTTTCGAGCGGAACAAGCCGTATTCATTCAGTCTCAGGCCGCGATCGATGGCGCGCTGGCGCAGGACGATGTTGTGTTCCTTGCTCCCGGTGAAGTACATCAACGCGAACGGAAATTCGCGGTCGCTGACGACGCGCAGATCGGATTGGATCCCGCCCTCCAGGAGCACGCTGGCTTTGGTCTGCCCCTTGGCGAGGACGTTGAGGACGCCGGGCTGGGTCGTGAAGTAGTCGATGATGCCGGCCGGATTCCTGGCCGAGACCAGGAGGTCGATGTCTCCGATGATCTCCCGGTGCCGGCGCAGGCTGCCGGCGGCGCTGCAGCGGATCACGTCCGGATGCAGGCGCAGGTTGTCCAGTAGCGGCTCGGCGGTCCGCAGCGCGTCATCGAGCAGATGTTTCGACGCATAGAGACGCCGGCGTTGGATGCCTTCCAGGAGGTTCGCCTGGGTCTTGGCGCCGAAGCCGCGGAGGGCGGCGACCTTGTCTTCCTTGCAGGCGAGCTCGAGCTGTTCGACGCTCTGGATCCCCAATTCGTCGTGCAACGCCTTGATCTTTTTGGGACCGAGCCCGGGGATGTCCAGCATCTCCAACAAACCCGGCGGCACGGAAGCTTTCAGCTCCTCGTAATAGGCCAGTTTGCCGGTCTGGACCAGCTCGGTGATTTTCTTCTGCAACGCTTCGCCGATACCCTTGATTTCGCCCAGCCGGTTTTCGGCGACGAGCCGGCCGAGGGATTCGTTGGAGGTTTCGAGGGAGCGCGCCGCGTTGAGATAGGCGCGGGTTTTGAACGGGTTTTCCCCTTTCAACTCAAGCAATGTACCAATGCTGACCAGGATTTCGGCCACTTGCTCTTTGTCCATGCCCGGAAGTATAGGCCGGGGCGGACCCGGTCAAAAGCCAAAGTCGCTGAGGCACAAGCCCCCATTTTCCGCCCACTGTCCCGAACCCAGTCGATCCGCAGCGCCGGGAAGCAGGGTTTGGAATTGTTCCGCAAGGCGCGGTTGAACAACAAGTCGTGCGAGGCGGTCAAAACGGATCCTGAAAACGGGTCAGGGCCGACCCGTTCACGGAGAAAGTATTTCCGCACGTTGTCTAACGGTCGAATTAAAAAGCCGAACCAGACGACCGGCCCGGCTTTTTTAGCAAGTACCCCCCAATCAAAAAGGCGAAGTCAACCCTGCTTCCGCCGGAGCAGGCGACGAAGACCAACCAATCCGCCCAATATCACCAAGCTAAACGATGCCGGTTCAGGAACGTCGCTAATACCATTATACACATTGAACCCCGCACCATTGGGAATCCAGGTAAATGCGCCGTTAACCTCCAGAATCCCGCCGCCGTCATTTGGGAACAAAACAGCAGGGATGCCCTTGTCGGCCAGATCACCGTCCATGTCATCGGAATAAAAAAACATCCGGTCAGCGGTTTGGCCTGCTATGTCACCATTGGAGTCCGTGAACCGAAGCACGTCGCTTATATGTCCGCCGACGCCGATGACATCGTCATAGATCCGGACGTCGCCGTTGGCCACCAACCCCGCAGCATTCACGGTATACATGAGCGTCCTGGTGCCTGTGGTGGGATCTACTGCTGTAATGCCTCCGTGACCAGCCCACCCGCCTCCGTTCAGATCCATCAACCCATTGGCGTTTTCATCAAAGTTGAAAATGAAGGAACTAGGCCCCACCTCCATTCCTGCCTGTTGCGCCTGTGCCTCAAGCGCCGCAATCCCGCACAGCATCGCCGCTATTAAACCAATTCGTTGATATACTTTCATATGTTGCCTTTCTGTTTTCTTTTCTGATTCTCGCCGTCCGTTCGGGGCTCATTTGCCTTTTCAAACTCCGGCACGCGAGCTACCACTCGTTTCCGCCTCCGTGAGACGCGGGCCGCTCAGTTTCGGGTCATTTCAAAAAGTATTATTGCGCTTTCAGAAAACTTGAAAAGTCGGCTGCTCGGCTGACAGCAACGCTTTTGAGTGAACCCTGCTTTCTGAAGTCAATTGGGCTGCAGAGGGCAACGTCCGGCGGCCCGGTGGGCGCAGATGGGAGGCAGCCCACTTTCAGGAGCGAATGTCAGCGCAATAAATTCATTTGTGACGCGCAGGACCAGTTTCACCCGGTCGGTCACGGCGAGCTTGTGATGCAAGCGCTCGCAATACGTATGAACGGTGTGCGGCGAAACGCTGAGGTTCGCGGCGATGGTGAATTCAGTGTGATCGTCGAAAACCCCGCGCACGATCTGAAGCTCCCGGCCCGAAAGCTTCAGGCTGCGAGCAATTTCTCCCCATGCCTGTTCGGAGAACATCGCAGATCCTAAAGGACACAGCACCTTGTCAATTGCCGGCGAGTTGGTCGTGGCAAGGGGACAAGCGATGAGTTTGCTCATGGCCGGGGTCTTTTTACTTGCCATAGTTCACCTGCCTTGCGTGCACTTCCGGGATTTGAAACGCCGCAACAGAGCCGCGAATTTCCAGTGAAATCAGCTGGATATGAACGGGATGGTTTCGCAAAGGACTTGGCAATGGGCTTGCCTGTTGAAGTACAAATCTTCCTCCTGAGGGGGGCCGAGGCAAAACCGTTTTATCTCCGCTCCGAGTTGCCAAGAACCTCGCTTTGTGCTTTCTGCACATGCCCGCGACATGCCCGAAAGCCGAGCTTACTTTCAGATTTTAACGAGACTTTGCCGAACAGACGAATCGTAAAGATTGGTTGTTACGGCGCAAGTTCTTTTCGGGGCATGGTTGCTGCGTGTTTCACCGAAGAGCATTTCAAAAACTCCGTCAATTCGCAGGAGGTTATTAACGACTTGTGCTACTTCGTTGTTTCTTGATATTTGCGGCGATCGGAAGTTTGCTCTTGCAGGTGCGAAATTGAGTTCATGATCGTCAGCAGGCCCAAGAGCATTCCGGTGGCCCTCACCATCGCGGGTTCGGACAGCGGCGGCGGCGCCGGCATCCAGGCGGACCTCAAAACGTTCGCATCGCTCGGCGTTCATGGGACGAGCGCTATCACGTGCATCACCGCGCAGAATCCGAAGCGGGTGTTGGCCATTCAGGCCTGCCGGCCTGAAATCGTCCGTCAGCAGATCGAGGCGGTTTGGGTTGAGTTTCACCCCGCCGCCGTCAAGACGGGCATGCTGTATTCAACGGAGATCATCCGCCGGGTGGCGGCGTTCTTCCAGGGCGGCAGGCGTCCGCCGCTGATCGTGGACCCGGTCATGGTGGCCACCAGCGGTTCGCGTTTGCTGAAGCCTTCGGCCATCCAAATCCTGAAGCGTGAATTGATTCCCCTGGCTGCGCTCGTCACTCCCAACCTGCCTGAGGCGGAAATCCTGGTGGATCGCGAGTTGACGTCGTTGGAAGAGATGCGATGGGCTGCGAAGGAGATCCGCCGGCGCTTCGGCTGCGCTGCGCTGGTCAAAGGCGGCCATTTGAGGCACGCCAGGGAAGCAGCGGACATCTTTTTTGATGGGCGGGAGGAACTGCTTTTGACGGCGCCGTTCATCCGGCGGATGGCGACTCACGGAACCGGGTGCACGTATTCGGCGGCCATCGCCGCCCATCTTGCCCTGGGCTGCGGACTGGTCGAGGCGGTGGTCCGCGCGAAGGAATACATTTCCGGGGCGATTGCGCAAAGCTACGCCGCCGGCAGGCACACCGTTTTGAACCATTCCCGGGCAGCGACAACACGAATCCGATGACTCAGAGGCTCTCCGGCTCTCTGGAGCTTGCCCAATTGAAAAGACGCGTCCTGGCTCCCATAAGCCCGGCAGGGAACTTGCTTGCTTACGCGGGTCACTCATGCATACCTACGGTGTTTGTTCCGCTGTTTGAATCAATGAACCGGTGTTTATGAACAGACGCGAGACGTTCAAGCTCCTGGCGGCCGCCGTTTTGGGCGGTGTGCCGTGGACGGTTTTGGCGAACGGAATGCGCCTTGCCAGCCAGGACGCTTTTGCCAGCGCGCGCGGCGAGGCGTTCGTGGCCACTGCGGACAATCCGTCCGCCATATACTACAACCCTGCCGGGATTGCCCAGCTCGATGGTAATAATTTCCGCGCGGGACTCTACGAGATCTATCTCGACCCGAGCTACAAACCCCCGAGCAGCGCCGCGAACAGCGGGCAGACCTATTACGACCAGAAGAACTTTGCCACCGTTCCACAGTTCTTCTACACCTACACCCCGGAAGAGTTGCCGGTGAGCTTTGGAGTGGGCATTTATTCGCCATACGGCCTCGGCGTGAGCTGGCCCCAGGACACAGGGTTTCGATCCGTCGCCACGAGGGGCTCGCTGACTTATTTGACCGCCAATCCGGTGGTGGCCCTGAAGCTGGCGCCTAATTTTTCGATCGCCGGCGGCGTGACGGTGAACTACGCCAACACAGATTTGGAACAGGGCCTCCGCCGGAATGAAATTCCTTCTCTTCCCGACTATTTCCATTTTCGAGGGGACGGTTGGAGCGTGGGTTACAACCTGGGCGTGCTGTGGCAACCGCACGAGATGATTTCGATTGGCGCTTCCCTGCGCAGTTCCTCCACCGTCACACTCAAGGGCCACACGGATTTCGCCAGACCTGCGCAGATCCCTCCCACGCAGGAAGAGGCTCAAACGGACTTTTCATTCCCCTTAAACGCGGTTTTTGGCATTTCCTATCGCCCGACGCCCAAATGGAACCTGGAGTTTGACGCCGACTATACGGACTGGAGCAGTTTTGGAACGATCAACATCCAGCAGGCCGCCACCACGTACCCGTTGCAGAAGGACATCTCACTGACACTCGACTGGCAGCCGAGCTGGATGTTCGAGTTCGGGGCGACGCGGTATTTTGACAACGGCTGGCACGTGAGCGCGGGGTACGTTTACAACGAGAACTCGGTTCCGGACGCCAATTACACCCCGCTGGCAGCGGACCTTGACCGGCATTTCTTCAGCGTCGGCACGGGGGTCAAAGTCAAACGCTTCGACATCGACCTGGCTTACCAGTTCGGATACGGCCCGGCGCGCACGGTGGCCGGCAGCAGCCCCTCGACCGCCGGACGCATCTCGGGACAGACAGCCGATGGCACGTATGATTTTATCAGCCACGCCATCCTGTTGACCGTGGGGATGCATTTTTGAAGTAATGTTGGCCATCCGGCCGCGGCGGATCGTTCGGAGAGCCGCCGATTTTCGGCGGGGTGACGCGGACTCACCGGTCCCTGCCAGTAGGCGTCGTGGAAGATAAAATTTGAAAAACTAATCATTGCATTGTGCCAGGACCTCTGTTAAGGGATTTGCAGTCAATAGGGTAGAAGGGGTTCGTTGCCGAGGCGGTTTCCTCCGGGAAGCTCTGATTGAACAAATGAAAGCGCACGATCGACAGGAAATTCAAATGGACAGCGGACGGCGACCTGGCCGGGGTCATGGCCAGATGCCGCCGTTGAAGATTTTGCTGGTGTATCCGGAGGTTCCGCAGACTTTTTGGAGCCTGACGCATGCGCTGAAGTTTTCCGGCAAGCGCGCGTGGTCTCCGCCGCTCGGGCTCCTGACGGTGGCCGCGATGCTGCCCAAGAATTTCGAGCAGCGGCTCCGGGATCTCAACACCGAGCCCCTTCAGGAAGACGATCTGGAGTGGGCGAATTATGTGTTTCTGAGCGCGATGGATGTTCAGCGCGATTCGTCGCGCCGCCTGATCGACCGCTGCAAGAAAGCCGGAGTCAAAGTCGTGGCCGGAGGGCCTTTGTTCACGAGCAGGCCCGGTGAGTTCAGCGACGTGGATCACCTGGTCCTGAACGAAGCGGAAGTCACGCTTCGCGGGTTTCTCGAAGATCTGGCGAAGGGGGAGCCAAAGCGTGTTTATTCGACAACGGAATTCGCCGACGTGAGCACCTCGCCCCTCCCGGCCTACGAGCTGCTCAACGCCCGGGGTTACGGGGCGATGAGCGTGCAATTCTCCCGGGGGTGCCCCTACCAGTGTGAATTCTGCGACGTCACCGCGCTGTTTGGACGCCGGCCGCGTTCCAAGACCGCGGCCCACATCCTCGCCGAGCTGGACAACATCTATGCCACCGGCTGGAGGGGCAAAATCTATTTCGTGGATGACAACATCATGGGCAGCAGGCCGTATTTGAAGCAGACGTTGCTGCCGGCCCTCATCGAGTGGAAGCGCGGCAAGCGCGGCATCTCGTTCCACACCCAGATCACCATGAACCTGGCGGACGACAAGGAGATGGTGGATATGATGTATGAAGCCGGGTTTGACTGGATTTTCATCGGGATTGAGACGCCGAACGAGGCGAGCCTTGCGGAGTGCAAAAAGAAGCAAAATCTGCATCGGAATCTGCCCGAGCAGATTCGTTTTCTGCAGCGTTCCGGCCTCCAGGTCCAGGCCGGGTTTATCGTCGGGTTCGACCATGATCCTCCCGAAATTTTCCAACAGCAATTCGAATTGATCCAGGGGAGCGGCATTGTCATGGCCATGGTCGGGTTGCTTCAGGCCCCGATTGGCACCGAACTCTACAAGCGGCTCGAGCGTGAGGGGCGGCTCTCGGGCGAGTATTTCGCAAACAACGTCATCGATGACACCAACGTCATCACCCGCATGGACCGCGAGACGCTCAGGACGAATTACCGCGCCTTGCTGCGGACACTCTATTCGCCCCGGAATTATTACGACCGTGTCAAAACCTTCCTGGCTCAGTACAAAGAGCCCAGGGAAAAGGCTCTCGTCACCCCCGACGTGGTGCTGGCCGTGATCCGGTGCTTTTTCTGGCTGGGCCTGGTCCGAGAAGGCCGAAGGGATTTCTGGCGCATCTTCTTTTGGACTTTTTTCCACAAGCGCGAATCGGTGAAGAACTTTCTGGGCCTGGCCATCCTCGGGTACCACTTCCGCAAAGTGCAGGATGACATGCTGGGACGATCGCGGAGCGCGCCGCAGCCGACGGACAACCCCATGCGCGGACATCACCCCTCCACGCCTGAAGCGGTGCTTGCAGAATAGCCGGTCGATGAACGTGCGCCGGATTTGTTGCCCTTGTCAGCCGGGATCCGCGGGGCGATCTTTCGCGGCTCAAATGGCGGCCCGTGACCGCAGTGGAAAGGAATCAATGTTATGGGCAGAAACGTGATTGACCCGATAGCTGCCTGGTTCATCGCAATGGAAGAATTGGGGGAGTTCATCGGGATTCGCTTCGGGCGCCTTCCTCCCGGCGCGACGGAACCCGAGTGGATATTTCTGCCTCACACCGAATTCGACGGGATCGGCGGCCTGGCGGAGATTCTCAGGCGCAGAGGCGCGAAGGTGGAATCGCTGGCTCAAATCAAGTACCCGGTCGCCCCGTCCTGGTTTTCGCTGCTGCGCGCATTGCCGAAATACTTGAGTCCGCGTCGTCGCGTGAAGTGGGGCTCCCTGGAAAAGGGGTCCGGTCCAGGCGACAGCTCGAAGGCGCCGACGGCGGTGGCCTGGCATCTGTTTGACGATCGAGTCACCACTCAAATCCGGCATGTTTGCAGGAAGGCGGAGGTCACGGTAAACTCCTTTTTGCTGAAGCATTTGACCAAGGCGATCCGCCCCTCTCTCAAGGACCAATCCTCGGTGGTTCCCTGGATGATTCCGGTGAACATCCGGGGCAAGGTGGACCGGGGACGCGACACCGCAGTTCACACGAGTTACGTCGGAGTCCGGGTGCAATCTTACGAGATGGTGCACGACGTTCATCGAAGCGTTTACGCCGCCTTGCGCAGTGGAGAACATTGGGCCAACTGGCAGATGTACTTGCTGGGGCGATTCATCACCGCGGGGATGCGGCGATCTCTTGTCGCCACCGGGTTGGGCGCGTCCCAATGGAGCCTGGGCGGCTTCTCGAATCTGGGGGACTGGGATCGCGAGAAAGAAATCACGCAGCCGGACTGTCAGGGGGGATGGTTTTTTTGTCCGCCGGTCCTTCGCATCTTGTCGGTCGGCGCCGGCTGTGTCACCTTTCAAAACCGCCTGAGTCTGACGATTCAGGCTCATCCGGACCTCACCACGGACCCGGCGGTTTGCAAGCTCTGGGTGACGAATTGGGTGAAGGAAATCGAGATCGACCTGGCCAGCGGATTGGAAGCGGAGAGCGCCGGCACGCGGCTTCCCGCCTAGAATTTCAGAGTGACCGAGACGTTCAGGGCCTCGTTGAAGATGTGGTAGGTCCCGTCGGCCAGCGGAGCGGACTGGTCGTTCTGAACGTTGCGGGCCGGGTTGTACCCGAACTGATAGGCCGCAGCCCAATCCCAGTGCTTGCCTTTGTGCCCCAAACCAACGCTGCCCAGGTACAGATCCGAATCGGGAATGGTCGGGGTGAAATTCTTGTCCGGACTCGAATTCTGGCTGTAGAAAAAGCCGAGGCTTCCGTAATAACCCCTGCCGAGCTGCCGCGTCGCGCCAAACTCGTACATGAAACTCGACTGGTAATTCAAGGGCAATACCAGGTTTCCAAACGCCGTCCCTTTGAACACAATCTGTTTGACGGCATTCCAGTCGGTCCAGTCCAAGTCGAATTCCAGGTTCCAGTTCTCGGTGGGTCTGAACGACACGCCTGCGACGACGTATTGCGGAAAGAGGATGGAGGCGCTGCTCGACGTGGAGGCGGGGTAGGGCGGCGACGGCAACGTCGCGGACGATCCCCGATAGTCCACCGTCGTGGTATAGCGATAGTTCACGCCGAAAGACCACTGGTCAAGCGGCTGCCAGAGAATGCCCGCGTTGAAACCGTATCCCATTCCATCGCCATCGACTCTGAATTGATCGTTGGGAAACAAACCAATGGCCCGCTCAAATTCGGCCGAGGAGTAGTTGATCGTGGGGCCGATCGCGATAGAGAGTGTCCGGTGAATCTTCCAGGATACGACCGGGTTGAAGCACAGGTATAAGAGAGAGCCTTTCTGCGCCATCGTTTCGAGGGGCGAATGCTGGCTCCAGTCCAGCGACAGGCCGTAGGGAGCGTAAACACCAAGCCCGAACGAGAGGGGAAAATCCTCCGGCGACACCACATAATACAATTGCGGCACCGGTTGAACATTCGAATTCGCACGCGCCGAGGCTCCGCCGGGGGAATCGTAATTATACCCCCCCGAAACCAGATACACCCCGGCGCCGATCTCTTGGCCTTCCAACTGGGAAATACCCGCCGGGTTATAATAGATGGCAGAGGGATTATCTGCCGTGGCCACAAAGGCATTGCCTCGCCCGATGGCCTCCGGGTCCTGGTTGGGAAGACGATACCCCACCGCCTTCACGCTGACGGAATGGAGGACCATTACGCAAAACAGCACCGCGGTACGGCGGCCGAATATTCGGAACTTCAACGCCGCCCGGCCGGCGGTATGATCCAGTGTTTTCACGACACGATTCATGGTTGTTATCTGCTTCGTTTCCATGTTCATCGACGCATGGAACACGTTCGCCTGTCCCAAATCCAGACAAGGATTGGCCAAACGTTCCGCAATTGGTTCTGCACAAATGCGGCCCTATGCAAATTGGGCCCATCTAATCCGCGTCCCGTCAAGCAAGGCGGATGCCAACAGGACCGTCCAGGAGACGTCGCCTGGAGCAACCCCGGAAATGACTTCCGGTGTTGCCGGTCTGTTTTCCTGCCGGGTAATCTTGTTCGTTGGCTCGGAAAATGTTATGAAACCGATGCACGACTGCCGATTTTGGTTGAGGAAATCAAAACGGCAGGCATCAAATTCTTGATTCAATGTCCGGACAAAGCGGCGAACTGAAAAATTGGAAGCACGAACATCATGAGTAATTCCAGGATTTAGAAACAGAATGACCACCCAGAATGGCACAGCAAACAGCGTTTCCGGCGCCACATACGACATGAAGGATTCCTTGGTGTTCGGCCAAACCAGTCAGGGAACCGAAATCCACGCCACGCTGCTGCGGTTCACGCGCTTCCTGGCGGCATTCGAGATTTACAGCCCCACCCTCATCCTGCGCACTTCGGAAGTGCTCAGTGACTTCAGAATTGTGCTCCGCGACCGGACGATTTACTCAGGTCGTGCCGTCATCCGAACCCTGGTCAGTACAGGACTGGCTACGATCTGCGAAGCGACCCTCAACGAGGACTCCTGGATGGATGTGGAGTTTACCTCCGAAATGCTCTCCGATGGCAGGCTCGAAAACGAATTCACCGGCTTCGTGCAGGAATGGCAGAAGCATTATCGGGTCGTGCCCGAATTCAAAGTGGTCACGGCGGATATGCAGAGCTATCTCTCGGACTTGCGCCTCTGGCTGGAACAGATCGAACTCGAAATTCGTTCCTCTCCTTCACTGGATCGGAGTCAACTTGAGCGTGACGTGATCGGTAAACTGGCCGACCCCATCGTCCGTTCTATCGATGCGTTCATCGAACGGTTCGAATCGATTGCCGGCAACCTTGAGCCGGACCTGGAGCCCATTCATCGCAGTTACTTGCGCCGCCAACTCCATCCGTTGATCCTCAGTTCCCCTTTTGCTTATCGTGCCTATCATAAGCCACTGGGATTCGCCGGTGATTATGAGGTGGTGGATATGATGTTCAGGCCGCCCTATGAAGGTGGCACACTGTTCGCAAAAGTGATGAATGTTTGGCTGCTCGGCCAGGCACCCGTTCAGGCGCATCGTAACCGGGTGATGTATCTGAAACGCCGACTCCTGGAAGAAGCCGCCCGCGCAAACGCTTTGCGCAAGGTGGCGCGCGTTTTCAACCTGGGTTGCGGCCCGGCAGTCGAAGTGCAGCAGTTTCTGCAGGAGTATGGCTCAGTCGAACAGATGCACATGACGCTGGTCGATTTCAGTGAAGAAGCCCTCCAATATCTACGAGGCATATTGACGGACATGGACAAGGGACGCGGTTACCGCGCTCCAATACAGTTGGTCAAAAAGACCGTCCACCAGATACTCAAAGAATCCTCGAAATCAGTCGTTCGATCGCCAAACGAACAGTATGACTTCGTTTATTGCGCCGGCCTGTTTGATTACATGTCCACTCAAGTATGCAAACGGCTCATGAATACGCTTTACGATATGCTCGCCCCCGGCGGCCTTCTGCTGGCCAGCAACCTGAGCGCTGTTATGAACAGTTCACACCCGTTCCGCTATTCGATGGAGTACATGCTGGGCTGGCACTTGATTTACCGCAACAGACAGGAATTGGCTGTGCTGGCCCCTGACAAGGCACCGTCGGACAGTGTCTCGGTAACTGCCGAAAACACGGGTGTGAATGTATTCATGGAGGTGCGAAAGCCCACAAATGCCTGAAATGTTCTCCAGTTCAGTCGAAATACGACAGGCGTTCGTCAAGTACGACCGGCAGGTCATTATCAACAACGTCAAGGTTGGATGCCTGGTCGGGGCGTTGCTCATGCCTCTGGGCACCTTTCTGGATTATTTTGTTTACCGCGAGGACCTGTCGCTTTTTCTGGAGCTGCGCCTGCTGTGTTCTTTGTTGATCGCTGTCTTCTGGGCGATTGTAGTAACACCTTTCGGACATAAACACCCTCGCAAGCTCGGCGTTCTACTGGCCATGTTTCCCTCTTTCTTTATTTCATGGATGATTTACGTGACGGAAGGGTCCCGGTCGCCCTACTACGCAGGACTTAATCTCGTGTTGCTTTTGATCGGCTTCGTTTTGTATTGGACCCTCACCGAAAGCTTGGTTGCAGTCTCCCTGGTAATGCTCATGTACATCATCGCCTGTGCATTGCACGGCGACGTTTCCAGGGTGGCTTTTGCCAACAACCTCTACTTTCTGGCACTGACAGGCGTCATTGTTGTGACTGGAAGCTATGTGCACAGCCGGTGGCGCTTCCGGGAATTTGTCCTTCGGTATGAATTGGACCAGAACCGCAAGGCGCTGGAGGAAAGCAACCAGAAGTTGAAGGAACTGGACCAGATCAAGAGCCGGTTCTTCGCCAACATCAGCCATGAATTGCGCACGCCCCTCACGCTGTTGCTGGCGCCCCTGGAAACATTGCTCCGCCGGTTCAATCGCTCGATGGACCAGGAAACGGGGGATCTGCTGACGACGATGCATGCCAATGGCATGCGGTTGCTCAAGCTGATCAACGACCTGCTAGACCTCGTCCGCCTGGAGTCCGGACGCATGGAAGTCAAACAGGAGCCGGTCGAGGTCGAGGAGTTCGTCAAGGGCCTGGCCAGCGCCGCACGCCAGGTCGCCGACGACAAGCGGCTCAAGCTGGAAACCTATGTGGACCCCGGGTTGGGCACGGTTCTCGCCGATCGCGACAAGCTCGAAAAGATTCTGCTGAACCTCATTTTCAACGCGCTCAAGTTTACTCCCTCCGGCGGTCGGGTCTCGCTGCGCGCCGAAAAACAGGGCGAAGAACTGGTCCTGACCCTTTCCGACACCGGCATGGGAATCTCCGAAAAAAACCTGCCCTTCGTGTTCGACCGCTTCTGGCAGGCGGATGGTTCCTCCAAACGCAAATACCAGGGCGTCGGCATCGGATTGGCCCTGGTCAAGGAATTGGCCGAGATCCAGGCCGGAAAAGTCGATGTCCAAAGTCAGGAAGGCAAAGGCACCACCTTCACGGTGCGGCTCCCGTACCGCAAGGCCGACCCGACGGCAAAGCCGAAACCCCAGGAATCCGTCGAGGTCGCCGCCCCCGCTTCAACCGGCACGGTGTCGTCCGAAGAATGGCTCGCCAACCTGTATCGGCGCGCGGAACTCTTCCCCGCCATGACCGCGCTGCAGGACTCGCTCAAGCCGGTGGAGGTTTCGCACAACGGCAATCGGCCCAAAGCCCTCGTGGCCGATGACGAACCGGACATGCTGCGCTTTCTCAAGTCGCAACTGAGCGCCTATTACGAGGTGCTCGAAGCCGTGGACGGCCAGCAGGCGATCGAGAAAGCCAGCCAGTTTCTGCCGGACATCATCCTGCTCGACATGATGATGCCGGAAAAGGACGGACTCCAGGCCTGCCGGGAAATTCGGGAGAAAACCTCCACCCAGGGCATCCCCATCATTTTGTTGACGGCGCGAGCCGATGAGGAAACCAAGCTGACCGCGCTGGAGGCGGGCGCGAGCGATTTCCTGGCCAAGCCGTTCTCAACCACCGAACTGCACGTGCGCATCAAAAACCTGGTCGAGTCGCACCAGTACCAGCGCAAGGTCTCCCAGCAAAACCAGGTCCTGGAGTCCACCATCGAGCAGCTCAAGGAAACCGAAATGCAGTTGGTCCAGACCGAAAAACTCGCGTCGCTTGGACGCATGAGCGCGGGCATCATCCACGAGATCAACAACCCGCTCAACTACGCCACCACCGGCCTGTTCACCTTGCGCAACAAGGGAAAACACCTTGCCGCGGAGCACCGGGAGGAGTACGCCGAGATCTTGAACGATGTCGAAGAGGGCATCAAGCGGGTGAAGACAATCGTCTCGGACTTGCGCATGTTTACGCATCCGGATACCGAGAGCCGCGACCAGGTGGAAGTGGCCGATGTCGTGGCCGCGGCATTGCGCTTCCTCAGCAACGAGTGGAAGGACAGGGTGCGGATCGAACAGAACATCGCCGAACACCAGACGATCTGGGCGAACAAGAACAAATTGATCCATGTCCTCACGAACCTGCTGCAAAACTCGATCGATGCCTTCAAGAAGAAGTCGTTCGAGGATGAAAAACCGACGATCTGGATCGATGGCCGGATTGTCAACGGCAGCAGTCTGCTGTCCATTCGCGACAATGGCGCCGGCATCGCCGCCGCGGACTTGGACAAGATTTTCGACCCGTTCTTCACCACGAAGGACGTGGGCGAGGGGATGGGCCTGGGCCTGAGCATCTGCTACCGCATCGTGCAGGAATACGAGGGACGGATTCTGGTGAAGACCGAGCCCGGGAAGTTCTGCGAGTTTACACTGGAATTTCCCGTCAAAGGGTGAGATTAGAAGGAGCAACAAAGCCGAGCTGCTATGGAAAATCCTTACGATTACAGGAAATTTGCAATCCTCTACGTGGATGATGAGGAGAAGTCCTTGAAATACTTCGCGCGCGCTTTCGAGGACCAGTTTCGGATTCTGACGGCGGTCAACGCCAAGGAGGGCCTCAAGCTGCTCGAACAGCAGGGGGGGGAGATCGGCGTGCTGATGACCGACCAGCGCATGCCCGGTGAAAAGGGCGTCTGGCTGCTCGAAAAGGCGCGCCAGCTTCATCCCCACATCATTCGCATCCTCGCTACCGCCTATGCCGACATGGATGCCGCCATCGCGGCCGTCAATTCGGGGGCCATTTACAAATACGTCACCAAACCCTGGGAACCGCCCCAGCTCGACCAGACGCTCAAGCGCAGTCTTGAGTTTTTCCTGGTGCAACGCGAGCGCGACCAGTTGTTGCGCGAAAAAATGTCCGTGTTGCACAACATGATGATCGCCGACCGGATCGTGAGCCTGGGATTGCTGGCAGCCGGCTTGAGCCACCACATTCGGAACGGATTGGTGGCGGTGAAGACCTTTTTGGACCTGGCGCCGGCCAAAATGGCCGAGGAGAAAATGGACCTCAACGGGTTGCGCAACCCCGATTTTTGGAAGGAATACTATCAAAATGTCCAGGGCCAGATCGAAAAGATCAACAACCTGCTCAAGGACCTCTGGACCGCCTCCGAAAAACCGGCATTCGAGTTTGCCGATCTCGTGCGCGTCCGCGAAGTGGCCGCCTCGAGCATCGAAGGGCTCCAGGCCGCCTTCGCGGCCAAGAATATCCAGGTGCAGAACGACATTCCGGATTCGCTCCCGCCATTAAGGGTGGACAAGCCCAAATTCTACCGCCTCTTCGATTTGCTCCTGAAGGACGAGCTGGCCACGCTTCCCTCCGGCAGCCGCGTCATCCTCTCGGCCCAAACGCCCGCCGACGCAAGCCAGAAGCCCAGCCTCCTCATCCAGGTCAGCGACAACGGCCCCGGGCTCCCGCAGGAGGCGTTGCGCCTGGTGTTCGATCCCTTTGTCGTGCGCAGCGATTCCCCGGTCGAATACGGGATCCATCTGATGGCCTGTTACTTTATCGTCCACCACCACGGCGGAAAAATCGAGGCGCGCAGCGAGAACGGCCGCGGAACGACCTTCACAATCCAGCTTCCCCTCGATCCAAACGTCGCCCCCGTCGTGGAAAACGACACCGAGTTTCTTCGGAAAGTGCTTCTCAACGACACCCTTTGGGAAAAGCTCATCAGCTCGGAGTAATCCAACCGGCCGCCCTCTCGTCACGCAGCGTTGTCAGGCCCTCCCGTCGCAGCCGCCGGAGCCGGAAGCAGTTCCCATCCTCTCTTTCGTCCCGGAAATCTACTGAATGGGGTTACGTAATCGTCCATATCCAAAATCGGTAATCCATGCCGTTGCAACCCGGCGAACAAATTGTTTAATCTGTTCACCAAGAATGAATTGACCGGACGGCAATGGTATGGATTATTTAATGGTAGTGACTGCAGCAGGAATGTCTCACTTGGTTCTGAGTGACAGTCGCAGCCGCAAGCTGATTGTCAGTCGCGATAGAATTGTCACCTCGACCGGTACCCAGTCGCCATATCCCCAGCCCAAACACCAGCATCTGTTCCTGTCGATGGCCAGCCCGCCTGTAAAATGAAAACCCTTTTGGTGCTGGCTCCGCATCCGGAACTGGCTGAAGCACTTCGAGCTGGGGTCAACCCTGAACGGTATCGCGTCATCCATCGCGTCAATGTCGAGGAAGCCGAACCGTTGCTGGCACACGGCCTCGCCAGCGCCTGCATCGTGGATGTCGAAACCACGGGTGTCCAGGAGGTGTGGATTCTCGAGAAGCTTCGGCGCCGCGCGACCAAGTGCCCGGTCATCATCTATACGGGCGCGAAGCAGTGGGAATGGGAGGAGGAAGCCTATCTTCAGGGCGCCACGTATGTCCTGACCAAACCGCTCCGAATGCGAATGTTCACCGCCCTGTTGGACCGTCTCTGGACGTCCCCAGGCCCGGCCGAATTCTCTCCCGCTCCCGTCTCGATCCCAACCCGGGAAGCGCCCGCGCCCGCCGCAATGTCCCTGTCGCCCTCCAGTTTGCAGGCCAATTACCAGAGCTTGGGCGCCTTGCGCGGCTTTTCGGCCATCCTGACGTATTCGCTCGACGCCAATGCCATGCTCAAGCAGTTCCTGCTCCTGTTGCGCGAACTGATCGGCATCAACCGCGCCGCCATCTTCGTCCGCCAGCCGGGACACTGGCTGGGCGAACGATTGAGCCTCGAAGAAAGCCGCCGGCTGCGTGCAGCCTGCGCCATAGGCCTTTCCCCGACGTTGCTCGAACACTTCGAGCTCTCGTTCGAAAGCGGCATCGGCGGCCAGGTCACCCGGCTCGGCCGCATCCTGCGCCGATCCAGTGAGGAGAGCCGCCAGGACCCGGAAACCCAGAGGGAGTTTGAATTGCTCGGAGCCCAGGTCGCTGTTCCCGTGCTGGATCGCGAAACCGTCATCGGCGTGGCGGTCTTTGACGGACATATCACCGGCGAGCCGCTCGCCAACCCGGAGCTGGAGTTGATCTTCCACCTGCTGGAACACCTGGGCTTGGCCGTCAAAAATATCTGGCTCCACGACCAGTTGGCCGGCAACAACGATATCATGGCGGAGATTTTGCGCGAACTCAGCAGCGCTTGCGTCGTCGTCAGCCGCGATCTCGCCATTCTTCACGCCAACAAAACCGCCCGCAGGTTCTTTCCCATCTCCAACCGCAACACGGGAGAATTGGAATTCAGCGATCTGCCGCAACTCCTCGGCACCAAGGTCTATCAGGTGCTCAAAACCGGCACCGCTTTCCCGACGTTCCGATTCGAGCCGGAGACTTCACCGGGCACCGTCTATAGCGTGACCATCATTCCGTTCCGACGCGGGAATTCCTCCGAGCCCGCCTCCGCGTTGCTGATGGTGGAAGATCTCACCCAGAGCGAACAGTTGCGCCGCCTGGAAATCGAAGCCGCCAACCTGCGCCTGGTGCGGACCATGGCCGACCGGCTGGCCCACGAGGTCGGCAACGCCATGGTGCCGCTGTCCACGCATCAGCAATTGCTCGCCGATAAATACAAGGACCCCGAATTCCGCGCATCGCTCGACGCCGCGCTGGCGGATGGCGTCAAGCGCGTGACCCGGTTGATCAACCAAATGCGCTTCCTCGCCCGCGACACACTCGTTTCCCAGGAGGCGTTCCCGCTCTCTCCATTGATCAAGGAAGCCTACGAAGAGGCCCGCAAACACCAGCCCGCCAAGGCCGCCCAACTCAAATGCGAGGAGGAGCAGCCGATCACCATGACCGGCGATCGCGCCGCGCTGAAACACGCTCTCACCGAAGTCATCCTGAACGCCCTGCAGGCCAATCCCGGCGATCCCAGAATCGGCGTCCGTCTCCACGCGGACTCCAAAGGCAATGGCGCTCCTGGCCTGCAGATCGAAGTCCAGGACAATGGATCGGGGTTTACTCCGGAGTCCGCTCAAAAGGCTTCCTCGCCGTTCTATACGACTCGCAACGTGGGCCTGGGCCTGGGGCTGACGGTGAGCCGGAAAATCATCGAAACACATCACGGCAAACTGGAAATCCTCCCCCCGAAATCCGGCCAGTCCGGGATCGTGCGCATTTCCCTGCCCGTGGACTTCAGCGCTTCCAATTCCTGACACCGGGCTCTACTGCGCGACCCCCTGCTTCCGCAGCCACGCTTCCGTCGCCTTTTCCATCAGCACGTCCGCCAGCCGCCGGGTCGCCTCGTCCAGCGCTGCACACGCGGATTGAAGCCGCTTCGTGTCCCCGGTTCCCGCGGTCGCGTCCTCTGTTCGCAGCGCGTCTTCGACCTTCCCCACCGCGGTCGTAACCTGCCGCGGATAGTCCGCGTCGAGTTCGGCCGCGCATTCCACAAGTCCCTTGCGCGTCGCGGCAACCACCGCCTCCGCCTTCAACTTCGCTTCAACCCAACGGCGGGCGGCAAGATCCTCAAAGGCGTGCTCGACGGATTGATCCACCATTTTCTGGACGGCCGAGTCCTCCACGTCCACCGCGGATTTCATCTCCACGATTTTCTGCCGGCCTGTCTTCGTGTCCCGCGCCAGCACGTGCAGGATTCCGTTGGCGTCGATCTCGAACTGCACTCCCACCCGCGGCACCCCTCGCGGAGCCGGCTCGAAATCGATGGTGAAGCGGCCCAAACTCCAATTGTCCCTGGCGCGCTCGCGCTCACCCTGAAGGACGTGAATCAACATGTCCCGCTGGTTGTCCACCGCCGTCGTGAACAATTCACCCGCTTTGATCGGGATGGTGCTGTTGCGCGGAATGATCACATTCATGAGCCCTCCGAACGTCTCGATGCCCAGGGACAGCGGCGTGATATCGAGCAACAGGACGTTTCGAAAGCCGCCGGAAAGGATCTCTGCCTGGATGGCCGCACCCAGCGCCACCGCCTCATCCGGGTTTTGCGAGAGGTTCAACTGCGGTCCCTCCGCCCGATGATACGACGTCCCCAGCCGGAGGTCGCCGCGTGTTTCCTCGAACTCCACGCAACCAAACCACTCCGCCACCCGCTGTCGAACGAGCGGCATCCGGGTTTGTCCACCGACCAGGATCACCTGGTCCAGGTCCTTCGCCTCGACCTTCGCGTCCGCCAGCGACCGCAGGCAATGCGCCCGGGTGCGCTCAATGATGTCCAGAGCCATCCCCTCCAGGTCCGTTCGCGTCAGCCGGCGATTGAAACTGCACGTCGGCGTGAGGAAGGGAAGCGTGATCTCGACTTCCGTCTCGGTGGAAAGCCGGATCTTGGCATCCTCCGCCGCTTCGCGAATGAGGGACAAAATGGAAAGCACCGCCGCATCCTCGTGTCGCTCCGCCGTTGGCCCGGGGTCTTCCGATCGATCGAGGCGCCGCATGAGCGATTCATCCTGCTCTCCGATCCTGCGGATCACCCAATCCACGATCCGCCTGTCGATGTCGTCTCCCCCGAGGCGCGTGTCGCCGTGGGTGGCGAGCACCTGGAACACACCGGCGTTCAGTTCCAGGATCGACAGGTCGAAGGTGCCGCCGCCCAGGTCGTACACGGCGATTTTGGAATGTTCCTTGAGCCGGTTCAGGCCATAGGCCAGCGCGGCCGCCGTCGGTTCGTTCACGATTCGCTCCACCGTCAAACCGGCCAGTTCCCCCGCCCGGATCGTCGCGTTGCGCTGTGCATCATTGAAATAGGCCGGCACCGTGATGACCGCGCGTGTGATCGGTTCGCCGAAATAAGCCGCGGCGTCCCCTTTCAGCTTCTTCAACACTTCCGACGAAATTTCCTCCGGCGTGCAGGACCGGCCATGAATCGGGATGGTGACCGGCCCATTGCCTTCGCCCCGGACAGGATACGCGACCAGCCTCTCCTCCCGTGAGACGTCCGCGCCGCGCCTCCCGATGAACCGCTTCACCGAATAGACGGTCTCCGCCGGTCGGATGACCCGCACCCGATTGGCCGCGTGGCCAACGACAGGTTCCGCTCCGGGACCCGGCATGTGGACGACCGACGGTGTGAGCCGCCGTCCTTCCGCGTCCGCGATGACGAGCGGAATGCCCGAATCCACCGTGGCCACGAGTGAATTGGTCGTGCCGAGATCGATGCCGATGATTTTGTTCACGCGACCAAACTGCCATGATTTGCCGACCGGGCAAGCTTCCAGCCGGCCGACGTGAACATAATACTTGGCAACCGGATTGCTTGTTACACTTTACCAGTATGAACTGTATCGTCACCGCCGGCCCGACGTATGAATCCCTCGACAAGGTGCGCCGCCTCACCAACTCTTCCACCGGCCGTCTCGGGATCGAACTGGCGAATTCTCTGGCCGCACGCGGGCACGACGTGACGCTGCTGGTCGGGACGCAGGCCTTCTACGCGGGTGAGCGCCGCGCGCGTCGCGTCGAAACCTTTACTACAACAGCGGATTTGCGCGAGCGGCTGCAGAACCTGGCGAACCAGTCCACTCACGCGGTATTTCATCCCGCCGCGGTCAGCGACTTCCTATTCGGCAAAATCTGGTCGCGCTCCCCCCAGGGCGCCCTGAGCGAGATCAAATCCGGCAAGATTTCCACCCGACAAGGGACTCTGCTCGCCGAACTGGTGCCCACCCCCAAAATCATCGCTGGATTGCGGGATTGGTTTCCCAAAGCCCGGATCGTGGGGTGGAAATATGAAACCGACGGCGACCGGGCAAGTGTCGTTCGAGCGGCGGCAAAGCAGATCTCGGAGTGTCTCACGGACGCTTGCGTCGCCAACGGTCCGGGCTATGGCGACGGGTTCGGAATCGTCCTCGGCAACGGGAAATGCAGCCACATGCCGGATTCAGCCGCCTTGTTTGAAGCTCTGCTGCAGGTGGCCGAAGGCTGAATCCGCCGGCCTTCAAGGGCGACGGGGCGACCAAGCGTCGCCGGCGGTTGAATCCTAGAATTCAAAATGCCTGAGTTGCCTCAGGCCGGCCCTGAGCGGCAACCAGCCGGTCAACACCGAAAGGAACAGAAATGTTGCGACGCTCTCCAACGCCCAGTCGGCGCGGAGGTGCAATCCGGAGGTGCCAAAGCCCAGAAGCGCGACCGAGGCAAAAATGTAGAGGAAACTCAGCACCAGGCACAGCGTCCCGCCGAAACCGCTCACAATCTTGCCCGGGTTGGATTCCTTGAAGTTTGGGAAAAGCACCCCCAACCCGATGGCCAGACCGTTCAGCGAAAAGGTCATGACGGTGACCACAGTGCCGAAGAACACCAGTTGGTCCCAACTCATGTGAAGCAGGGAACACGACAGGGTAATGAGTGCGAGTGTCACCGCCAGCGACAAGAAGCTGGCCAGCCAGTACTTCACCAGAACGACCCGCACAAGGCCCAGCGGCGCGAGCCCGACGATCCAGAGACGCCGGCCTTCGAGCGAAAACTGCGGATAGACGAACCGGGTCGTCAGCGTCGCCAGATTCAACGAACACGCGCTGAGGTTGAGATAGGCGATCAGGCTGGTCCAGAATGGGCTCGTCAGGTCGTGCGTAAAATGCCTCAAATTGATGAAATACATTCCCAACAGCCCGAAAAACATCACGCATTGGCCCCATTGCGCCGTGTCGCGCCAGAACATTCGGGCATCTTTCAGGAGCAACGCATGGACATCGCGACGAAGCCAGGGGATCAGGTTGTTCATCCATCTTTCGGTCCAGGGCGGAACGAAACTTCCCTTGCCCGGTTGCGCCGTCCCGTTGTAAGCGCTCGTCCGGCTTTGCACCGCCGATGCCGTGTCGTAAAACGCATTGCCCAGCCGGGTGAAAGCAAGAAATCCGAAAAATGTCACGTGGCTGAGCAGCACCAGCGTGAAAAAGATGGATGCCGGGTAAGCCCCATCCGCCCACTGAATCACTCCCCGGGTGAGCCAGAAACTCGGTAGAAACGGATACTGCGTAAAACGAGTTTCGAACAGCAGCCGGTCCAGCATTTCAAGGACGCGCGAGGTCAGAATGTCATCCGTCGCGGCTTGTGCCTTCCAGAAGAAGGCCGCCAGCCCCAGCAGAAGGAGCGCGCAGCAGATCACCGTGATTTGAAAACTGCGGCGGTCGAAGTAGCGCGCCACGTGGATCGCCAACCACGACCCGATGACCCCGGGCAGAACGATGAAAAGTCCGATTAACAGCAGCGTCATCGGGTAGAAATGCCACGGCGCGCCGCGCACGAGCCCAAAGGCTGCGAGCAGGGGCGCGATCAAAAAAAGGAACGCCCACGAGGCCAGCAGCGTGGACTCGATGAATTTCCAACGGAAAATTGTCTGCCGCGGGACGGGTTGCGTCAACAGAAACATCGCTTCGCGGTTCCGGAAAAGATTCGTATGGCTGATCACGAGATTGCTTAACAGCAGCAGGGCGAAAAGAAAGGCGAACATCGCGTAGAGCAGGCGTTCGGTCAAAATGTTACCCAGACCCGGAAAGGCCGCGAGAAACTCCAGACCTTTATAAAACAGCCAGAAGGACAGCCCCAAATAACCTGTGAGAAACAGGGCAATCACGCTGGTGAGCAGCCCCGATTGGTCCCGAATGGACTGGATCCGGCGCCAAAGCTCGAGCGCGTGGATTCGCAAAAGCAACACCAATGGCGCAGGGGCCGCGCGGGATGAACCGGAACGGGTCGTCACTGTCCCCATCCTATCGCGCCGGTCCGCCATGCGCAATCCCGCCCACCCCTGACCGTGTCCCGGTTTGGTCTTTTGTCGCAACCACGAGGGAGGTGCATCTCGACACTGCCCCCGACGCCACGGCATTCAGCGGCTGTCTCTGGAACGGGTGGAACGGGCGACCCGCCCGTTCCGGTCGGCGACTCGCC
>PLQC01000128.1 GCA_003159675.1 Limisphaerales bacterium
ATCGGCCGGGTTTGATTCTTCCGCGAACAGGATCGCCACGCCGTAGCCAACGCCGAACGGTCCTTCGTAATTGAGAACCTTGTGGCCAGTGGTCCTCCAATCCACAGCCGCAGCCGCGACCAAAGTGGAGTCCACCGCGTCTTCCGCCGCCAGTTCTCGCAGTTCTGGATCGATGTTCCGAATCTCATGGTAATCGCCATCGCGGACGAGACGAATGAAGGTTTCATCGAATTGATGAGCCTGATGATGAAAACCACACGGAGCGTCCGGCGTCAGACGATGACTCATGTCACCACTCGCGACGATGGCGATGCGGCGATGGGTTGCGTGGGCGGCGGCAGCGATAGCTTCCCCCAGTTCACTCAGCCCGCCGTCCTGCGGATAATTCAGACTCAGAACGATAGTGGGTCCAGCCCAGCCGGCCTCGGCAAGAAACCAAAGCGGCACCAGCGCACCGTGATCGAGAGTTCGGTCGTGAATCATCCAGGTTGCCAGATCGCGGATCTTGGCCTCGGTGACGATGGCGTGGGCCAACTGCGTGTCGTTGGGGAGGCTCACATGCGCGCGGGGAGCGTTAAACTGAGCAAATGAGCCATGGAGACGTTCCCCAGCCCAGACGCCGAATGCTCGTGGCTGGCGCGGCGAGTGCGGCGAAATCAACACCAGCGTCTCCGGTCGAAAACTCAGCACGCACGCCGCCGCTTCGCGCATCGCCCGGCAACTCGCCTGCGCCGCGCCGCCCCTTTCGCCGCCGACTTCAGGCACGAGGATGGGCGCGTGCGGCATCAACACGGCGCACACCACCGCTGCCGTTTGATTTTCCCGCGACGGCCCCGCTGATTTCCCGACGACCGACCTGGATAAGATGTTTGTTGTCATAAAACCCTCCGAATGATTCCCGCGAGGCACGTCGCTCCACGTTCCCTTCATACACAGTCTCTCTGTTAGCCCTTAGACGTTTCCAGGAAGGCAAATGTTCATTCGCTGTATATCCGCGCCATATGCACTCGACATCAAAAATGCACAAAAGCCTTGAAAACATTGGTGATTTGAAACGCATCATGGCAAATTACTTATGCGCGGATATCTCGCGACCCAGGCCGCCAGCGCCACTCATGCGTGGACGGAAGTCTTTGTGCCCGGCGCCGGCTGGCAGGCGCTGGATCCCACTCATAATTGCCAGCCGAATGAAACCTACGTGAAAATCGGCGTTGGCCGCGATTACACCGACGTGGCGCCCGTGAGCGGCACCTACAAGGGAACGACCGACCGAACCCTGTCAGTGGAAGTGAAGATCGAAAAGCGAGATTAGCCGGGGCGACAAGCGCGAACGATCGCCTCGGCGTGCCGGTGGACGGCCCCTGCAAGCCGGAGCACTATCGAGATCGAATGGCCGGGCAGCCGCGTTGCGGCGTCCGGTCGGCACAGCGAGCCGACCCTGCCTCAAAATTCAAAGGCAAGCGGAAATCCCGTTCGCCCATTCCTTTTTCAAGGCGGGGAGGTGACACCCCAAAAATAAAAGGAGCCTGGCCGCCTGGCTCAGGGTCTCACAGATGACCGTTCGCGGCCGGTGCGGGCAATGGAATATGGAAAGCATGTTCAGCCCGATGTCTTTCGCCGGATCAGGAAAGTATGTGGCCTGACAGCAGATTGCATCAGATCACAACTCATAGGGGGGTATGATATTGTCAACCACACAAATCCGCGAACGGGAAGGAGATTTCCGCTGATGTCTTAGCGGCTTTGTAGCAGACCTTCATCCAAGACTTCGCGCACCTTGCGCGCCAAAGTGGCCGTCATGTAAGGTTTTTGGAGGAATAAAATGCCCGGCCGCAGCACGCCGTGATGCCCCATGGCATCCTCGGTATATCCCGATGTAAATAGAACCTTCGTGTCCGGATGAGACGTGCGGAGGGCATCTGCCATTTCCTTGCCGCCCATGACGGGCATGACGACATCGGTCAGCACAAGGTCAATTTTCCCATCGTGCTGCCGTGCCATGCGAAGGCCTTCCTCGCCGTTGACCGCTTCAACAACGGTGTAGCCCTTCTCGCGTAATGTGGCAACGGCTAATTCGCGCACCACGGGTTCGTCCTCGACTAAAAGCACCGTTTCGTTGCCTCCTGTCGCCTCTGTCGGCATGATGCGAACGCGGGGTGATTCAAGCGCCGATTGCACCTGAGGGAAGTAAATCTTGAACGTCGTGCCTCTTCCCAACTCGCTATGCACGTTGATGTGGCCGGTGTTTTGTTTGACGATCCCGAAGCACGTCGCAAGACCCAAACCCGTGCCTTTGCCCGGAGGTTTGGTGGTAAAAAAGGGTTCAAACAGGTGCGCTTTGACTTCTTCACTCATCCCTGTGCCGGTGTCCGCAATTGTCAGCATGACGTAGTCACCCGCACACAAATCGGGGAAATTGTTCAGCTGGTTTTTGTCCAGTGTGGTGTTGGCGGTGGTGACGGTCAGTTTGCCGCCGTTGGGCATGGCATCGCGGGCGTTCACGGCGAGGTTCATGATAACCTGTTCGATTTGGCCGGGGTCGGCCTTGATGTGCCCTGCCCCCGAGTCGAGTACCGTGCAAAACTCGATGTCTTCCCCGATGAGCCGGCGCAACATTTTTTCTATGTTAAGGATGATGGCATTGAGTTTCAGCACGCGGGGTTCAATCACTTGTTTGCGACTGAAAGTCAGTAATTGCCTCGTCAGTGCCGCGGCCCTGTATGCGGCCTTCTCGATTTGTTCGGCGTTTTTACGCCGCGGATCATCGGCGTCCAGTTGTCTTAACAAGAGTTCGCTATGACCCGTAATGACGGTCAGAATATTGTTGAAGTCATGGGCCACACCGGAGGCGAGTCGGCCTACGGCCTCGATTTTATGGGCCTGACGCAGTTGCTCCTCGCTTTGGCGTAAAGCCTCTTCTGCAGCTTTGCGTGCCCCGCGCGTCTGGGCCTCGCGCAACTCACGTTCAATTGCGGGCGCGAGCCGCACCAGGTTGCGCTTCATGATGTAGTCATGCGCGCCAGCCTTCATCGCCGCCACGGCCGTTTCCTCGCTGACCACTGCTGATACCAGGATGAATGGCAGATCGTGTCCGCTTTCCTTCAACAGTTGCAATGCCTCAAACCCGCCAAAGTTGGGCATCTCGTAATCCGAAATGACAATGTCCCATGTTTGCCGTTGGAGCGCCGCCTTCATAGCCGGGGCGGTGCTGACGCGTTCGTAAACCGGCTCATAGCCAGCCTTTCGCAATGCGCGCAATAGAAACAGAACATCGTTTTCCGAGTCATCCGCAATCAAAGCCCGCAAGGCCTTGTTCGTGATGCCCGTTTCGGATGAATTACTTTGGTTTGGCGGGATGATGATTTTGTCCATTTGATTCTCCGGCTTCACCCGTCAGGGTGAAGCAAAATGTTGCGCCGTGTTCGACGACGCCCTCGGCCCAGATTTTACCCTGATGGCGGTGAATGACCCGCTGCACGGTCGCCAACCCGATACCGGTGCCACGAAACTCGCTTTGGTCGTGCAGGCGCTTGAAGGGAGTGAACAAATGACTCGCGCGTGCCATGTCAAAACCCGCGCCGTCGTCGCGCACGAAATAGGTTTTGGCGCCGTTCGATTGAGGGAGCGCCCCGAATTCAATCCGCGCGCGCGGACGATTCGCCGTGAACTTCCACGCGTTGCCGAACAGATTCTCCAGCACGACTCTCAACAACTGGGCGTCGCCCTCGGCGGTCAGCCCCTCGGCAATGACCCAGTCCACCAGCCGGTCCGGGTTTTTTTGTTTCAAATCAGCGGCCACGGCATTCGCCAGGGCGCTAAGATCGAAATGGTCCACCAGCAACTCTGTACGCATCATCTTGGACAACGCCAGCAGAGCATCAATAATGTCCTCCATGTGTTGGCAACTCCCCCGCAGTCGCTGAACGTAATCCAGGCCCTCGGGATCGAGCTGGTTGGCGTAATCTTCCATCAGGATGAGGCTGAAGCTGTCGATGTTCTGAAGCGGCGAACGCAAATCATGCGAAACCGAGTAACTGAATGCTTCCAATTCTTTATTGGCGTTTTCCAACTCCATCGCGCGGTGTTCCAGTTCTTTGTTCAGTTTGGAGATTTGTTGTTCCACGTGTTTGCGCTCGGTGATGTCGCGAATCGCGCTGGTGACAACCAGTCCTTTTTCGGCGGCCAACGGCTTTGTACTCACCTCGATCGGGAACTCTCGACCGTCCTTGTGCAAGCCGCAAAGCTCCATCGTCGTTTCCGGAACGCGACCGCCGCGCTGGGAGAAGAACGCGGCGTAATATTGCCGTTGGTTTTTTCGAAAGCGTTCCGGGACCAGCAGCGCCATGCTTTCCCCTTGGAGCTCCCGGTCGCTATAACCAAATAGTTTTCCAGTGTGCACGTTGCTGCCGACAATTTTGCCTTCCGCGTTGACGAGGACCAGGGCGTCTGGCATCGAGCCCAGCAATCGGTCCAGTTTTTCCTCTGCCTTTCCGCGACCGTGCATGGCGCGGAGCGCGCACGCGCCGCACGCCAGAACAAGCACGCCGGCCAGCACACTTCCGGCCAAGCTGATCACTGTGACGCGTTCCGCCTTCGCCGCCACGGCCGTTTCTTCCTGGTCCAACCGCGCACGTTGCTCCTTATCCATCGTGCTGAAAGCGGCCCGGATCTGCCCCATCAGATTATTCCCTTCGTCGGTTAGACTACGTTGGCCGAACCCTCGAAACAGGTTCTTATCACCCAGCTCCACCATGTCCTTCATAACCTTGAGGTGCTTGGCAATCACGGGTTCAATCTTGGTAACGGATCGAAGCCGACTGGGGTCGTTTCGGAGGAGGAGCTTGAGTTCATCCACTTGAGGAGGCACGGCTTCGGCTGCTGTGTAAAATGGACTCAGATGCGACTGTTTGCCGGAGATGGCGAAGCTGCGTGCGGCGCTTTCCACTTCACTTAATCGGGCCGCGATGTCCCCCAGTTCGTCTAAAACTTCGCGGGTGTGCGTAACCGCCCGCGTGGCCTCCTGGAGCTGCTTCCCCGACCGATACGAAATGGCGACGACCGCTACCAAACTCAAGATTGCCAAAACGAAGCCGGCTCCCCAAAAGATTCTACCTGCGGAGTATCGCTGTGCCCATTTATGGGACAGTTCTCCAACTTGCGTCTTCCCGACGGCATTCCCGCCAATGTTTGCGCCATTTTTTTCTTGAGCTGAACTCACTCCCACAAGAAAGCTATTTTTGTGCCTTTTTGTGGCTACCATGGGCTACCCGTTAGGGACGGTGCGCTGTGATGCGACCCTGCGTGGGCTGCTAAATCACTACTATGCGAGAGGGAAGGGGCCTGATGCGGATCAATTTTTGCACTTAGTACAGGCTTGCCGGTAACGCCGATTATCCATCCGCGAGTGATTGCGCCGCAGGTAATCTGAATCCGCAGAGGGTTGAAAGCTCTGTCATGTTGGGCGGTTTCAAGTCCTGGCTCCGCAGCCAATCAAGAATGGAAAAGTCCTCTGAAATCAGGGGCTTTTGTGTGTTTGAATTTCTCAACGGGTTCAACTCAACTTCCACGGCGCGCGGTACTCGCGTGTCAGGAGCTTGCTCGCCTCTGGATCGCCAACGATTTCCTCCTGCTCAACATTCCACCGGATTTTCCGGCCTGTAAGCATGGAAATGAGTCCCAAATGCCCTGGAATGGCCGAATGATGCGCCGTTTCCGCAGGCGCGATGGTGGGCTGCCGCGATTTCACGCAGTCCAGAAAGTTCCGGATATGGTTCCGCGATGAATACAATCTCACCTTGCGGAGATTCTCCGGCAGGTCTTTGTAGCGCTTCCATTCGGGATTGGAACCCTCAAAACCGCCGCGATTCACCCACACCCAGCCCTCGGTTCCAATCCATTTGGTGCCTTCGCTAATATCGGGATAACCACCGGCAATGGTCATGGTGATGTCCTGCGGGTATTTCAATTCAATCCGGTATTTCGTGCACGTGTTCCAAATCGCGCCGGCAGGTGGAAAATCCCCATGCCCATCAATCTCCGAGGGGCCGGATCGGTCAAACCCCAATCCCCAATGCGCAATGTCGCAATGATGCCCGATCCAGTCGAGTAACTGGCCCCCGCCGGTGTTGTAATTCCAGCGCCAATTCATGTGCACGCGCGATTCGATATACGGCTCCATCTTCGCCGGGCCAATCCACAGCTCGTAGTCCAATTCGGGCGGGGGCGGCGTCACCGCCAGATTCCACGCGGGAGTACCGGGCACCACCTCGACAGGACTGTTCACTTTCTCCGGCAGCGAAGCCAGTTTCTTCAGCAGCGCCGGTTCGGTGTCGGCAAAATCGTGATGGCCGGCGGGCAAGCCGACTTCAACGTGCGTCACTTTGCCAATGAGACCGTTCCGGACAATTTCCGCCGCTTTGCGGAATGTGGAAACCGATCGCTGCCACGAACCGGTTTGCCAGACAATGTTGTGCGCCTGGACGGCGCGGACGATGGCCTGCTGCTCGGCAATCGTGTGAGCCAGCGGCTTCTCGCCGTAAACGTCCTTCCCGTGCCGGGCCGCTTCGGTGGCGACCAATTCATGCCAGTGATCCGGCACCGCCAGCATCACGGCGTCAATGTCGTCGCGCGCCATTATTTCGCGGTAATCATGATAGGCGGCGCAGTCTTTGTTGTGATAATGGTCGTTGATTGTGTCCACCGCGTGTTGCAGATGTTCATGGTCCAGGTCGCACGCGGCGACTACTTGGCAATCGTCCTCGTAAAGGAAGGACTTGGTATTGCCGGGTCCCTGCATGCCCCAACCGACGACACCCAGCGTGATGCGATTGGAAGGCTGGGGACGCCGGGTCAAACCGGCGGCGCAGCCGGGGAGAATCAGCGGTAAAGCGAGCGCGGTGCCGGCGGTGCCAATGAAACGGCGCCGGCTGATGTTCCTGGAGGATGTTTTTTTCATGTTGATTGAATCAGGTTTCCAACCCGGAGGGTTTGGTGATTAAGGGAAAGTTGCTCTCTGCCGGTGATTCTCCTCAGCGGCGTTCGAACGCGGCTGCGCTTCGCCAATCCTTTTCCGACCGCCGAATTGTTTCCATTCGCGTCCATCATGCAGCCACACGGACGAGTCGTTCAAGCTTAAGAGGACGTTGGACACATTTGCCTCGTCCAAAACCATGGCGGCCGTTGAAAGCGCGTCGGACTCGGCGGCAGTTGGAGACAACGCCCATGCGCGATTTGTTCGCGCCGCCGGTTCGCCCGTGCGCGAATCCACTATGTGCCGTCCCTTCACCGCCAGGCCCGAGCCGCTCAGAGAACCATTTTTCAACCAGAATCGCCGCGGCGAATTGTCATCACCCAAACCGCAGGACCACCCGGTAGTTCCCAGTGGTGGTTCGCCCGCCAAAATGCTGCTGCCGCCTGCCACCAGCAGAAATGCCGGACAATCCCACTCACGCAAAACCTCCGCCATGCGGTCGAGCGCAAAACCTTTGCCGATCGCGCCGAGGTCAAACTCCAACTTTCCCTTGTCGCAGCGGACGGAAAAGTGTTCCTCGAACAAGCTCCACCGCGGCTGGCCTGGTTGTGTTATCAGTGCGGCGGCGGTGATGGAAAAGGCGCCGCGCGTGGCAAGCTCCATCTTTTTTGCAATTTCGAGACAGGCAAAAGCCGGCTCACTCACCCGCAATTGTTCGCCGGGCGCCAGTTGCGCGACTTGGGAAATGTCGCTGTTCTCGCGGAAACGGCTCAATTGCGATTCGAGGTTATCGGTCAAGGCAAATGCCGCCTGCGCCGCCTGCGCCGCGTAATGCTTTTCCTCGCCCGCGATACGCACCTGAAACTGCGTGGCCATCGCGTGATGGTTGAAAACGTGGATGCTCGGATCACTCATAGTTCGATGTCATTTGCAGCGGTGACCACAAAACTAGCAGCACATTTGGCCGTACGCCAAAAAATTCTGGACGAAAGTGTTTTAGCCTGTCCGCCAGTTTGCCGGACACGTCCGTCGTGGTGATGAAAAAATCCGCCGTGCCGATTTCCTGTCCCGGCTGCCAGAATCCGACCTGTGAAAAGGTCCGCAGATACCAGGGCAACGGCCACGCATCGGCGGCGATCACGGCAATTCTCGGGTTTGACAATTTATTTTGGCGCGCCAGTTCTTGCAGCCGTGCCGGGAGCCGCAACAAATCTTCCGATGTGTGCGCATAGGCGTAAGGATTGGTTTCGTCCGCCGGAGTTGAAAATGCCCGATTCCAGGTGTCTTTCAGCAGCAGGATTCCGAGTGCAACGGCAGGAATCCACAGTAACCGGCGGACTTTTGTTGCCCTTTGCCAGATCCATCCGCCGCCGAGGCCCGCCAAAATGGTTAGCGGCAGCCAGAAGTTTAGCGCCAGCCACGGCGTTTTGTAAGGAATGGCGCTGTAAATGACAGAGATGGCCAGCGCATACGCTGCCAGAAAAACACACGGGTCGGGCGGGCTGAGCTTTGGCTTGCTGAAAAACGCCGGCAGAATTCCAACCATTCCCAAGGCAGCCAGCACGAGAATGATTCCTCCGGAATAGCCGTTGCCAAGTAAAAGCGCATAATACCAAAAGGGTTTTTCGTGCCCTTCGCCACCGGCACGCGCCGCGAAACGCGAAACGGCGCGGGACAAACCGGCGAACGCCCGCCAGTTTTGGCCGAACCAGGTGAACAGCAGGACCAGAACGAAAAGGAAAACCACGAACGCCGTGAGAATGATCGTTGGCGGCGGAAAACCAACGCGGGAGTTTTTGTGAGAACTGAAAATCCAACACACAAATCCAGCCAGCATGAGTGCGAAAAAATGAAGGACGGCGGTTTCCTTGCACGCGAGCATCAACGCGGCACAGAATCCGGCGAGCGCGGCTGACGATAGAGACTGTTTTTGCAACATCCACCAGCCGGACAGAGTCAATCCAAGCGTAGCGGCGACGAACAACGTTTCGTGGATAAAATAGCGGCTGTAATAAACGGGCAGGGGTGCAAAGGCGAACAGCAGCGCGGCGACCAGACATGCGGTGAAGCCGAACATTTCCACCCCCGCTCCAAACAACAAAACGGCGGCGGCTCCGGTGAGGGCGGGAACCAGGCGCAATTGCGATTCGGTCAGGTCGGCGAATTGTTTTGCGCCGAGCAAAGTTACAATTGGCAGCGTTTCGGCAGCGAGCGCGGGGCCGTGTCGGTCTTGCGGGTCGTAACGGAAATGTTCACCGGCGAGCAATTGGCCGACAATATACGCGTTGATAGATTCGTCGGTGTGCATCGGCCGTTGGCCGAGTTGCGGCAGCCGGACGGCAAGCGCGAGCAGCGCGAGGGCGAGAAAAATCGCCCAACGAACTTTTGGCGAGGTTGTCGTAATCGTGGCCCTGCTTCCTGATCTTAATTGTCAGACCGAACGGATTGAGATTCAGATAGCGGTTAAGATCGGGACAAAACTTTTAAGACGCGGGTTTGCCGAACACTTCGACCTCGATGTAGTGGTTCAGCTTGTTGGTCGTGTTGCCCTTGCTATAAAGTCGGACGTAACGGCCCTTCACACCCTTCGCGTCCATCAACTTGCCTTCGTAGGTTTCGATGTAAGCGAGGTCCTTGCCCGCGCCGAGGGCGAGTTCATTGGCGGCATCGGCATTGAAAATCGTGGTCACGCCCTTTTCAAACTTCGGGTCGTCTGAAACCTGCACGACGACATCAAAGTAAACCCGCGCCTGGGAATGAAAATGCCAGACCACGACGGCGTAAATGTTCGCGTCTTTTTCGAGATCGATCTGCACCCATTGTTTTCCCGGTCCGAGTTCGACCCACGAACCTTCGTCGCCTTCCTTGTCCCCATCCGTGATCAAGTCGAGCGTGCCGACGACCGGGTCGCTGTCGCTGGAGGTGACTTTTTTACCCCTGGCCAAATTAACCGTGCCGGCGGGAACCATGAAATCGGGGCGCTTGCCGGTGCGGGCAGGTTCGAGATTTGACACCTTGATGGGAACCGGGGTGCCGACAAACAGCGGCTTGGGCAGATCGGTTTTGAGCGCCACTGGGTCTTCCGCGAACGCGGCGGTGGTGGTGAGTAGCGCAGCGACAAAGGACAATTTCAAAAACGTTCTATTCATAGGACGATGGATTCAAGCTTTGGTTTCCTGCGGGGTTATGGTGATCATTTTTTGGGCGGCGATGGCTTCGTTTGCCTTGTGGATGACGTATTCGCTGGAGAAGGCCTCGTCGGCAGGGCAATTCAACCGGGCTTTGCCTCGCATGGCGTTGAAAAAATTTTCCAGGTGCGGCTGGTGGATCGCCTTGCTGAACGTCACGGGGATTTCATATTCCGCGAGCTGGGCGGTTTCGCGCACGTCCACCCTGGCTGCATCGGGCGTGGCGGCGGCGCCGTTGGTCTTGGCGCGGATGTAACCTTTCTTAACCAGGCCGTCCCACGACGGGGCGCGGGCCTCGCGGTAAAGCGCGGTCAGGTTCGGATTTTCCGACATTTTAAGCGAGCCTTCGTCGCCCATGAAATATTCGAAGTAGCCGCCGCCGGCGCTGGTCGTGGTCTGCACCTCATAAAACGCGCGGGCCACGCCGTCCGGGAGCGGATATTCGTAAATCACCATGGCGTTGTCATACCACTCGTGGTTTTTGTAGTAATCGATCCCGCCGCTGGCCATTACGGATTTGGGCGGCATTCCGAACCACCAGTTATAAATATCAATCTGGTGCGCACCCAGATCGGAGAGCGGGCCGCCGCCGAGGTTTTTAAACCAGCGCCAGTTGCGGAACTGGTGCATGTCGGCGTAACCGTATTTCGCCAGCTCCTCCGGTGGCATCGCGGCTTTCTTTGGCCACCCAAAATCTTCCGTGACTGCGCGATTCCACTGCCCGTTGGCGGCAGTGAGGCGGCCGAGAATTTTCGCATCGCGAACCAGCCGGTTGAGCGCAAAAATATAACGCGGATTGCTGCGACGTTGATGACCGATCTGCAACAGTTTGCCCGTCTCCCTCATCGTCTGAACCATCGAACGCGCGCCTTCAATGGTGTTGCTCATCATCTTCTCGCAATAGACATCAAGTCCGGCCTTCAGGCAGGCGTTGGTGATGGGCGCGTGCCAGAAATCCGGGCAGGCCACGACGACGGCCTGCAAGTCCTTTTCGCCGCCGAGCAACTCTTCGTAATTTTCGTAGGCCCGGACTTCGACGCCCATTTTCTTCAGGTAACGCTCACCGTAGGTGCGGGCGTATTCCCAGATGTCGCAAATGGCAACAAGCTGGATGCCATCCATTTTCAGCAACGATTCCAGCAAGACGCGGCCTTGTGCGCCAAAACCGACGAGCGCGACATTCATTTTACCGCTCGCCGACTTCGTCTGCCCGAAAACGTCTGCGCCGGAAGCCAGCATCAAGCCGGCACCAGCCGCTGCGGTGGTGCCGATGAATTCGCGTCGTGTGAGAGGTTGATTTACCATTTTGTGAGGAGGGCGAATTTGTTGTGTTTGGCGAGCATCAAAGCCAGCGCGACGAGCGCGACATGGATGCCAAGCCAAGAAATGCCGTCGTCCTGCTTGATTAAAATCAAACCGACGGTCAACGCGATGTAAATCAAACCTTGCACGAAGAGCGACAGTCGCGTGCCAAGGCCGAGCAACAGCATGACGCCGGTGGCGATGAGCGCCGGCCCCAACAGATGATCAAACGTTGTCAGCGCGAACCTGGGCAGCAACGGCTCGTTCGCGAACTTGTCCTTGAGCGGTGCGGGAATGCCGGAGTAATTCGTGAGCGCATAAAATTTGACCTTCACGTCGATCATCGCGCCGCTGGGGTCTTCCATGCCGGTGGTCGGATCAATCAGTGGTTTCTGGAGGGTCTTGTAGGCGCCGAATTTCTCGATGCCCGTCAGGATGGCGCGCACCGCCAGCCAGCCGCGCAGCACCAGGAAGGCAAGCGTCCGGTCGCAGCAGCAACAGCCTGTTGCCGGGTCATGGGTTTGAACTGCGGCCGGTTTTTGTGTTTCGTTTGATTCGCTCATGTTAAAATTTGTGTGAACTCAGCTTTCACTTTTTCAGACTGGCCGCTTGTGCAGGTAACCCATCCGGGGTATTGCCACGTCCAGGGCAATGTGAAGGATTGTGCCGATAACCTGCTTGTTCGCCAAGCCTCAAGTCACATGGGGGGCAGCACGGGGTGTGAGACAAAATTCTTCACATTGAGTTTTCCGGCTTGTTTTTTCAGA
>PLQC01000123.1 GCA_003159675.1 Limisphaerales bacterium
TGATTTTCATCATCACCACGCCGCAGTTGATGAACAACCTGGAGATGACGCTTCCCTCCGGCAAACCGCCGCCAAAGCCGGATCAACCGACCCCGCGCATCCACAGGCTGATCGTTGACGCCAAAGGACGGACATTCCTGAACGGCGAATTGCTGGCGGCTTCCGCCCTGAGGGAACGGTTGCAGCAATTGAAATCCACGCAGCCCGAGCTGCGCGTCATCGTAAAGGCCGATGACGAGACGGATTATCAAAGCATGGTCAACGTGCTGGATTTGCTCCAGCAACTGGACATCACCAAGGTCGGTCTCGCCACGGACACTCCCGACGCCGCAGTGCGAGGTTCTTCATGAGCCTTCACCCCGGCCGCTACCCACCCATGATGACGTGCCACGCCGATTTGAGCGAGTCGGGCAGCCCGTAAAGGTCCAGCGCCGTGATCAGCAGGGCGGAGCCCCAGCCGGTGATCATGAGGAACCAGCCGCATTTCAAGGCCCCCATCCGTTTGCGGGAGTTGGTGAAGTGCAACAGGGGCAACATGGCGAAGGGAAGCTGCAGGGCAAGCACCACCTGGCTGAGGGTCAGCAGGTCCGTGACGCTGCTGTTGCCCCGCAGGCCGATAATGAAGACGGCGGGGAGAATGGCCAGTGTGCGGGTGATCAGCCGGCGGAGCCACGGCGCGATCTTCCAGTGCATGAAGCCTTCCATGACCACCTGCCCGGCAAGCGTGCCGGTGATCGTGCTGCTCTGTCCGCTTGCCAGAAGGGCCACGGCAAACAGGGTGCTCCCGACCGCCGTTCCCAACAAGGGCGCCAGCGTGAGATAAGCCATGCGGATCCAATCCGTGTCATTCCCGAACCGGATGACATGCCCGCCCGGCACGGTCACGCTGCTCTTCCCAAAGAACACCGCGGCCGCCAGGACGAGAATGGCCGCGTTGATGAAAAATGCGATGGTCAGGGCCACCACAGAATCGATCGTGTTGAACCGCAGGGCTTGTCGCGTGGAGGCGCCGTCCTTCCGCACCCGGCGGGTTTGGACCAGCGCCGAGTGCAGGTAAAGATTGTGGGGCATCACGGTGGCGCCGATGATGCCGATGGCCACATAGACCATGCCGGATTGGTGAAAGTTCGGAGACACCAGGGCGCGCCCCATCTCGAGCAAGCTCGGTTGCGTCTGGGGGAGAACAAAAATCTCGATGTAGTAGCATAAGCCGATGGTCGCGACCAGCAGCAGGACCACGGCCTCGATGGTTCGCATCCCGAACTGCTGCAAACCCAGGAGCAGGAGGACATCCAGGCCCGTGATGAGGACGGCCCATAACAGCGGGATGTGAAACATCAGGTTGAGGGCCACGGCGCTCCCGAGCACCTCGGCCAGGTCGCACGCGCCAATGGCCACCTCGCTCATCAGCCAGTTCGGCCACCGCGTCCACTTCGGATACCAGTCGCGGCAACATTGGGCGAGATCCTTCCCGGTCACAACGCCCAGGCGGGCGGAAATCACCTGCATGAAGATGGCCATCAGGCTGGCCAGGCCGACCACCCACAACAGCCCGTACTGGTATTGGGCCCCGGCTTGAAGGTCCGTCCCCCAGTTGCCGGGATCCATGTAACCGACGCTGATAAGAATCGCCGGACCGACGAAAGCCCGCCACTGGCGCCAGAATCCGGCCTGATGGGGCGGCACTTCGACCGTGCCGTGCATTCCCTCCAGCGACAGGTGGTTGGAGGACGGCGACGCAGCGGCGACGGGATCCGGTGATCCGGCGGTGTTGACCGATTCGCTTCGACTTTCCTGTTGCGTCAAACCGCTCATCCTTCTAGGCCCGGCCCGCCCGACGGAAGGGGGTGAACGGCCGCGCGCTGCTCCGCGAAACCGCCGCCGGTCTCCACCGAGAATAGTGTCTTATCATTACTATTTACCCCACATATACCCAGAATAGATTTCTGTCAAATAAAATGTTTTTACACTAAAACAATTTGGAATGTGGGAAATGCTGGCCATTGCCGCCGCCGTTTGTTAGGAGAGACGGCGGTGACAGCGAAACCGCGCAGGAGAATGGAAGCGGTGGCAAGCCGCTCTGAATCGACCGAAGACCACCTGGAACGCATCCAGGAGCTGGTGGAACAAAAGGGCTATGCCCGCGTGGCGGATCTGGCGGTGTCGCTGGGGTTGAGCCGGTCGGCGGTCTCCAACATGGTGCGCCGGCTCGCCAACCGCGGTTTTGTGAACTACGAAAAGTACCGCGGCTTCACACTGACCGGGGAAGGGCGCGCGGTGGCCGACCACGTCAAGGTCCGCCATGAAACCCTCACGGAAATGCTCCAGCTTCTCGGATTGAGCCCGGAGACGGTGAAGCAGGAAGTCGAAGCCATCGAACACCATTTAAAGCCCGAAACACTACAGGTTTTTTCAAAACTGGTGCGCTTTTGGCGCCAGCACCCCGGGGACCTTCAGGCATTCTTGAAGTACAACAAAACGGCGCGGGTCGAAACCTAGCCTCAATCATCGTCCTCGTCCACCCGCCTCGCCGCCCAGGACGGATAGGGCGCGTGCGGACCTTTCATCGCGCGCCAGAGGATGTGATTGAACACGTCCTCTGGGCACTGGTCTTCCTTGTCGAGGGGCAGGCGGGCGGAGACAATGGCGTCCTTGCGCAGGAATGAATCGAAGATTTCCCTCGCGCCGGGATTCATTTCATCCAGCGGCACCTGATTCGTCACCGCCTCGAACGGCGTCAGGTCCGGCGTCTCCGCGAAACAGTCGAACATCGGCGTCGCCGTTGCGTCCATTTGATTCATCGGCGGCAACCCCAGGATGAGTTCCATGGTGCGGATCAAACTCGTCTGATTGTATTGGGTCCGGACGACCGCGCCGCGCTTCGTGTAGGCGCTGACGACATAAGCCGTCGTGCGATATCCGCTCACGTGATCCCAGCCGTTCTGCGGATCGTCTTCGATCGCAAAAATGCAGGTGTCCTTCCAATACCGGCCATGGCTGACCGCTTCGACGACGCGGCCGACGGCGAGGTCGTTGTCGGCCACCTGCGCCGCGGGTGTGGGCGAACCGGGTTTGGTCGCGCTCGTGTGGTCGTTCGGCAGCCAGAGGATGACGAGAGCGGGAAGAGAGTCCGCCGCCTCAAATTGTTTCAGGTTCTTCACAAATTGGGCGGCGCGCCACACATCCGGCACATTCAAGTCCCAGCCGATCGTGTTCGTGACGATGCAAGGCCGCAACGCTTCCATGTCCGGTTCGCACGAATAGACAATGGCGTTCGAGCCGCTCGTGAAATCCTGGTAGCAGTCGGTAAAATCCGGTTCGCGCCTTCGCGCGGGGTCCTTCCACCGTTTGCGGTCGGAGGTGAACTCGCCGAAATCGCAGACGGTCTTGCCGTGCTCGAGGGCGTCGTTCCAAAGGAACCCCGCCGGCGAATAGGCCAGCGCGTCCCGCCCGGCCTCGCCGAATCCGCCCGACGGGTAACTGCGCGGCCAGCCGGCGAACTCGCGTTCCACGTAATCCGTGGCGAGAGCCGAATCCGCCCACTGATGGCCGTCGGCGCTCAAAATCCCGCAGCAATAGGTGTTGTCCAACAGCACGAAATCCCGCACGAGTTTGTGCTGGTTCGGAGTCACACGCTCTCCGAATACGCACAAGTCCGCGTCGCCGTCGCCCTCCTTTACGTCGCCGAGCACCTGGTCGTAGGTGCGGTTTTCCTTGATAATGTAGATGACGTGCCTGAACACGCTCGGTTCGCCGACGCGCTCCGGCACGGGCCGCGCCGGTTGGCCGGGTCGCGCGGGCAATGCGGCGCGGGCCAGCAATGGATAGCGCAAATCAGCCAGAGCCGTTCGCGAGAAGGCCGCCAATTCCTTTTTCGACGGCAACGGCACGAGCGACAGCGAACCGGCGAATTGTCTCGTATTGAACTCCAGGCCGCCGGTTCGGCCGCGGCGTCCCGGGCCGGGACTCTTGAGGTTGGCGACATCGATTTGTTTGCGGTACGCGTCGAACACGATCGCTCCCGGAAACCAGCCAACGGGGATCAGGCCGAGCAATTCGGATTCGCCGGGTTTGAAATGAAAAACCGCAACGGCATTCTGGGTGCCATTGCAGACGAAAAGAGTTTCGCCGTGTTTGTCGAACGCAAGAGCGTTGGGTTGCGCGCCAAACAAATCAGCCGGGTTTTGCCGCGCGCAAATCGTTTCGACGATCCGGTCTGTGCGCGTGTCCATCATGCTCAACGTGTCGCTGCCCGCGTTGGCGACGACGAGCCAGCGCCGGTTCGGCGAGAGCGCCAGCGCGCAGGCGTGAAGGCCGGTCAGAATTTCCTGCGGCGGCTCCGCGCCATCAAGGCCAATCACCGAAACGGACCCTTCGCTTGCGATGGAACGGGAATCCACGCGCACCAGCGTGCCGCGGCCGGCGGGGCCGGTGAGACTTCCCGGTTCCGGACGCCGGCCGCCCCAGTTGCTCACGAAGACTTTGTGGCCGGCGAGCACGACGGCAAAAGGCGCGACACCCACATCCCAGACCCGCAATACGCGCCCCGTCTCCGCATCCAGCTCGGCCAGCCGGTTTGAAAGATTGAGCGCCACATAAATTCGTTTGCCGTCCGGTGAGACGGCAATGCCGGCGGGAATCTCCGCGGCCCGACCCGGCGCATCCGCCGGCGGCAGTGGAATGGAAAACAACGGCGCGACCTTGTGGTCTCCGTCAACGCCAAGAACCTTGATGTCGCCGTTGACGTTGGCCAGGTAAATCCGCGAACCGTCGGGTGAGAATGCAAGGCCGGTGAAGCTGAGCTGTGCCTTCTGGCTCGGATCGAGCACACCGGGGGACACGCTCGAAGATGTTGGAGTCTTGTTGTCCGGCGGCAAGGGAACGTGCTGCAGGAGGCGGCCGCTTGCCGGATCCGCGACGAGCAATTCCCCGGTCAGGCCGGCGGTTACCAGCAATTTGCCGTCGGGGCTGAGCGCCAGCGCATTGGGCCTCACCCCGGGCAGTTCGACGAACGTTCCGGCGGGCGTGAGGATCTGATTGGCCGGCGTTTCAATACCGGTTGCGTTGCGGCCGACGATGTTGGTGGTGGCGTCGAAATCCTGCGCGCCTGCCGGCGAAAGGGCATTGAACAGGACGCAACACCCGAGCAGGGCCCGGCAGCCAAAAAGTTCAGTTCTCACAACAGGGAGAGATACAACCACACGCCACGCGCGCACAAAGACGCCGGTGTGCCCGAACCCAAAGGATGACTCAGGCGGAGACCAAAGTCTGGCTTACCCCTGGACTTTGCGAAGGAGCCTGTGCTGACGTTCATTGGAAACTAGTGACTTGGCCATAGAGTTCGCACACTGGTCGGCTTCTCATCAGCATAGGTTAGGTTCCTAAAAGTGCAGTGTAAACGGATTTTCAAGCCCCGCTGAACCATACCGGCAGTGAAACATTTCTTCCTCTCAAGACTCTCGGTGAAACTTTGGGTCTCTGGTTTTGAACTTTTCTCCGGCTTCTTACTCTTCGATGGGTTTTTGACTTCAATGAAGCGATGGTTCGATTCCGACCCTCGCCTCCAGTTCTAACTGCATGTGCAGTAAAGAATTAGGAGTCTCGGAAAGCCAACGGCTAACGGTTTGGCTAACAATTTTGAGATTGTGTCAAAATTGTTTCAGTATTTGGGTGCATTGCCCCGATATTGCCTAACCGCCGGAATCCTCGCCCAGGTAGGATGGACGACGCATGAACATGAAACTGCGTTACCGCCTATTCCTACGCCGCAAAAGCGTTTACTACGCCTTTGACGACACCACCAAAACCTTCACCAGCCTCAAAACCAAAGACAAGGCCGAGGCCGGGCGGCTGCTCGTCGCCTTGAACGAGGCCGGAAAGCAGCCCGCCATGAACTTGAGCCTTGCCCGCGTCTATCTGCGCCACAGCGACCCGATGGTTTCCGTCCGCACCTGGCAGCACGTTCTGGATGAAATCATCGCCATCAAAACCGGTCCGACGCAGGCGCGCTGGAAATCCGCCGCCAAGGACAAGGCGTTCGACTTGATCCGCACTCGCGTCCTAATTGAAACGCAAGGTGAACATTTGCTGGCGGTGTTACGCATCGGCACGGTTTCGACGAATGCGTTTCTGCGAAAGGTTCACAACTTCGCGGTGGACATGAATTGGCTGCCCGCAACCGTTATTCCGCGCCGGCAATGGCCGGCCATCCACTACAAGGAGAAACGCGCCATCACACTTGAGGAACACCAGAAGATCATCGCCGCCGAGGTCAACCCGGAGCGCAAGACGCTGTATAAATTGTGCTGGCACTTGGGCGCGAGCCAGGGCGACATTGCGAACCTGAAAGGCGAGGACGTGGACTGGACGAACAACACCGTCAGCTTTTTCCGCCAAAAGACCGGAGTGCCCGTGCTGGTACACCTCGGGGGTGAAACGCTGAACCTCCTGAAAGACCTTCCGAGCGAGGGACCGCTTTTCCCTTATCTTTCGACCGTCCGCGCCGGCGATCGAGCGACGGAATTCAAATCGCGCTGCCGACAGCTACACATTCAGGGCGTGACCCTTCATAGCTATCGTTACGCATGGGCGGAGCGCGCCAAGACGGCCGGCTACCCCGAGCGGTTCGCGCAGGAGGCTTTGGGACACAACTCAAAGGCCGTGCACCGCGCGTACGCGCGTCGCGCGCTGGTCAAAATCCCGTCCTTGGAAGAGTACGAAAAGCAAGCCACTGAGAAAGTGAACGTTGCGGCGGCGTCATAACTGGCAGCACAAACTGCCGTGAACAGTTCAATCAGGTTTTCGGCCTGATTTGGGGAATGAATCACCCGCACACCAAAATGGCAAGCGGGAATTCTAGCCGGTTTTGACGTTGGCAGCAAAGAACGGGTTAGCCACTTTTGCCGCTCTGTCTATAATTTCGTTTAGTTGTTGCGACCATTTGAATTTTATTTTCGCCTGAAGCCGTTCTATTTCGGCTAAATTCAGATCAATCCAATGCGGCTCCCAAATCGTTGCAATCGGCAAATCTTTTCCGGCGCCAATGCGAAGAGCCGCTAATTTAATGGGGCGAGAACAAGTCGAGTCAATATTGATTACCTCATTCACGATGTAGATTGCTGCGGAAACGGCCTGCAAAAATCCCATATTTGTGAAGTCGAATTGCCGCATGATATAATCGGCAACTGCACAACTGTTCCCAAGGGACACGCAGCTCCCTCCCCCCCGCTGCCACGTCGGCGAAACCTTGCCGTCCGATTGCATCTTAAAAATGTAAGGCGTTTCCTTGTGGTAATTGGCGAGGAGGAGATAAAAACGATTTTCCGAAAAATGCTGCTTTAACTCTTTTGCCGGTCGTTTGAATTGCCTCCGTTCCTTCAACTTTATTTCAGAATTTGCCTGTTCCGCCAGATCGGCCAAGGCACGGGGGTTATTTGCCTCAATCTCCAAGGCCCTCCGTTCAATCATTTAAATGGCCTGAGTTGAAAAATCCAAGCTGCCAGCAGTTGCGACAAGCCCCGCTGATCCGTCCTTAAAGTCGATTCGGAACACGTTTTCTGTGTCGCATTGCTTTTCGCCGTATTCGCAGGTCGTTTGGCTGTCGCTGTCGATGACAATTCCATCCCTGCAAACGATGCCTACAATCAGTGTCACAGGCTTCTTAATCGGCTTTCTGCTGAAAGGCTTTAAGGCTTTAAGACTCTCGGCACCGGCTTCTCAAAAGCTGATTGAATCATGGAAATTAGGGGATATTTTTGAGTTCTCCGGTAAATAAAGCGATTACAACCGCAGTCCCTATGGAACTGTTCAACGTGAAGGGGTCGGTCCCGGCTATTGTAGAATATTGCCTTGACGCTCAAGCCCCGGCTGAGAGCATTGGGGGAATGGCGCGCAAACTGCGAGTGCAATATC
>PLQC01000007.1 GCA_003159675.1 Limisphaerales bacterium
GTGAGCGCCAGCGCCGAGCCGGCCCACTCCAAATTCAGCGCCGAGACCATCGCCTCCTGCGGCGAGCCGATGGGCGCCACCACAATCGGCTGATCCCAAGCCCTGGTCAACTGACCAAAGACGTGCGCAGGCTTGGGCGCGGTAAAGGTAACGACCGCATCGGCCGGAAAAACCGGGTTGCTCTCGGAGTGGGCCACCGTCGCTTCCGTCGCGTCCGCCGGCCAGCCGGAGGGCAGATCAATGGCCAGGATGGGCGCCCGGCTCGCCTTCACCCACTCCAGCGCCGCCAGCGCGAGCCCCTTCAGCGGCGGCTTGAAGCCCGTACCCACCACCGCATCCACAATCAGGTCGGCTTCGAGAGCGCCCTTGTGCCGCGTCAGATCCTCCGGCCCATCCACTACATGAATCAACCCGTGCGCCGGATTAGCCAGTTCCCGCCACGCCGCCGCCGCGTCGCCTTTCAAGCCGCTCGGCGCGCCCAGCAGCAGCGTCGTCACTTCGAGCCCCGCACCGGCGAGCAGCCGCGCCGCCATCANNAACCGCTCCCGCGCAAACCCGGCCACAGCCGCTGCCGCCGCCCGCATCAACTGCAGCGACGGAATCCCGTAGCGCTCTGTCGTCGCGCGGTCGCAGGCCTGCATCTCGGCAGCGGAAAGAATGTGCATCGCATCCATGGTAGCGGGTCCAGCGGCCGATGGGCAGTGAGAATCGTCCACGCCGGGCATTCTTTACCCATCCGCGCGCCGGAATCTTGCCACGGTGCAGGCCGGGCGTCTTATCCTCGGAAGGAAGAGACAGATTTCGCGGGATTCGCCGATGAGAGCTTCGGTTCCCCATCGTCACCCACGCAAGAGGATGATCGCACCATGCTGACGCAGGCAGAAAAAGGACAGGTTTTTCGCGCGCTCCACCAGCGCAACGGCGCATTCATCATTCCCAACCCGTGGGACGTGGGCACGGCGCGGCTTCTGGCGCACTTCGGCTTCGAGGCGCTGGCCACCACCAGCGCCGGCTATGCCTTCTCTGTCGGGCAGCGGGACAACACCATCGAGCGCGCCCAGATGATGGAGCACCTCTCCGCGATCGCGGCAGCCACCGATCTGCCGGTCAGCGCCGATCTTGAGAATGGCTTCGGAGACGCTCCTGAAGTGGTTGCGGAAACCATCCGCCTTGCCGCCGCGGCGGGCGTCGTTGGCGGCTCCATTGAAGATATGTCCCGCCAGCCCGGCCACCCCATCTATGAGCACGAGCGTTCGGTTGAGCGAATCCGCGCGGCGGCTGAAGCGGCGCGTGCGCTCCCCTTTGCCTTCACTCTGACGGCGCGCGCTGAGAACTACCTGGTGGGCAACCCCGACCTCAAAGATACGATCCGGCGATTGCAGGCCTACCAGGAAGCGGGCGCCGATGTACTCTATGCACCGGGCCTCACCGGCAAAGACGAGATTGCCGCCGTGGTCGGCTCCGTGGATCGTCCCGTGAACGTTGTGATGGGATTGCAGGGCGTTCAACTGAGCCGCGACGAGCTCGCGGCCATGGGCGTGAAGCGCATCAGCGTCGGCAGCTCTCTTGCCCGCGCCGCTCTGGGCGCCTTTGTCCGCGCCGCCACTGAAATGCGAGACCACGGCACCTTCGCCTTTGCAAAAGATGCCGTGAGCTTTCGAGAGATCAGCGCCATGTTTGAAGAATGACGCGCAAGCCAAAACAGAAAATGTTCGCAGGCAACCGCACTGACCCCTGATCACTGATCCCTGACCCATGTTTTCACCGCAACATCATCACCAGGAACCATGCATTCAGTCCCGCGATAAGCGCGGCCACAAACCACGCCAGCCCCTGTAGCCAGGGTCCGTTCACAAACTCGCCCATCGTTTTCCGGCTGCCGGTGAACAGCACCAGCGGAATCACCGCAAAGCTCAACTGCAGCGAGAGAATCACCTGGCTCAGCAGCAGCAGCTTCTCCGTGCCCCGCTCGCCGGTAATCGCAACCACAATGATCGTGGGAATAATCGCGAGCGTCCGCGTAATCATCCGGCGCATCCAGGGGGCAACCTTCAGATGGATGAAGCCCTCCATCACCACCTGTCCGGCCAGCGTGCCGGTGATGGTGCTGCTTTGTCCGCTGGCCAGCAGTGCCACGGCAAAGAGTGTGCTGGCGGCCGTCGTGCCCAACAGCGGGGCCAGCGTCAGATAGGCAATGCGTATCCAATCGCTGTCGGGGTTGAACATAACCATCTGTCCGCCTACCACCGTCACGCTCTGCTTGCCGTAAAACACCATCGCTGCGAGTACCAAAATTGCCGCGTTGACAAAAAATGCGATCGTCAGCGCAACGCCCGAGTCAATGGTGTTGAACCGGATGGCGTTGCGGATGGAATGATCGTCGCGCTCCACCTTGCGCGTCTGCACCAGCGCCGAGTGCAGATAAAGATTATGCGGCATGACAGTGGCCCCGATCATGCCGATTGCCACCACGATCATGCCGGTCTGGTGGATGCCCGGCTGGATCAGCGCCTGTCCCATCTCCCAAAAGTCCGGTTGCGTCTGTGCGAGGCCGAAAATCTCGATGCCATAACAAACACCGATGGTCAGCACGAACACCGCGATCACCGCTTCGATCAGCCTCATGCCCAACCCTTGAAACGCCAGCAACAAAAGAACGTCGAAGGCGGTTATGATGATCGCCCATGCCATCGGGATGTGAAACAACAGGTTCAACGCCACCGCGCTGCCGAGCGATTCGGCCAGGTCCGTCGCGCCAATCGCGATTTCCATCGAAATCCAGTTCGGCCAGCGCGTCCAAGACGGGTAAAAATCACGGCAGCACTGGGCCAGGTCCCTGCCGGTGGCGACACCGAGGCGCGCGGAAATGACCTGAAGGATGACAGCCATGAAACTGGCAACCGCGACCACCCAAAGCAGGCCATATTTGAACTGTGCTCCGCCGGCAAGGTCGGTCCCCCAGTTGCCGGGATCCATGTAACCGACGCTGATGAGAATTGCCGGCCCGACGAATGCGCGCCACTGCGCCCAGAAGCCGGCCCGACTGTGCGGCACGGGCACCGTACTGTGCACCTCCTCCAACGACGAGCGGTTGGCAGGCTTCGCATCGCCCGCCTTTCTCCCACCTTTGTCGGTTTGTTCCGGCATGGCCCCCAAATTGTAGCGTAGGCTACAATTTGGCAGGACGATTGTCAACCTCAATTAAATCTGTTTTACTTTCCCAAAATGAATCGCCCGCCGACCAAGTCCGTCAAAGCTTATCCGCTGCCATTAAAAGGCAACCCCGGGCGGACGCGGGAGGAACACTCACAGGAAACCGCCTTGGATTACGCGGAGTTGATTGCCGAACTCATCTCCACCACCGGCGCAGCCCGGGTCACCGAATTGGCACGCCGTCTGGGTGTCACCCATGTCACGGTCAACCGCACCATCCAACGCCTCCAGCGCGGCGGGCTGGTCAGAACCAGGCCGTATCATTCCATTTTACTCACTGGCGCCGGCTGGAAGTTGTCTGAAGAATCGCGTCGCCGTCACGAAATTGTTGTCGGGTTCCTTAAATCAATCGGCATTCCGGACGCCGTCGCCCGTTCGGATGCTGAAGGCATGGAACACCACGTCAGCAAAAAAACCCTCGCTGCGTTCGTCAAACATCTCAAGCGCCGCGGCCTGCACAAGCCGTCGCGGTAACCGCGCAAATGCGCCGGCATCACAACTGGATGCTCCATCTCGCTTTTCCAATCTGCGAACCCGGTGGACGTTCGACCAAGTGCAGCAGATTGCCTTCGCAATCTTCAAAAAATAAAACGCGACCGCCGCCCGCTGCCGGACGGATTTCTTCCTCAAACTTGACACCGCGTTTGGCCAATTCCGCCTTTGCGTCTTCAATGGAATCCACGCGCAACGCGACGTGACGAAACCCCGGGAGTTTATTGTTGCCGCGCCCAACCGGTGGTGCTTCCGCCGCATGGATTTCCAGCCACAAATTTGACAGTGCGAGCAAGTATGTCGGTGGACTTTGCTTGTCATCCCAAACCGGCCGCGCGCCAAGGACATGTTCGTACCAGTTTCCCAAAGTGACAGGATCAGTAGCCAGAATGGCGACGTGTTCGATGGAAAAATTCACGTCCGACGGGTTTTTGTTTTGCATCCGGCCATCTCGTCGTAAATCCAGGCGTAAGTTTTTTCCATGCCGGTCCGCAACGGGATGGACGGCTCCCAATCCAGTGTTTGTTTTATGATTGTGTTGTCGCTGTTGCGACCGTTGACGCCTTTGGGGGCGGAAAGATTGTAACTGCGTTTCAATTTGACGCCCGCGATGTCCTCAACAATGTCCACAAGCTGGTTGATGGAAACTTTTTCCGCGCTCCCGAGATTGATTGGAAAAGTCACCTTCTCGCTGCGCATGATGCGGCCAATGCCATCAATGCAATCATCAATATACATAAAGCTGCGCGTCTGTTCACCGTTACCCCAGATTTCAATTTCGTGTTTGCCGCTCAATTTGGCCCCAATCACTTTTCGACAAATGGCCGCCGGCGCCTTCTCGCGTCCGCCATCGTAGGCGCCATGCGGGCCGTAAACGTTGTGAAAGCGCGCCACGCGCGTGACCAGGCCAAAATCTTCCGTGAAATGCCTGCACATGCGTTCGCTGAACAATTTTTCCCAGCCGTAACCATCCTCCGGCATGGCGGGATAGGCGTCGGCTTCGCGAAGACCGGTCACATTTACATCAGTCTGTTTGTCCGCCGCATAGACACAGGCGGAAGAGGAATAAAAGTAGCGCTGCACGCCGAATTTTTTCGCGGACATCAGCAAGTGTGTGTTGATGAGCACTGTCAACATGCAAAGCCCCTTGTTATTTTCGATGAAACCCATGCCGCCCNNACCTGCTCCACGCCTTTGGCGGCGTGTTCGCAGGCGTCTCTTAGCCGCAAATCCAGCGACACATTTTCCACCTGCGGGAAACGCTGATGCCATTCGTCGGGTGGTTTGATGTCCACAGCCCGAATTTCCTTGTGCCCTTTGCGAATTAATTCGGCCACAAGGTGGCCGCCGATAAATCCGCCCGCGCCTGCGACTAGAATTTTATTTTGCATGGGAACGACAAAGTTAATTGACGCAAAACCACAAGGCAATCTAATTTTTTACGAAAGCGAGGTATGTGTTCGCCTTCTGTCCATGAAATCTGCCAATAGTTAAGTTGCCGCCGGCAGAAGTGGTTGAGTTGTCCACCACAAGGAATCAATCCATGCCGGAAAAATTTTGACTGTTTGATTGTAGGAGGAGGTTGGCAGGCGCGTGGAAAAGTTGGCAGGCCGGCATTTGCGCGGAATTTTAAGGGACGGGAATAAGTGGAATCCTGATTTGTTGCAGTACCGGCGTTGTGCGCCGATAAATTTGAGCCGCAAGCCAGACGGTACGANNGGTTTCAGATTCATGTTTTTACCGGTATCGGCAAAAACGGACGTGAATGAATCGCAGACAGCCATCGGCACTTTGTTTTTCATGAGCGCCAGCACCCAATGGGAGGTAAAGGGTGCCTTTGCAAACCCGAGTTTTCTTGACTCTGTCCCCCCACGGCCAATATAAGGCTGTTATGTTCAGCCTTCCAAAGGTGTCGATTATCACCCCGAGCTTTAACAGCATCCACACCATTCGCGAGACCATCGAAAGTGTGAGATCCCAGGATTACCCCCATTACGAACACATCGTCATCGATGGCGGCTCAACGGACGGCACGATCGAATTGCTGAAAGAGTATCCGCATCTGATCTGGGTGTCGGAAAAGGACGAAGGGCATTATCACGCGATGAACAAGGGCATTCTCCTGGCCACCGGGGAGATCGTAAACATCCTGAACGCAGACGACTGCTTCCGGCCGGGGACATTGCGGGCTGTGGGCGAGGCCTTCCAACAGCATCCGCAATGGGATGCGCTCTTTGGAGACACCCAGTATGTGGACGGCCAGGGNNCTGCTACGATTACAACGTGCTCCGGTACGCGCTGGGTTACGTGATTCACCAGACGCTTTTCGTTCGCAAGCCGGTCCATGACCGGATCGGCTTGTACCGGCACAAGGATTTCCTGAACTGCTGCGATTACGAATTCATCCTGCGTCTCGGTCGGCAAGGCTGCCAGGTTGGCCATGTGCCGCGGCTCCTGATCAACTATCGCTACCATGAACATGGACAATCCGCCGATATGAGGGTGACGCGCAATATGCAACGCGAAGCGGCCATCATCAGCAAGGAATACGGCAGACCCGACGGGTGGCGGCGCCATGTCTATCGCACGGCGTTCCGGCTGAAGCGGCAGTGGCAGAAGTTGGTTTGCCGCGGGCGCATCGATCTCATCCCTGGATCCTGGATACTCCGGCTCCGCCGACAGATGAAAAAGCAAACCCACTTCGTGTCAAACATCGACATGAACAAGCTGCAAGAGAAGCGCTGACCGGTCTTCCTGCGGCCTTACAGTTGCCACGCCGCCAGCACGTTGGTCGTGGCGGTGAATTTCACCTCCTTGTATTGCGGCCAGGGACAGCAAATGACCGCCAGTTTGATGTCGTTGCGGGAGGCGAACGCGGCGAGGTCCTTGATGATTTCAAATTCGTGCAGGCTCGGATTGTTGGAAGGCTTGGCACCAAAATCATGCACCAGCACGCGGTAACCTTGTTGCTTCAAATGTTGCGCCAGGTAGAGACCGGCGGATTCCTCGGTGATGTAGGTATCCGGTTTGTAAG
>PLQC01000182.1 GCA_003159675.1 Limisphaerales bacterium
CTGAAGCGGCCTGAAGGCCGCGGGCCGGGGGCAGTGTCCGGATGCGCCCGCTGCCGGTTCGAGCCGAATCGGATCAACCGCCGAGAGACCCCGGATCGGTCACGTCGCCCTTGTTGAACTCCACGTATTCCGCGGTCAAATCGGCGGCATAGATGACCGCGCCGGCGTTTCCGAGGTTCAGGCGAACGTGCAGGTCGAATTCCTTTTCGGCCACCGCCGCGCAGAGTTGCCTGAATGTCGCCCGGGTCGGCTGACCACGTCTGAGGCTCCACAGTATCCTGCCGCCGCCCGGCGCGCTGTAGCCGACGTCCACCTTTTCTTCAACCACGGTTGCGGGGCTGTAGCCGAGCGCGTCGATGATGCGGCCCCAGTTCGGGTCGCCGCCATGCCAGCTCGTCTTGACCAGCGCGCTGTTGGCCACCGCGCGCGCCGCTCCATCCGCATCGGCGGCTGATTTCGCCCCATGCACGCGGACGGTGACGCAGCGGGAAACCCCCTCGCCGTCGCGCACGATCATTCCGGCGAGTTCCAGGCAAACGTGGTTCAGGGCGGCCTGGAAGATTTGAAATTTGGAATTTAGAATTTGAAATCTCTTGTTGCCCGCCAGTCCATTTGCAAGCACCAGCACGGTGTCGTTCGTGCTGGTGTCGCCGTCAACGGTGATCCGATTAAAGCTTTGCGCGGTCGCTTCGCGCAGCGCGGCCTGCAGGGTTCGGGCTTCGATCGCGGCATCGGTTGTGATGAAGCAAAGCATGGTGGCATGCAGCGGGCCGGCGGCGGGGCGTTTGCCGTCGGCACTCATCCGGGGCTGGATCATGCCGGCGCCCTTGCAAATCCCGCCGATGCGCACCTCTTTGCCGCCGAGCCTGAAGCGGACGGCGATTTGTTTGGGTCGCGTGTCGCTCGTCATGATGGCCTCCGCGGCTTGATCGGCGTGCCTGGCCGTCGAACCGAGCCCCACCGCGGCTTCGAGGATGCCCGCGCGGATGTTGTCCATCGGCAGCGCGACGCCGATTCTTCCGGTGGAGCCGGCGAGGACGGAGCCGGCCGGCAGGTTCAGGGCGCGTTCGGTGAAGCGGACCATTTCGCGGGCGTCTTCCATGCCCTGGCGGCCGGTGCAGGCGTTGGCATTGCCGGAATTCATCACCACGGCCCGGGCGGTTCCCCGTTTCACCCGCTCGATGCAAACCTTGACCGGCGCGGCGCAAACCTGGTTGGTGGTGAACATGCCCGCGACCGTGGCCGGCACCTCGGAGACGAGGAGCGCGAGGTCGCGCTTCCGGCCCTTGTCCGAACCCTTGCCCGTGCCGAGCCGTTTGATGTCGCAACACACGCCGGCGGTTGTGAATCCCTTCGGTGCAACGATCGATCCTGCGATGACTTTGAATTTCGGTTTCATGATCTGCTCACCTGCACGGTTTCAGATTTTAACCGCGTCGATCTCCAGCCGCACCATCCGGACGCAAACACGGCCGGCGTCGTCCGCCCGATGTTTTGCCAGGTAACGGTCCGTGATGGCGGCAATGAACTCTTCCCGCAAACTTTCCGGGACGCGCTGGGTGTAAGGGAGCCAGGTCGTGCGCAGCCACGCCTCAAAGCCCTCGCGACCCTGGTAAGTCGCATCCTTGGGCGACAGGCGCACGCGGCGCACTTTGAATCCGCAACGCGGCAGCCATTTCCCGTAGTCGGCGGGTGAATGAAAGAAATACGGCTTGTCCATCTTGCGAAAGAACTGGCGCCAACGCGGGAGCCGCATTTCCGGACGGAGCGCGAGAAAAACCTCCTGGGCGTTGCCTTTGCCGCCGCAGGAGACGACGAGGCGGCCGCCGGGGCGCAAACACGACGACGCGCCGCGCAAAAACGCGGGATGATCGTCCACCCAATGCAGCGCCGAGCTCGAGAACACGATATCGAAGGGCTTCGCCAGACGGATCCGGCGCGCATCCATGACGTGAAACTCGAGGTTGGAAAAGCGGGCCGGCGCAAACGTTGCCTGTGCGAACCCGATCATCGTGGAAGAGGCGTCCACGCCGGTCACCGCGCCTGCCGGCAACGCGCGCGCGATTTCCGCCGTCATCCTGCCATCGCCGCAGCCGACATCCAGGACGCGCTCGTCACCGCGCAATTTGAGTTTCGCGATCACTTCGCGCGCCCAGGATTGCTGCGGCGAGGAATTCGCCGCGTAAGCCGCCGGGTCCCAGATCACGGGTTTGGAAGACGGCCCGGTCATGAGTGATTCTCTCCGGATTCAGACCAGCCCCGCCGTTTCGGGGAAGCCGCACAGGATGTTCATGCTTTGCACCGCCTGCCCGCCGGCGCCTTTCAGAAGATTATCCACGGCACTGAAAACGATGAGCCGGCCGGTGCGCGGATCGATCCTCCAGGCGATTTCGATCACGTTGGTGCCGGTGACATTCTTGGTGTCCGGCAGGGCGTTGTCGCGGAGGATGCGCACGAACGGTTCCTGGCCGTAGGCCTTCGCGTAGCACGCGGCGATTTCCTCGTTGAAGGCGACCGCGCTTGCCCCGTCGGTAAAATGCGCGCTGGGGTTGAGGTAGAGCGTGGTCAGGATGCCGCGGTTGGACGGGATCAGGTGCGGGGTGAATTGGATCGTCACCTGCGCGCCCGCGGCGAAGGAGAGTTCCTGCTCGATTTCCGAAAGATGCCGATGCTTCGGGATGCTGTAAGGACGCGCGCTCTCGTTGCACTCGACGAAGAGGTATTCGCGCTCCAGCCTGCGGCCGGCGCCGCTGACGCCGCTCAAGGAATCCGCGATGATGCCGGCCGGCTTCACCAGGTCGGCTTCCAGCAGCGGAATGACCGGCAGCAGGATGCTCGTCGGGTAGCAGCCCGGGGAAGCCACCAGGGAGGCGTTCTTGATTTCGGCCCGGCGAACCTCCGGCAACCCGTAAACCGCCTTGCCCAGCAAATCGGGCGCGGGATGATCGTGGCCGTAGAACTCCTTGTAAACCCCGGCGCTCTTCAACCGGAAATCCGCGCTCAAATCGATGATACGGCTGCCCTGTTGCAGAAGCGGCACGGCGTATTCGGCGGCGACGCCGGGCGGCAACGCGAGGAAAACCACGTCCGCCTGCTTGGCGAGGATCTCGGTTTTCGGCTCGGTGAACCGCAGGGTTTTGGATCCGGGATGGTTTGCGAATTTCGGGAACACCTGCCCGAGTGTCCGGCCCGCGTTCTGGCGGGAGGTGATGGCCGCCAGTTCGGCCTGGGGATGGTTGAGCAACAGGCGCACGAGTTCCTCGCCCGAGTAGCCCGATGCGCCGACGACGGCGATTTTTCGATGATGCATATGACAGATGCCGCAGTGACGGAGTAATGGATGAATGGAGTGCCGAAGTAATGCAATCATTCAATTTGCATTGCCCCGCGACTCCGGCATCCCGTTCCGCCACAAAAAAAACCCCGCCGGATTGAACCAGCGGGGTCGGCAAAATTCCAGCTCGATCAGCGTTTGCTGTATTGGAAACGTTTGCGAGCGCCCGGCTGGCCGTACTTCTTGCGCTCTCTCATGCGCGAATCGCGGCTCAGGAATCCCTCGGCTTTCAGCGCAGCGCGAAGGGTTGCATCGGTCATGAGCAGCGCGCGGGCGATGCCGAGCCGGACCGCGCCGGCCTGACCCATGGGGCCGCCGCCGGCCACGTTCACGTGCACGTCAAATCGCTCCGCCGTGCCGGTCACGGCCAGCGGCTGCGACGCCTGCACCCGCAGGGTATCGACCGGAAAATAGTTGTCGAACGCCCGGCCGTTGACGGTGATTTTGCCGGTGCCGCTCGTCAGGCGCACGCGGGCGACCGAGGTCTTGCGACGGCCGGTGCCGAGAAACTCAGGCGTTTTTGTTTCAGCCATAATCGGGATCAAATCATTGATCGTTCAAATCGTTGCGACGCCGGATCGCGGTCATTTCGCGACGGCGAGCGGCTCGGGTTTCTGGGCGCCGTGAGGATGCTCCTTGCCCTTATAGACCTTCAACTTGGTCAGCAGGACACGGCCCAGCCGGTTTTTCGGAATCATGCCGCGGACGGCACGGTGGATCAGCATCTCCGGATGCCGCGCGCGCAATTCGGCGACCGAGGTGAATTTCTCGCCGCCCTTCCAGCCGGAATAGGTCATGTACTTCTTTTTCGTCTCTTTTTTTCCGGTCAGGACGACCTTTTCGGCGTTGACGACCACGACAAAATCGCCGGCATCCAGGTGCGGTGTAAAGATGGGTTTGTTTTTCCCGCGCAAAATATCGGCCACCTGTACCGCCAACCGGCCCAGGACCACGCCATCGGCATCAATCAGATGCCACTTGCGTTCATCCAAATTTACTTTCGGCAAATGCGTTTTCATGACAACCCCGGTCAAGGGATCGCCAAAAATATCAGACGACCCCGTGAAGTCAATAGCGGAAAGGATTTGTGTTTTGCCCCGCAACCGGCTACACCACCGGTCATTCCGGCATGAACCCGGCCCACTGGCTCCTGCGCACTCGTAACCGCCGCGTTGCGGCGATCGCCCTTTTTGTGCTCGCGCTGGACCAGCTCAGCAAAGCCATCGTCCTGCGGCTTCTGCCGGCCGTGGGGGACGAGAAAATCATGCTGGACGGATTCTTCAAGTTCGTCCACTGGCAGAACACCGGGGCTGCCTGGAGCCTGTTTCGCGACCGGAACGAACTGCTGGCGGTCGTGGCCGTGGTGGCCCTGCTGGTTCTGTTTCTCAGCCGCCACCACTTTGATTCGCGCACCTTGCCGGGCCAGATCGCCTTCGGCCTCATCGTCGGCGGCATCATCGGAAACCTCATCGACCGCATTCGCGTCCATCACGTGATCGATTTCCTGTACTTTTACCTGCAGCAACGAGGCGGAGGCGAAGTGGGCTTTCCGGCATTCAACGTGGCCGACAGCGCCATCTGCACCGGCGTCGCCCTCATTTTCCTCATCACACTGAGAAACGATCGCGAGGCGAAATCGGCGGAAGCCCCGTTTTCTCCGTGAACAAACCCGCGCATGCCTGATCGCACCGAAGTCTTCCTGGTGGACAGGAGCCTGCCGTCCGAAAGGCTGGACACTTATTTGCGACGGAGGTATCCGGCCGTTTCGCGCGGCGCCGTCCAGCGGCTGTTGGAACAGGGATACATCCGTGTCGATGGCCGCGCCGTCAAGCCGACCCACGCGCCGCGCGCGGGCGAGCGGGTGGAGGTTCAATGGCCCGAAGCCCGCCCGGCCGAAGCGCAACCGGAGCACATCCCGCTCGATATCCTGTTTGAAGACGGCGCCTTGCTGGTGCTGAACAAGCCGCCGGGACTGGTGGTGCATCCGGCTGCGGGCCACGAGGAACACACCCTGGTCAACGCGCTGCTGCACCACTGCGCCGGGCAATTGAGCGGCATCGGTGGCGTGGCCCGGCCCGGCATCGTCCACCGGCTCGACAAGGACACCAGCGGCTGCATGGTGGTGGCAAAAAACGATGAGACGCACCTGGCGCTGTCGGCGCAGTTCGCCGACCGCACGGTGCAAAAAGTCTATCACGCGATCGTCTGCGGGGAGCTGCTGCGCGAGCGCGGTGAAATCCGGGCGGCCATCGCGCGCCACCCGTCCCATCGCAAACGCATGGCGGTCACCGACCACGCCGGTCGCGAAGCGCGAACGGGCTATTGCGTGCTGGAACGATTGCGGGGGGCAACGCTGGTGGAAGCCGTGCTGCACACGGGCCGCACGCATCAGATCCGGGTGCACTTTCAATTCATGGGCTTTCCGCTCCTCGGGGACGCCACTTACGGCCAGCGTCAGAACCGCCGGTTCGAGGAGTTGTTCGGGTTTGCGGCGCCGCGGGTCATGCTCCACGCGCACCGGCTTGCCTTCATCCACCCGCGCACGGGCAAGCGGCTGGGCTTCGAGGCGCAGCGCCCGGCGGATTTCGAAGACGTTCTGAAGGCGTTGCGCTGAACCGGGCGGCTCGGCAGGCAGATTACCGTTGCGCCACCATTTACCGCGCCGTAATCTTCTTTCGACGACGATGCCACCTGTTATTTTCACGAGGAAACATGAGCTATGAAACCGATCAAATCCTCCCCGAGGAAAAAGACGGCCGCATCTCCGCGTCGCGCTAAGACCGCTTCCACAAAACCCAGCTCCTCCGCCCGGGCCGCCCGGCGCAAGACCCCTGCGAAAGAAGAGACGGCGGAGGCGACGATCCTGGCGAAGGTGCCGGCCCCGGCGCCGCCGCGGGAGCGGACGCGCAAAGCCATTCCGGCCATCCCGCCGATCCTCCTCGAGGATGACCGGCCGTTGGCCACTCACGCCAGCGGGCCGGGGCAGCGGTATGCGTTGGGCCCCACGGCGCCGTCGGAGCGGCTTGAAGCGGAGGGCGAACTCCCGGAATCCTACGGCACGCAACAATTGCTGCTGGCCGCCCGCGATCCGCACTGGCTTTACGCGCACTGGGATCTTACCCGCGAGCAGCAGCGCCGGTACAACTCGCTGTCCACGGACGGCCACCTGATCCTGCGCATTTACGCGAATTCCCTCCGGGGCCGGCCCGCCGTCGAAGTTCACGTCCACCCCGAGTCGCGCCACTGGTTTGTTTATGTGAATCGCGCGGGAACCCGGTACGTTTCCGAACTCGGCTTTTACTCCGGGAACGGGAAATGGAAAACGCTTTCGACCTCCGGCGCCACGCTGACCCCGCCCGACACGGTGGCGGCGGACACCTCGGTTGAATTCGCCACCATCCCGTTCGAACTGCCGCTGGCGAAGCTGGTGTCGCTGGTGAAGGAGGCGGTGCGGGAGAATGTGCCGCTGGCCGCGGCGCTCGAGGAACTGCGGGTGCACGGCCATCCTGAGTTGCCCGCGACGAAGACGCCGCGGTCCGCCGCCGCGTGGACGCCGGCCCAGGAACGCGCGCTGGCGGAAATCATCAGCATGGACCGGGTTCACCGCGTCTGGATGGGATCCCTGGAAATCACCGAATTGATCCGGCGCCAGTTTGCCGAGGAGCTTGTTTCCATGTCCGCAGCCCAATGGACCGCGCCCACGTCCCCGCCGGGAGCGGTCGGCGCCATTTCGAGTCCCTGGGGCGCCGGACAGCCCGGGAAGGGTTTCTGGTTCAACGTGAATGCCGAGCTGATTGTCTATGGAGCCACAGAGCTCACGGCCACAGTCACCATCGGCGGGCGGCCCATCCGGCTCCGACCCGACGGTTCCTTCAGCTACCGTTTTGCGCTGCCGGACGGACAATACGAATTGCCCGTGGTCGCGGTGTCGGCGGACCAGACCGATGGCCGCGCCGCCGAGATGAAATTCAGCCGCGAAACCGAATTTCGAGGAGACGTGGGCGCGTCCGCGCAGGATCCGCAGTTGAAGGCGCCGGAACCGGCGACGCTGTGACGGGAGCGGATGTTTTGCATTCCGACTTCCGCATTTTGATTTTTCGATGCAAGGATATCTCTCCCTCGTCCTCCACGCGCACCTGCCGTTCGTGCGACATCCGGAACACGACAAGTTCCTGGAGGAAAACTGGCTGTTCGAAGCCATCACGGAAACCTACGTCCCGCTGATCCGGACGATGGAACGCTGGCTGCGGGATGGAATGGACACGCGACTGACGTTGACGTTGACGCCGACGCTCTGTTCGATGCTGCTGGATCCGTTGCTGCAGGACCGCTACGTGCGGCACTTGAGCGGATTGATCGAGCTTGCCGAGAAGGAAATCCACCGCACCCACTGGGACAAGCCGTTTCACGATCTGGCGCTGCTGTATCACCGGCGTTTCCTGGACGTGCGCGATTCTTACTTCGCCTGCGGACGGAATCTTGTCGCCGCGTTCCGGCAGTTCCAGGAACTGGGCAAGCTCGAGATCATCACCAGCGCCGCCACGCATGCGCTGCTGCCCTTGCTGGCCAACCATCCGCCCTCGATCCGCGCTCAACTCCTCGTCGCCCGCGACCATTATCGCAGTTGTTTCGGGCGCGATCCGCGGGGGATCTGGCTTCCGGAATGCGCGTATGTGGACGGCGTGGACATAGTGTTGCAGGAGGCGAACATCCGCTGGTTTGTCACGGACACCCACGGCATCCTCAACGCCCGGCCCCGCCCGCGCTACGGCGTTTTCGCCCCCATTTTCACGCCCAACGGCATCGCCGCGATCGGTCGCGACCTGGATTCGGCCAAGCAGGTCTGGAGCAAGAACGAAGGGTATCCCGGCGATTCGCGTTACCGCGACTTCTATCGCGACGTCGGGTTCGATCTCGATTTCGACTACGTGAAGCCGCACCTGCCGGCGTCGGACAAACGGGGCTTCACCGGGATCAAGTACTATCGCATCACGGGAGATTCGCCGGACAAGCAGGTTTACGATCGCCACGCGGCGCTCGAGGCCGCCGCCGATCATGCCCAACATTTTCTGGAGGCGCGCATGGGCCAGATCCGGCGGCTGGCGGCCATCCTCGACCGGCCGCCGCTGCTGCTCTCGCCGTATGACGCCGAATTGTTCGGGCATTGGTGGTACGAAGGGCCGGAGTTTCTGGATTTTTTTGTGCGCAAAGCTTATTACGACCAGGACGTCTTCACCCTGGTGACGCCGAGTGAGTATCTGGAGTCGCACCCGACCCAGCAGGTCGCCACGCCCAGCGCGTCGAGCTGGGGCGAGGAAGGTTACTGGCGCGTGTGGCTCAACGAAACCAACGAATGGATTTACCCGCACCTCCAGGTGGCGCAGGAACGCATGACAGAACTGGCGCGGCGGTTTGAGAATCCGACGCCGCTGCAGGTGCGCGCGCTCCGGCAGGCCGGGCGCGAGCTGCTGCTCGCCCAGGCCAGCGACTGGCCGTTCATCCTCCGCACCGGCACCAGTCCCGAGTACGCGCGCAAACGGGTCAAGGACCACCTCCTCCGGTTCATCGCGCTGCACGACCAACTGACCCGCGCCAGCGTGGACGCGGCATGGTTGGGGGAACTGGAGTCGCGCGACAATCTTTTTCCCGAAATCAATTACCGTTATTGGGCGTAGGTGCCGTGCGGCACATCAGGACTGCCCCCGGCGCGCGGCCTTCAGGCCGCTTCGGAGCAAGAACGGGCAGAGGCGAAACAATTGACCTGAAGGCGTCCGAACGATGAAGCGGCGTGGAACGCCGCGCTCCGCACGGAATCAGGGCGCCGACGCCGCCTGCAGCGCGGCGGCAAAGGTACTGGTGCCGGACCGGACCCAAAGCACGGTCCCGCTGGCGTCCGGGGCCGGCGCGGCGGGGAAATTGAGCCAGCCAATGACCACCTCATTACCTTGTCTCAACGAGAGGTAGAACGGGTAATCGCCATCCCGGGCCAGCACGCTCGCCGCACTGAAGGCGCGTCCGTCGTCCAATCTGCCTTTGACCCGCGCGCGGCCGCCCCTCGAAATCACACTGGATCCGGTCGCGGCAGTGACCGCGGTATCATCCGCGCGCTCCAGGATGAAGGCGCGCGAGCCTGCCTGCAGCGCGGGATTTGATTTCGCATTGAAACCGGCCCGGTTACCGGCGAGTTCGGAGGCCCAGCCTCCGTCCGTCGCGGAACCGATGACCTGGCCCGTGCCGTTGGTGAGGTCCACGTGAAACGCCAGCGCGACCGGGTTCAGCTTGCCGCGCTTGACCGTCAGCGCCGCGTCGCCGGCGACATCAAAGCGGCTGTGGAATCCATACCCCTTTCCGCCGACGAACAGTTTGCCGGTGAACGGTCCCGAACCCGTCATGCTGATCGTGAAATAGCCGGAGTTGTCCGGCAGAACGCCGTTCGTGTCCGCCATCAAGCCCGCGTAACTGCCCTTCGCGGCCGGGAACGGACTCGGGACGAAGTCTGCCACCAGAAGCAGGTTGCTCTGCATCATGAAATTCAACACGGGCCATGGCGATAACACCCCGTTCCATCCCGCGAACGCCTGGCCGGGTCCGGGAACCGCCCTGATCGCATAGAGCCGTCCAATTTCCAACGGCCTTCCATCCAGGTTCGGAGTCACTCTCCCCCACCCGTTCGTTTGCACAACCAGCGGGGTCATCACGACGTAAGTGAGCGTGCGTGAGACCTCGGAGGAAACATTGCCTGCGACATCCACGGCGCGAACCTGGACGATATTTCTGCCGGGCGCGAGCAGGACTGGTGCGCTCCACTGCGTGGTGCCCGCCGCGACCTGTGTTTGGCCGCCATCGACTTGAACCTCGACGCGATCAATGCCGGTATTGTCCCTGGCCATGCCGGCCAGCACGACTTGCGGCGACGTCAGCTGCGATCCGTTTGGCGGCCCGCGCGTAATCGCAATGGAGGGCGCATTGGTGTCGGGTCCGACGACCTGGATCACCACCGGCGGAGAGGTGGACCAGCCGCCCTGATCGTCCATCGCCAATGCGGTGAGCGTGTAGTCGCCGGGCTGGGCGGGGGTCCAACTCGACGCAAACGGAGGCGACGCGACGCTCGAGAACTGTTCCCCGTTCGCCAGCAACAGGACGTTCGTGACCTGCGCGCTGCCGGTGCCGGCCGAAGCATTCGCCGCAACCGTCACAGCTGCGCCAAACGGGAACTGCGCCGAATCGGCCGGGCTTGACAGCATCACCGAGAGCCCGACGAGGATCATTGGCGGCAGCGCGCCCGGTTCCTGGCCGGCTGCGCTCACGGCGCGGTAGGCGTTGACCCGGCCGTAGCCAAACGAAGTGTCGTAACCGGCGGGGCCCAGGTCGTCGGCGCTTTGTTCGAGGATGGACACGATCTGCGTGTTCGACAACGAGGGGTTCTCCGAGGCGACCAATGCGGCCACACCCGCCACAATGGGACTGGCAAACGACGTTCCGCGCCAGGCGCCGTACGGATTGCCCGGATCATCCTGTGTCGTCCAGATGTTGTCGCCGGGAGCCGAAAGCGTCACGAAACTGCCGTAGCTGGAAAACCAGGCCAGGGAATCGTCCGGTTCGGTGGCGGAGACTCCGACGACGCCGTCGCAGGCCGCCGGGTATTGGGGCATGTTATTGGCATTGTTGCCCGCCGCCGCCACAACGACGACGTTGTTGCTCCAGGCATAATAGATTGCATCCTGGAGTGTGCTGGAGGGGGAACTTCCCGCGATGCTGATGTTGATGACACGGGCGCCCTGATTCACGGCATAGTTGATGCCCTCTGCGATGCAGGAGTAGGACGCGAATCCGGAGGAATCCATGACCTTGACCGGAAGCAGGCGGGTGGAGTAAGCGACTCCCGCAACACCCAGTGCATTGTTGCCCGCGGCGACGATCGTGCCCGACACGGCGGTGCCGTGGCCGAAATCGTCCATGGTATCGTTGGTGTTGTCGAGGAAGTCGTAGCCGGGCACAATCCGGCCTGCGAGGTCCGGATGCGACGCGTCGATGCCTGAATCCAGAACCGCGACGATGACGTTGCTCAAGCCGGTTGTGAAATTCCAGGCTTGGGGAGCCTGGATGGTGGCCAGATGCCATTCGTTGCCCGAGACGACATCCGGGTCATTGGGCAGAAAAGCCGCTTGGGCGAGATAATCCCGCTCGGCGAATTCAATATCCGGATCGTGTTGCAGCGCGGCCAGGACCGAGTCCGCGCTGCTCTCCGGAACGGCGACGATCCGGACGTTGAGACGGCGCAGCGTTCGGCGGTTGATGGCGCCGCGGGCTCTTAGCTTTGCCTGAAAGTTCGTTTCGGAAAGATAAGCCCTGGGTCGGACGAGGATTTGACCGGGAACGAATCGGGGTTCCGCCACAGCACCCGGCGCGCACAGTAGGAACGTGAAAAGAATAGTGAAGAGCCAGAGAGAACGTTCGCAATCACGCCGCGCAGTTCTGAGAGTCTGGCTCGGGCCGACTGCCGATGTATGCGGAATTGTGGCCACTTAAAGCTGCTCGCCGTCCTCCTTTCAAGCCTCGGATGTACCACCAATACAATCCCTTGCAACTCAGCATGTCTGTCCTTATGCCCTGTCCAAAAACTGTGAAATTGAATGATTTCGGGTCAGAAAAAGCGTCGGAGCGGAACACGATCGGTGGACCCTTCTGGCGGTTCGTGGGAAGCCCTCAATCCCAAAATGCCGAAATGGATTTCCGGATCGAGAGAACTGCGAGCACGCTGCAGGTCACAGGCTCGGAGACAAGACAT
>PLQC01000170.1 GCA_003159675.1 Limisphaerales bacterium
CTCGACATTGGGGAGCACCTCAGTGCGTGCAGACGGTTCGCCGCGCAATGCCGAGGTTACTGGCGATGGCAAGTTCGGTGCTGTCGTCGAACACTCCACGCACAAGCTGAAGCTCCCGACCTGAAAGCTTCAGGCTGCATGCGATTTCTTTCCATGCCAGTTCCGAGAGCATCGCAGAGCCCGGGAAACGTCGCGGCTTGTCAGTTGCTGGACCAAGTGCCGCAGCGGGTTTTGCGAATCGAGAAGGGATTGGAGAGCGTGATCGTGTCATCGCATGCCTCCTTATTGGCGATTGTCTGATCCCGCGAACAGTCGAACAATGCAGCGAATGCACTTTTCATAAGTCCGCTTGATTTCTCGATCTCATCCAATCAAATCAGCATATGCTTATCAAGCACTATTTGGCCGGGTTGTAGCCTCCGGGTGTTCTGGTGAATCAGCGGTCAGTTTGTGGCCTGCAATCGCCGCCTTAGGGTCCGACTTCAGATGCTCGCCGACACTGTCCAGCAATCCGATTGAAGGATCTTCCCTTGCACATCTGAATGTCGGAGTGGACTGCCCCGCCTATAAAATGAAAAGTCAAATTCTGTCCTTCTGGAGTCATTTCGGGCACAATCAGCGCAATGACTGTTCCGCCGCAGTTGATCGACCGGCTTAAAAGCGCACAGCGCGTGGTCGTCCTGACGGGCGCCGGTGTGTCTGCAGAAAGCGGCGTTCCGACTTTTCGCGATGCGCAGACCGGGCTCTGGTCGAAATTCAATCCAGAGGAGCTGGCGACTCCGCGCGCGTTCCGGCGCAACCCGCGGCTTGTTTGGGAGTGGTACGAATACAGGCGGAAACTGGTCGCCGAGGCGAAGCCGAATCCCGCCCACACGGCTCTCGCAGAGATGGAGAGACTTTTTCCGGAATTTCATCTCGTCACGCAGAACATTGATGGTCTGCATCAACGCGCCGGGAGTCGAAACGTCGTCGAACTCCACGGAAACATCACCCGCACGAAATGCTTTGACGAAGGAACGATTGTCTCGAATTGGACCGAGACTGGGGATGTGCCGCCGAAATGCCCGAATTGTGGCGGGCTCCTGCGGCCGGATGTGGTCTGGTTCGAAGAACCGATGCCGGAAAAGGAAACCGCTCTCGCCTTTCGGTTCGGCACAAATTGCGATCTCTTCTTTTCGATTGGAACTTCCGCCGTGGTTTTTCCCGCCGCCTCGCTTCCCTTCGAAGCACTGGAGAGCGGAGCAACCGTGGTGGAAATCAATCTGCAGTCCACACCACTGACCTCAAAGGCGCATTTCGTTCTGGCCGGTCCGGCCGGCTCGGTTGTCCCTGATCTGCTGAAGAGCCTTCGGATCTGAACCGTACCTATCGAGTTGGAACCCGGATGAACCCGGATGAAAACATATCCGCTCATTTCGGGAATGTGTGCGAATTCCGCTGCTATCCCGACTGAAGGACACGATCCGCAGCAATTCAAACCAGGGCCCCACCGCGACGATTACTCCCTGGAGTTTTCTCGTCGCCTCAAGGATATTCTCGGGACGCAATGGCCTGGAAACGAAAATTCTCGGGCGGAGTTCTGGCGGTGGTGGGCTACATGTTGTCCCCGCTGTCGTGGTGGAACGATTTGTTCGTGAACGTTCCGCTGGCGCTGGTGTTCGCGTGGGTGGTGAGTTTCTTCTACCGGCCGGCGTTCCAATGGTGTGTCATCCTCGGCTATTGGCTGACAAACGTGCTCGGTTTCGTGCTGATGCAAAAGGGCGGGGAGAGAATATTCTCCAAGGAAGGGAAACCCTACTCCCGCTGGGCGCTGTTGCGCGACATGGGAATCTCGTTGCTCTACACCGGCTTGATCGTGGTCCTGGTCAAACTCGAAATCCTCAAGCCGATCAAGAATTACTTCGAAGGCAAATAGGCACAGGAGCGCGGACAGCGATGTCCGCGAGTTTGCGAAATGCGGATTGAAGCGGACGGACATGGCTGTCCGCGCTCCTGACGATCACATTCAGTCGCACCCGGGTCAGCTTCCGAGGAAGGCCGCGTGGATGGCTTTCATCGCCTGTTCGCCCTTGGCGAGGTCCACAATGACCGAGATCTTGATTTCGCTGGTGGAAATCATGTCGATGTTCACGCCTTCCCTGGCCAGCGTTTCAAACAACTTTGCGGCCACGCCCGTGTGGCTTTTCATGCCCACCCCCACGATGGACAGCTTGCCGATGTTTTCAGTGGCGATGATGTCCCGGAAGCCGATCTCGCTTTTCAAACCGTCAATGACCTTTTGCGCCTTGAGCAGGTCGGGCTTGTCCGCGGTGAAGGACAGATCCGTTGCGGGCGCGCCGCTGCCGTGACTGATGTTCTGCACGATCATGTCCACGTTGATCGTCGCGTCGCCGAGCGCCTTGAAAATGCGCGCCGCCACGCCGGGCTTGTCCGGCACGCCGACGAGGGTGATTTTGGCCTGGTTCTTGTCGAGCGAAACGCCGCGCACGACGACGTCTTCCATGCTTTTGGTTTCTTCTTTCACAAGGGTTCCTGGGTTTTCGTTGAGGCTGGAGCGGACCTCGAAAACAACTCCGAATTTTTTTGCGAACTCGACCGAGCGCGACTGCATCACCTTGGCGCCGAGGCTGGCGAGTTCGAGCATTTCGTCATACGAAATCTCATCGAGCTTCCTGGCGCCCGGGACGATGCGGGGATCGGCCGTGTACACGCCATCCACGTCCGTATAAATCTGGCAGAGGTCGGCCTTCAGCGCGGCAGCGAGGGCGACAGCCGTCAAATCCGATCCGCCGCGGCCGAGGGTGGTGATCTGGCCTTCGGGCGTTTCTCCCTGGAAGCCGGCGACGATGACGACCTTGCCCTGGTTCAGCAAGTCGTGGACTGTTTTCGGGGTGATGTTCTGGATTCGGGCTTTGGTGTGAACGCCGTCGGTCACGATGCCGGCCTGGGCGCCGGTGAGGGAGGCGGCCGCCACGCCGATCGAGTGGAGCGCGATAGCCGTCAGGGCGATGGTGGTCTGTTCGCCGGTCGCCAGGAGGACGTCCATCTCCCGTTCGTTCGGCAAGGGCATGATTTCCTTGGCGAGTTTGATGAGGCTGTCCGTCACGCCGCTCATTGCGGACACGACGACGACGATTTTATCACCCTGGGCGCGGTATTTCGCGACGCGGGCGGCGACATTCCTGATGCGCTGGGTATTGCCGACCGAAGTGCCGCCGTATTTTTGAACGATCAGGGCCATACATTTGGATTCATCCGCGAATTACGCGAATCATCGCGAATTAAGTTGGCGCCAATTCTCAAAATTCGCGGTTAGAGTCATTTAAAATCCTCCACCCGGATCATGACCGGCTTGCCCTTGACGACCGGCAATCTGCCGATTCTGACAAGCGCTTTTGAGACCGCGCCATTCGTGGCGTAGTGGAGCATGAAGATCAGGGGAACGCTCTCTCCTTCGTGTCCTTCCGGTTGGATGACGGAAGAGATGCCGATATGCGACGTGCCGAAGATTTCCGCAATTTTTGCGAGGACGCCCGGCTTGTCCACGACATTGAGGCGCACGAAATACTGCGAGACGACTTCATCAATGGGCACCACCACGCCGTTGCGTTCATGCGGAACAAACGGCGGGACGCGTTGTTTCGAGCCGAACTTGAGATCGAGCGCCGCGTCGGCCAGATCGCTCATCACCGCGCTGGCCGTGGCGTCTTTACCGGCACCGCGGCCATAGAACAGAGTGTCGCCCACCACGTCGCCGCGGACGAACACCGCGTTGAACACGTGGTTCACACTGGCCAGCACGTGTGTGTTCGGAACCAGCGTCGGATAGACCGAAACCTGAACTTGGGATTTACGATTTACGATATTCGATTTACGCGTCGGCTTGTTCTTCGACGCGTCAATCGTCAATCGCATATCGTCAATCGTCTTGATGATTCCCAGCAGTTTGATGGTGTAACCCAGCTCGTTGGCGAACTGGATGTCCAGCGCGGTGATGTTCCGGATGCCTTCGACGTGGATTGTCCTGTGATCCACCCAGAATCCGTGCGCGAGCGAGGCGAGGATCCCAATCTTGTGTTGTGAATCCCAACCGTCGATGTCCAGGTCGGGCGGTGTCTCCGCATAGCCCTGCTTCTGCGCGTCCTTGAGCACCGCATCGAAATCCGCTCCCTCGAGTTTCATCCGGGTGAGGATGTAATTGCAGGTGCCGTTCACGATCCCGTAGAGGTGGGTGATGCGATTGCCGACAAAGCCTTCGCGGAGCGACTTGATGATCGGGATGCCGCCGCAAACGCTGGCCTCGTAATACAGGTTGGTTCCGAATTTTCTGGCCGTCGCGAACAGTTCCTCGCCATGCTCCGAGAGCAGGGCCTTGTTCGCGGTGATCACGGGTTTCCCGCGTTTCAGCGCCGCGAGAATCATGGTCCTGGCGATGCCCATGCCGCCGACCAGTTCGGTGACGACGTCCACCCTGGGGTCGTTGACGACCTCCTGCCAGTCGAGCGTCATGAGGGAACGCGGAATGTCGTACGGGCGGGGTTCATCAAAGGCTTTGACGGCGATTTTGCGGACGTTGACCTTGACGCCGATTCGGGAAGACATGAGGGCGCCGTTGAGCTCGAGGGCGTGAAACACGCCGCTGCCCACGGTGCCGCCGCCAATCATGCCGAGGTTGACCTGCTGCATAAGAGCGGACAGATTGCCGGGAAACCGGGCAGGGGACAATTCAATTTTGGAAAGTGTTCCGGTTCAACAGCCGTTTCCACTCTTCTCGCCAGGCCGCAAACAGAACCGCCGCAATCAGGAGATGGGCCAGAACGGTCAGCATCAGGGAATTCAATTCATCGCTGGTCGGATCGTTAAGAGCGACGACGCCTGGGGATAACAAGGACAGTCGGCCGAACGCTTCGCTGGAGAACACTCCGGCGAGCACGAAGGGCAGGGCACACAGGACGAACGGGGACAGCGCGACGAAACCTACCGCGCGGCGTTGAAACCGCAGCCGGCAGAATTCGAGCAGGAGCGGGAAGATCAAAAAGAAAGCCAGCAGACTGGCGGAAGCCGTTGCGAAGGCTTTCCATGCGGTTGGGATGGAAAACACGCATTGCGAGAACAGGGCCGCGCCGGCCACCGCGGCGAGGGGCAGAGCCAGGGAGGCTGCGCTGCGGGAAAAAACCATCCGCAGATTTCCGGTTCCCGTTCGCAATGCCTCCACCCGCACGCGTTCCGGTTGAGGACTTGCAAACGCCAGCACATTCCTATCGCCCGGTTCAATGGTCAGGGACAGGTCGTTGACTGCTACCACCTCGGGGAAATCCACGCGAAGATGTTCAATCTCGAGGAGCGGGGCCACCATGGCGTCGAGCATAAGGCCCTTGGCCGGAATGGCAAGCCGGCGTTGGCCCGCGTTGGCCGGCTGCGTGGCCCGCGATGGAGTGCGAAAGCACCAATTCTTTTCGGGGTGGCGACGGCCGGGATG
>PLQC01000092.1 GCA_003159675.1 Limisphaerales bacterium
CGTCTGAAAAAACAAGCCGGAAAACTCAATGTGAGGAATTTCGTCTCACACCCCCGCCTCGGCACCGCGAACTTTTCACTTGGCATGCGGGCCGGCCGGTGTTAGGAAGAGACTGTTCTTTGAAATGTGCGAACAGTTGTTCGCATCCGAAGCAATCAAATGTCAGGGAACCCCGTGAGAATCGGGGACGGTTGCGCCACTGTAACGGGCTACAAACTCCCATCAGCCACTATCCCGCATCGGCGGGACGGGAAGGCGGGAGCGAGGTCAGGCCCGAAGTCAGGATACCGGTTTGTTTGCGCTCGTCGGGTCCCGCAGGTGCGGGGCCAACTTCTCCGTCAAAGAGAAGGATGAGGCCAGCCCGTTCCGTGAGTGCGGAAGGGGATTTGTGGAGTGCCTTCATTCTCCGTTTTGCCGGGGTGTGAAGGCTTTGTATTTTTGGCCTGTAGCGATGGTCTGTGACCGTCGCTATCCAGTCAAAAAACGGCGGTCCCAGACCGTCGCTGCATCCTTCCTGCTCCGCGCTGGTCTCTCAACCGTTAACCCGTTCCACGGATCCGTGGAACAAACTTGAAAGATCAGCGCGTGAAAGAAATTCATTTGCTGGCGTTGGCCGGCTTGTTCGTATCCATTGTTTCCACCACCTCGTATGCGCAGTTTGCGGACTCGGTGGTTTCCTATTCTCCCGGCACCGGGGTCAACCCGTCTTATACCAATCCCAACGCGGCGCTCGGCGCGCCGACGACCTTCATTGGTTATCAAAACGCCGATCCCTTCAATCCGCCTTATCAGGCCAGCGACATCGTCGGATTAGGGGTGAATGGTTCCATCACGCTGCAGTTCAACACGCCGATCCAGAACAATCCCTCGAATCCATATGGCCTGGACTTCATCATCTTCGGGCACGCAGGTTTCAATGAAGACTTCAGCACCAGCACTACAGACGGCACCTTGTTTACTGGAGGCACGGCCGACGTGCGGGTGTCCGTGAGCGCCGACGGGCTGACGTTCTACACATTGAACCTGGCGTTGACGCCCATGGTGGATGGTTTGTATCCCACTGACGCCAGTGGCAATCCCGTTCTTCCCGTGAACCCGGCCCTGACGGCAGCCGATTTTGCGGGCAAGGATCTGGCGGGTATTCAGGCGCTCTACGCCGGGTCGGCCGGCGGGGCCGGTTTTGATCTTTCCTGGGCTCTCGACGGAAACAATCAGAGCGTCCCGTTATCCGCCGTCAACTATGTGCGTTTGGATGACCTGAGCGGCGTTGCCTACATTGACGCGATCAGTATCGTGCCGGAGCCTTCCGTCGGATCCCTGGCACTGCTCGCGGGTGCCGCTTTGCTCGCCAGGGCGCGGCGCAACAGACCTTGACCCGCATGCGCTGGCTCCCCCTGTTCTTGGCTGGGATGGTTGCCGCTTCCCTCTCGGAAGCGGTGACCCTCACCGAGAATTTCTCATCCAACCCGCTCGCGGACGGCTGGCAGATTTTCGGCGACACCAATCTGTTTCAATGGGATTCCCTAAACCAGGATCTGCAGGTCACGTGGGATTCCTCGCAGCCCAATAGTTATTTTTATCATCCGCTCGGCACGATCCTGTCGCGCGACGATGATTTTGAATTGAGCTTCGATTTGACGCTCCTCGACGAAACCAACGGCACGACGCCGGGGCAACCTTACACCTTCGAGATCGCCGTTGGGTTTTTGAATCTGGTCAGCGCAACACGGACGAACTTCTACAGGGGCAGCGGCGTGAATGCGGCGTATGGACCGGTAAACCTGGTGGAATTCAACTTTTTTCCTGCATTCTCCACATACGAGGCCACCATCGATCAGGTGGTGGTGGGGACGAACAATAGCAAGTGGCTTTACAACGAGAACAACCTGCTTGATCTTCCACTGGGCGACTTGTTTCACATCGACATGAGCTACCTCGGCGGTTCGGAGACGCTTACCACCACCCTAACGAATGGCGGTGTCCAATACGGAGCGACTCAGATTATTCAAGTGCCGGCTGGATTTGATTTTCGCGTCGGCGTGGTTTCTGTCACCAGCTACAGCGACCAGCATTCCGACGGGTCCATTCTCGCCCACGGCATCCTGGACAATCTCGTCGTCCCGGTGCCGCCACCGCCCGTTCAGAACCTGACCGGATCCTGGAGCAACGGTGTCTTCCAGGCGCAATTCCTCAGTCGCGGCAATTGGTTCTACACACTGGAGCGGACCGGGGATTTTCAATCGTGGACCGGCATTTTGTCCACCACGTCCAGCAACTCAACGTATCTGGTGATGCAGGACACGAGCCCAACGCCGGGCAAGGCGTTTTACCGAGTTTGCGCGAGCCGGCCATGAGAACAACCGTCCAAGGGCACGGCTCCCGGATCAAGCGGACTCGCTTTCATCGGCGCCGCGAGAATCCTCCCCGCCACGAGTGTCTCCAGACCTCGTTCGCGGACTTGCACTGGACCCAGTCGCACCCTGGGAACTCTGCTTTCACGCTCGTCGAGTTGCTGGTAACGATTGCGGTGATCGGGATTCTGGCTGCCCTGCTGCTGCCGGCGCTGGCGCGGAGCAGAGGCTCGGCGCAGCGCACTCAATGCGCCAGCAATCTGCGTCAACTTGGCCTGGCCGCGGAGATGTACTGGGACGAGAACGGCGGCAGCTGCTTCCGTTATATTTTCGGCACGACCAACTCCGGGCAAATCCTCTGGTTCGGCTGGCTCGACGCGGGGCAATCTGAGGGCCAAAGGCCGTTCGATCTATCCCGGGGGGCGCTGTATTCCTATATCAACGCGAGCAGCGTGCGACTTTGTCCGACGCTCTACCTCAGCCTGGGGCAATTCAAGATGAAGGCGGACAATGTGGTTTTCAGCTATGGCTACAACCGCTATCTTTCCGCCGCAATCACTCAGCCGCCGATCAAAATCGGCCAAGTGAGACAGCCGACCGAAATTGCGCTGTTTGCCGATGCGGCGCAGGTCAACGACTTCCAGGCGCCCGCATCGCCTTCAAATCCGATGATCGAGGAATGGTATTATATCGACGTGAACACGAACTACTCCAGCCCCTTCAACTATCCTAACGGCCATTTCCGCCACGCTCAGAGAGCCAATGTAATTTTCTGCGATGGTCACGTCGGTCTGGAGACATTCGTGCCGGGTTCCATCGACCCGAAGCTCCCCCTCCAGTTTGTGGGCCAATTGCGCCCCGAAATTCTCTTGCTCCCGTAGCGACCGACGGCACGGGACTCGTTCATATCCCTCAGTCGCAAAGGGCCAATGGCGGGCCGACCGCAAGGCGATTACTGCGCGTTACTCTCCGATCTGCGCCTGAATGACGTCACCGATTCTTTTCGACCACACCTCGAGGGCCGCGGCGTCGCGGCCTTCCAGCAGCAGGCGCGCTTTCGGCTCGGTCCCGGAGTAACGGAGCAGCAGGCGGCCGCCTTGCGCTTTTAACGCCGTTTCCGCCTCGGCCACCAGCCGCGCCAGGCCATCCAGATCCTCGAAAGGTATTTTCTCCCGCACGCGAACGTTCGTGACCAGTTGGGGGAACCGGGTCCAGCACCGGGCCAGTTGCGAGAGCGGCTTGTCGCGTTCCTTCATGATGCGCAGGATTTGAAGCGCGCTGACGAGGCCGTCGCCGGTCGAGGAGTAATCCCGGAAGATCAGGTGGCCGCTCTGCTCTCCGCCCAGGTTGAAGCCGTTGCGCAACATTTCGTCGATGACGTTCTTATCGCCCACGGCGGTGCGGACGACGCGGCCTCCGGCCTCAGTGATGACGGCCTCCAGGCCGGCGTTGCTCATGATGGTGCTGACGAGGGTTTTTCCGGCCAGCGTCCCCCGCGCGAGCATGTCCAGCCCGGCCATCGCCAGGATGTCGTCGCCATCAATCAGCGCCCCCATTTCGTCGCAGAGCAACACCCGGTCGGCATCGCCGTCGTGGGCGATTCCCAAGTGCGCCTGGTGCTCGACCACCTTGCGGCAGAGATTCTGCGGGTGCATCGAGCCGCAGTTCCTGTTGATATTCATGCCGTCGGGCCGGTCGCCGTACACGACGACGTCGGCGCCCAACTCGAGCAGGACGCTGGGCGTGGAGCGGTAGGCGGCGCCATGCGCGCAATCGACCACGACGCGCATGCCTTCGAGCGTCAGGCCGCGCGGGAACGAGGCTTTGGCGTATTCGATATAGCGGCCCAGCGCATCGTCGATACGCACCGCCTTGCCAATGGCATCGGCGGTCGGGCGGATGGTTTCGATCTCGCCGCTGAACACGAGATGTTCAATCCGGTCCTCGATCTTGTCGTCGAGCTTGTAACCGTCCGCGTGGAAGAATTTGATGCCGTTGTCCGCGTAGGGGTTGTGGGAAGCGGTGATGACGATGCCGGCGTCGGCGCGCAGGCTGCGGGTCACGTAGGCGACGCCGGGCGTGGGCAACGGGCCGATGAACAGGACGTCCACCCCCATGGAAAGGATGCCCGAGGAGATGGCGTTTTCGAGCATGTAACCGGAGAGCCGGGTGTCCTTGCCGAGCACGATCCGGTGCCGCCCATGGCCGCGCGACCGGGATTCCAGGTTCTTGAAAACGTGGCCGGCGGCCCGGCCGAGCTTGAGCGCCGTTTCCGCGGTCACCGGTTCGATGTTCGCGGTGCCGCGAACACCGTCCGTGCCAAAGATTTTTTTGGGAGAACTCATCGGGTTGTTGCCTCGTTCACCCGCGACCGGGCCCGCCGAGGTCAGCGTCTTGACGGTATGATCACATCCACCTCCTCCGGGACAACCTGTACGAGGGTGATGCCACGGGGTGTGGTGATTTCGATTTGTTTGTGCAAATTCCGGGCCGACTCGATCCCGGTCAGATCCACCAGGGCGCGGATGTCCCTGGCTTGAAGATCCTGCAGCAATTTGGCCTCGCCGCGGACGGTCACCTCCACCTCGCTGGGGCGGACCTTGAAGTCGCGCACATCCGCGGCCTCGGACACCACGAGGACAGGGATGTTCTCGAAAGTCTGCTCGGGGACGCTCGCATTGGCGAAGAAGTTTCGCCCGCCGCCGCTCTGCGCGAAGGAGACCGTCAGCCAGATCAACACCGCGAGCGCGACCGAAAACAACTTCAGCCAGAAATCATGGAACAGGAGATTGCGAAGGAACCCGATCATTTTGCGATGCCGGTGGTGGTATCCGCCGGATTGGATTTGGCCAGATGAACCGGACTGGGTTTGACCCGATCGGCGTTCCAGGACCGGAACCAGCGCAGCCAGTTGCGCGATTTGGCAGGCTTGACGAGGACGGACGTAAGGAAGGCGCGCAATTCCTCGAGGGTCACCCCGCGCGTAAGCTGGCCTTTGTAAGCATAGGAAACCGCGCCGGTCTCCTCCGAAACCACCACGATGGCCGCATCGGTTTCCTCGCTCAACCCAATGGCCGCACGGTGGCGTGTCCCGAGCGACTTGTTCAGGTCCTGACGCTGGGTCAGCGGAAAGATGCAGGCCGCGTAGGCGATGCGGTCGCCCTTGATGATGACCCCGCCGTCGTGGATCGCGTTGTTGGGGAAGAAAATCGTCTCCAGCATTTCCGGGGTGGCTTCGCAATCCACGGTGATGCCCGATTCCACCGCCTCCTGGAGTTGGATGGATTGTTCAATCGCGATGAGGGCGCCGATGCGGACATCGGCGAGGCGTTCGACGGTTTGAACGATGACCTCGATGTTTTCGCGCTGTTCGCTTGCGGTGGCGAAGAGGGGCAGATTGCCCAGCTCGGCGAGCATGCGGCGGAGTTCCGGCTGGAACAACACGACGACAGCGACGGCGAAGAACGCGGAAAAAGCGCCCAGGATCCATTGCAGCACCTTCAGTTTCAGGAGGTACGTCACCATCACCAGCGTCAGGAGGACCACCAGGAAGCCCGTGACCACCGGCGCGCCGCGGGTGCCGCGAATGAAACGGAACGCATAGTAAATCCCGACCGTGAGGATCAGGATCTCCAGCGCGGGCCGCCACATTTTTTCAATCGTGCTCCACGTCATTTTCTGCGTGCCAGTATGGCTTCTGTCGCCCGGATCGCCTGCACGGTTTCCGCCACGTCATGCGCGCGAACCATGTGCGCTCCAGCCTCAACTCCGAGGCAGGCGCAGGCGAGCGATGCAGGCAAACGCTCCGTCACTTCCGCCCCGAGCAATTCTCGAATAAAGGACTTCCGCGAAACTCCGAGCAGCAGGGGGCGTTCCAGTTCCGCAAAACGGTTCAACGCCCCCAGCAGTCGCAGATTGTGCTCGAGCGACTTGCCAAAACCGATTCCAACATCGAGTATAATTTGATCCGCCGCCACTCCGCAATCGTTCAATCGCCGCAGGCGCTCCAAAAAAAATTCCCGGACCTCGCGGACGACGTCGGCGTAAACGGGACGGGCCTGCATCGTCGAAGGCGTCCCCTGCATGTGCAGGCACACATACCCGGCGCGTTCCTCCGCCACCACCCGCCACATCGCGTCGCTTTCCCGATTGGCGGCCACATCGTTCACGATGCTGGCCCCCGCCCGGAGCGCCGCGCGAGCCACGGCCGGTTTCATCGTGTCGATTGAAATCGGGACCTTGACCTGCCCGGCCAATCGTTCGATCACCGGAAGCACCCGGCGCAACTCCTCGGTTTCGTCCACCGGCACGGCCCGCGGCCGGGTGGATTCGCCCCCGATATCAAGGATCTCCGCGCCCTGGGCCGCCAGCTCGAGCCCCCGCGCCACCGCAGCGCCGGGATCCAGGAATTGCCCCCCGTCATGGAAGGAATCCGGCGTGACGTTCACAATCCCCATCACCAGCGCCGGACGCGGAAAGGTGAATTCAAACTGGCGCGCGCGAAGGATCATGCTGGATCAACTCAATCTCGTACCCTTCCGGCGCGTCGAGGAAGGCGAAAACGGTGCCGGTCGATGTGGTCGTCGGCCCGTCGGAAAACTTCAAACCGATTTTTGCAAGGTGTTTCGCGAATTCCTCCAGGCTGTCCACCTCGAACGCCAGGTGCGTCAGGTCGGGTTGCACCTGCACCGGCCCGGCGGCGGGAAAGCAGCACAGCTCGATCAATTCGTCGCTGTCCGGGGCCTTCATGAAGACGAGTTCCGACCCGCGTGGTGATTTGTGCCGGCTCACCTCCTTCAGCCCGAGCACTTGCCTGTAGAATTGGACGGTGCGTTCGAGATCGTTGACCCGATACCGCGTGTGCAAAAGTTTTTTCGCCTGGCTCATGCCGCCACCCTACCCCGGTATGGCGCCTCAAGGCAAGGCAACGGAACAAATCAAACGGCTTGATCCTCGAATATGATTTGGCTAAAAGGACGCGTGCATTGCGCCAGACGTTGGCTCTTTTTATTGGTTTTGCCCGGCTGCCTCGTCTCTTTTGTCGCGCTGGGCCAGATCGATCCCATTCCGCGAGAATTGATTCAGGTCGGCTACGACACATCGTTTGAGGGACACCCGCCGCTCTCCGCCTATGCGTTTTATTATCGCAACATCCCGGATTTTCTCCGGACGAACCTGACGTTGCGACTGGCGGTCGCGCCCACTTACCTCGACTCGGAACTCGGCCTGAGCGGGGCGCTGAGCGGGCATACGGACCTGGGAATCGGCCTCGCGGGCGGCGGTTTTGCCGACAGCTACGACGAGATTCGTGGGGGGAAATTCATCCCGGGCGAGTCCTTCGACGGCGATGGAGGCGAGGTCTCCATCAGCGCCTACCATTGTTTCAATCCAGACCAACTCATCCCGCTGAACGGTGTGTTGCGCGCGGTTGCGCATTATTCGGCTTACGAGACCGACAATACGGCCCCGAACTTCCGGCTGCCGGGGAACCGGGGCACCTTCTCCCTCCGGACCGGCCTGCGCTGGGGCGGCAAGGAGCCGACACTGTTCCCGTCTCTCGCGATGGAGTTGTCGATCTGGTATGAAGGCCAGTACCGCACGGCCTCGGGCGATTATGGATTTCTGACCAACGGGGTGTACGACCGGCAGGTGGAGATGCAATCGCACCTGTTCTGGGGACAGGCGTTGCTCGCGTACACCATGACGAACTCGGGGCAGTCCTTCTTCATGAGCCTGATCGCCGGAACCAGCGTGGATGCGGACCGCTTCAGCGCCTATCGGCTGGGGGCTCTGCTGCCCCTGGTCTCGGAGTTTCCGCTTTCTCTCCCGGGGTATTACTACCAGGAAATCAGCGCGCGCCAATTCGTCCTGCTGGGAGGGAACTACAGCATTCCGCTCGATCCCAAGGACCGGTGGAATCTGAATCTGACCGCGGCCACGGCGGGCGTGGATTACCTGCAGGGCCTGCGGCAGCCGGGCGACTGGCTGAGCGGGGTGGGCGGCGGAATCCTTTACAAAGCCTCTTCGGTGAAAGTGATGGTCGGCTATGCGTACGGCATCGATGCCATTCGCACGGGCGGCCGCGGTGCCCACAGCATCGGCTTCCTGATGCAGTTCGATCTCGGGCACGCCAAGACGGCCTTGTTGAATCCCGAAGAACCGGGACGCTGGCGCGGTCTGCAGGAAATCATCGGCGCGTTCCGCGACTAGCCGCCCCGCCTTGCGCCTGGTTGGTCTGGATCCTTCTCTTGATCCTGGCGAGGGTGATCCGCGTGAACCCACGGGCCCTTTCGCCCCTTGCCTGGACTGCAAACGTTCTGCATAGTGCGTGTGATCATGAACCTGGCTGGCGCACTTGCCGATTCCGTGCAGAGGCATGCCGAGAGAACCGCTTTGTTCTGGGGTGACCGAGTGTATTCGTATGGGGAGTTGTGGAGCCACTCGTTGTTCATCGCCGGCATCCTTCGGCATCAGTTTGGCGTCAAGCAGGGCGACCGCGTGGGATTGTGGCTGAAGAACTGCCCGGAGTTCATTCCGGCGTTCTTCGGCATCCTCCAGGCCGGCGCCGTGGTCGTTCCCATCAACAATTTTCTCAAACCGGACGAGGTTCAGTTCATTCTCGGCGACGCCGGGATCGACCTGGTCCTCACCGACAGCGAGCTGAGCGCGAATTTCCAGGTTCTGAAGGCGGCGCGGCCCGCGCTCAAACTGATGAACGTCGAAACGGTCCTCGGCTCCTTTCCGATCCCGCCGGGCAATATGAAGTTCGAGACGGAGATTTTGAAGAACCCGGAGCGGCATGCATCCGATCTGGCGGTTCTGATTTACACCTCCGGCACGACGGGGCGGCCCAAAGGCGCCATGCTTTCGCACGGCAATCTGCTGCACAACGTCGAAAGCTGCCGGATCGTTCTGCAAACGGTCGAGCAGGACCGGTTCGCGGTGCTGCTGCCGATGTTTCACAGCTACATGATCACGGTCGGCATGTTGCTGCCGCTGTTTGTGGGAGGTTCCATCGTGCTCGTCAAATCCCTGCACCCGGTCCGGAACGCGATTCAGGAGCTTTTCACCCGCTCCGCGACGGTCTTGCCGGCCATCCCGCAGTTTTATCGGAGCATGACCAACGCGGACATCCCCGTGCCGCTGCCCCTGCGGATCTGTATCAGCGGCTCCGGTCCGCTGCCGGTCCAGGTGCTGAAAGATTTTGAGCAGAAATTCCGGATTCCGTTGATCGAAGGCTACGGCCTGAGCGAGGCCAGCCCGGTCGTGGCGAAGAATCCGCTCGATGGGACCCGGAAACCGGGCTCGGTCGGACTGCCGATTCCGAATGTGGAAATGAGCATTCAGGACGACGCGGGCCGCCCGCTCGGGCCGGGGGAAATTGGCGAAATCTGCGTGCGCGGCGGCAATGTCATGCTCGGCTACTGGAACCACCCGGAGGAGACCGCCAAGGCCTTCCGCCTTGGCTGGTTGTTGACCGGTGACATAGGATATCGGGATGAACAGGGATATTACTTCATCACCGACCGGAAGAAGGACATGCTGCTCGTCAATGGGAACAATGTTTACCCCCGCGAGATCGAGGAAGTGATCTACCAGTTTCCCAATGTAAAAGAAGCCGCAGTGGTCGGGCAGCCCGACTCCCGCCGCGGCGAACAACCGGTCGCTTTTGTCGTGCCGTCCGAAGGCGCGACCGTGGACCCGGAGGCTCTGCTGAAGTTCGTTCGGAGCAAGCTGGCCGATTACAAGGTTCCGCGCCGGGTCATCCTGACGGGGGCTCTGCCTCGGAATGCCACCGGCAAAATCCTCAAGACGATCCTCCGACAGCAACTCGGGTAAAAGCAACCTTAACAGGCTGGCTCATAGTCTCTTATCAGCTCCGAGCCGTCTCCGTTCCGGTCCGCGTTGCCAGTCAAGGTCCTGGATTCAGATGCCGAAGGGGAGACGGAATCGTGACCGGATCAGGACTGGTTATGCCACTTACCCATAACTACTTATGAAACTTCGGGTCTTTTACCAGTTGACGCTGCCAATCCGCGCCTTCTAAACTTGTTTCATAACTGCCTCGCGCATGAAGCGCGGAGAAGGAAATTTTTATGCCTGAAGGATACTGCGTCAAATGCAAGGCCAAGAAGGAAATCGTCGATGCGGTGGAGGAAGTGATGAAAAATGGGCGCAAAGCCATTAAAGGCAAATGCCCCACCTGCGGCACGGTGATGTTTAAGATTCTGGGCGGCAAAGCTTCGACTCCTTCGAGCGCCGCCCCGGCCACGCCTCCTGCATCCCATTGATATGGCTCAACAGCTCGCTTACGTCATCATCACGCCGTATTCTCTGTACAAGTCGCGGACGGGCGGAATACTGACCCGGCTCATCACGCGTACCGGACTTGAACTGGCGGCGGCGCGCATGTTCGCTCCCAGCGCCGAGCTGGTGAAGCAATACTCCGAGGCGATCATCTCGGCCAACGACCCCCAGGACCGCCGGATCCAGGAGTTGATTTACAATTACATTCTCCAAAACCTCTCGCCCGATCCAAAGACCGGCCGTGGCCGGCGGGTCATGATGCTGTTGTTCAAAGGCGAGGATGCCGTCCGCAAGACCCGCTCCGTCGTCGGTAACATCAGCGCCGACCGGCGCGGAGGCGAAACGATACGCGACACTTATGGCGACCTGATCATCGACGAAAACAACCAGGTGCGCTACTTCGAGCCAGCGGTGCTGGCGCCTCCGACGTCCGATGAATCCGAGGCCAAGTTGAAACTGTGGACGAAGTATTCCGACCGCGACGGCGGGATTCTGGAAAACGTGATCGCCTATCTGCCCTCGGAAAAGCCCCAGCGCACCCTGGTGCTCATCAAGCCCGAGAATTTCCGATTCCCGTCCGGACGCCCCGGCAACGTCATCGATTTCTTTTCCCGCACCGGCCTGTTTATCGTCGCCATCAAAGTCCACCGAATGAGCGTGGCGCAGGCGATGGAGTTTTACGGACCGGTCCGCGAAGTCCTCCGCACCAAACTCAAGGACGTGTTCGCGGGCAAGGCCAAGGCGGCGATCGAGAAGGAATTCGGCATCAAAATCCCCCCCGACCGGGAACATCAACTGGGCGAAATTCTCGGACCCATCTTCGGCGACAGTCAGTTCGAGAACATCGTGAAATTCATGTCCGGTCACGCGCCGTCGGACTTTCCGGAATCCGAGTGGGGCAAGCCGGGCAGCGAGAAATGCATCGCCCTGGTTTATGAAGGCGTGGAAGCCGTGCGCAAGATCCGTGATGTCCTCGGTCCGACCGATCCGTCCAAGGCGCCGCCCGGATCCATCCGGCGCGAGTTCGGCCAGACCATCATGGTGAATGCTGCGCACGCCAGCGATTCGCAGGAGAACGCCCTGCGCGAAATGGACATCGTCAACGTGGGCGAGAACAACTTCCGCCAGGTGGTCGAAGACTTTTACGGAAAGATTTGAGTATGGCAATCGACGACTTTCTGCTGGATGCGGAAGAGAAAATGATCAAGACCGAGCAGGTCGTCGTGAACGAGTTCGCCAGTGTCCGCACCGGCAAGGCATCGCCAGCCCTGGTCGAAAACGTCCTCGTGGAAGTGTACGGCGCCCAGATGAGAATCCGCGAGCTGGCCGGCATCACGACCCCGGAGCCGCGCACTCTGGCCATCCAGCCGTGGGACATCAACTCGCTGCACCCGATCGAAAAGGCGATCCAGAAGAGCAACCTGGGGCTCACGGCCGCCACTCAGGGCAAGATCATCCGCATTTTCTTTCCTGAACTGAGCCAGGAACGGCGCCAGGAATTCGTGAAGATCGTCCGCAAGATGGCCGAAGACGGCCGGGTCGCGATCCGGCACGTGCGCCGTGATACGATGGACGTGTTGAAGAAGCACGCCCACGACAGCGGCACGACCGAAGACGCTGTCAAGCACGCCGAGAAGGAACTGCAGAAGCTCACCGACGATTACATCGCCAAAATCGACGCCCACCTCGCAACCAAGGAAAAGGAAATCATGACGGTGTGAAGTCGCGTCCGGTTGCCCCCCGGGGCGCGGACAGCCTTGTCCGCGCGAACCCGCTCTTCAGTGGGACGCCAACTGGTTGGTGACCGGCGGTTCGAACCGGATGACGGTTTCTCCGGGCTTGGCGTAGCCGAGGCGCTCCCGCGCCAGCCGTTCCACGGCTTTCGGATCATACCGCAAGGCATCGATCGAAGCCTTGAGTTGTTTGGAGATTTCTTCTTCCTTCTGGATCTGGGTGTCCTGCCGGAACGTTTCCTTGCGCATCCGTTCGTTGGTCCGGATGAGCGGCAGGTACCACACCGCCAGCCCCATCAGGCCGGCAATAAGGAAAAGAAAAATCACGACCCGCGTCAGCTTTCCCCAGATGCCAAGGTCCACATTCATCGCCCCGAGTAAAACACGCCTTACCGTATAACGGAAGCAGATAATAAACCGGCGAATGAACGCCACTCGGAACCGATGCAGATATTTTGTTGTCAGCGCCAGCACAGCAAGATATGACTTGCCCCGCATGATCAAGGCATTGCTGCTGATTTTCAAGTCGGTCCCCACGTGGGATCGGATCGCCATCGCTCAGCGCAACTGGGTCTTTGTCCTGACGAGGTATTTGCTTCCGCTGCTGCTCCTGGGGTGCGCTGCGGAAGGCTGCGGTCTGGCGCACTGGGGAAAACCGCGCGGCAAGATGGCGCATGTCGCGACCTTATCCATCCCGCAGACGATCCTTTTCGAGATCGCCCAATTGATCGTGTCGCTCGTCGTTGTCTGGCTCGGGGCCAGGCTCATCAGGGCGCTTGGAGAAACGTTCCACGGCCGGCATTCGTTCACCCAGGCGTTCACAGTCGCCGCTTACGGACTCAGCCCGCTCTTCTTCCTGCGCCTGCTGGATGCATTTCCATCGGTGTCGCCCTGGGTTCCCTGGGGAATCGGGATCGTGCTCTCTGCCGCGACTCTCTACCACGGCCTGCCCCGGGTGATGCTGCCCGATCCGCCGCACACTTTCGGGCTTTACCTCATGAGCGTGGTGCTCCTGGTCATGATCAGCGGGCTCGCCTGCTTCCTCACCACCTGGTACCTCGAGGGCCGATTCACCCGGCTCGACGCCGTCATCTCCCGCTTCCTGCCCTCTTAGCTGTAGAAATGGATGTTGGATGTTGGTTGTTCGATGTTGGTTGTTCGATGTTNNTCTGGTTGCGGCTTCGCCGCGCCATGTGAATTTCAGCCTGGCGCTCTCCAGCCGGGGCGTGAAACTGCTTGGTCCGTTCCGTAATCCGGGTTATTGGTGGAATCAGCATGACCGAGATGGAACGGACCATTTGGAAGTCGCTTGTCGAACTGGACGGAGCCGTGAAGGCCATGGCCACGGCCGATCCCAAGCCGAACCTGCTCCCGCTCCTGGCGCGGCTCGATGAATTGACGGCTCAATTGCCGAAGGACACCCCGCCGGACCTCGTCCATTATCTGCACAGGAAGAGCTATGAAAAGGCGCGGCTGTGGCTCGAAGGNNCGACTGGCGAGGCCACCAGGATGCTTGACGACACCATCGCTGCAATCGCCACCCCGTTGGGAGAAGGGGGGCTGGCTGTGGTTCGCCTCTCCGGCCCGCAAGCGCTGAATGTCGCGGACAAGTGCTTCATCCCCGCCGGCAGCAAGTCCTTGAAACCCTCCGCGGCGGAATCACACACAATCCATTTCGGCAGGATCGTTCGACACGGCGCCACGTTGGACGAAGTGCTGGTCGCCGTCATGCGTGCGCCACGCACGTTCACCCGCGAAGACGTCGTCGAAATCACCTGTCACGGCGGTATCCTCCCGGCCAAGACCGTCCTGGATGCGGTGCTCGAAAGCGGTGCCCGGCCCGCCGAGCCGGGGGAGTTTACCCNNAGGCCGAGGCCGTCGCCGACCTGATCCATTCGCGCACCGAACTGGCGTTGCGAGCCGCCAACGAGCAACTCGCGGGCAAACTTTCACAGCGGATCAACCTGCTCCGGGATGAACTCATGAAAACCCTCGCCCATCTCGAAGCGCANNATCGACTTCCCCGACGAAGACATCGCGCCGGACACCCGCACCCGGCTCCTGGCCCGGCTGGAACAGGGTGTGGCATTCATGGATCAACTGCTGCAAACGGCCAACGAGGGACAGATCCTCCGGCGCGGCATCCGCGTCGCCATCATCGGCCGGCCCAATGCAGGCAAATCCAGTTTACTGAACCAACTGCTCGGCCATAGCCGTGCGATCGTCTCCTCCATTCCCGGCACCACCCGCGATACCATCGAGGAAACCGCCAATATCCGCGGATTGCCCGTCGTGTTCATCGATACGGCCGGCCTGCGCGAGGCACAGAATGATATCGAGGTTGAAGGCATCCGGCGAAGCCGGCAGTCGCTGGAAAAGGCGGAGCTGGTCCTCCATGTGTTCGACATTTCCGAACCCCTGACCCGGGCGGATGAAGAGCATCTGGCCGAATTTCTTGAAAAGAAACGCATACTCGTCCGCAACAAAATGGATTTGCCGGCGCGACTCGAGTTACCAGATCAAGCCGGACAATCCCGCCCGGGCGAAATCCCCGGGCCGGAGCGCGCGGGAAATCTCCCTCCCAGCCGGCCGGTCGTGGATGTGTGCTGTCTGACCGGGAACGGGATTGAACGGCTCAAAGATGTCATCAAGGAAGTCGCCTGGTCCGGGGAAATCAAAGCTGAGATGCTCGAAGCCACGATCAATTCGCGCCATCAGGACGCACTCAACCGGGCCCGCGTCGCCGCCCGGCGCACCATTGAAGCGTTGCAGGCCAATCACACGCTCGAATTGGCAGCCATGGAGTTGCGCATCGCCGTGAACGCCGTGGGTGAAATCGTCGGCAAAACCGCCACCGAAGATTTGTTGGACATGATTTTCAGCCAGTTCTGCATCGGCAAATAAGGCCCGGGTGGCGACGGCTCGTCGCCAGTGGGTTTCAGAAACTCCCGGCTTTCTGGCGACGAGCCGCCGCCACCCTGATATCATTGCTTTTCCCGGAACTTTTCCGGATGTTGTGGCCTCTCATGAATGTGCCTGCAAGTTTGGAACGCACTGGCGCAAGCCGGTTGAAAGCAGTGTTGAAATGGCTCGTCGGCGGCGGAGTCGTCCTGGCGGCGGCGCTGCAATTGACAAACCCGGCGCTCACAAACCCTCCCGTGGTTCCCGGCCATGATGTCCTCGCCACCCACCCGCCCCCGCCCGAGGTCGCCACCCTTCTGCGGTCGGCCTGCTACGATTGTCACTCCGACGAAACCCAATGGCCCTGGTACAGCCATGTCGCCCCGGTGTCCTGGTGGCTGGACCACCACGTGAAAGACGCGCGCAAGAAGCTCAATTTTTCCGAGTGGCCGAACGACGATCCACAGCGCGCCGCCAAAAAATGGAATCGCGTGAGCGAAGAGGTCATCTCCGGCGATATGCCGCTGCCGAGCTATGCCCGGATCCATCCGATGGCACGGCTCAATGCCGGACAACGCGAGCAGTTGTCGAAATGGGCCGATCAGGAAGCCCGGCGCCTTCAGCCCGACGCCGCGAAACCCTGACATTGAATGTTCGATGTTTTGCCGCGCGGGGGTGTGAGACGAAATTCTTCACATTGAGTTTTGCGGCTTGTTTTTTCAGACGGTGGTAACTAGCTGGCTAGTCAC
>PLQC01000132.1 GCA_003159675.1 Limisphaerales bacterium
ATCGGGGACAGTGTCAAGATGCGCCCCCTCTCCGTTTGGAACGCGATTCAGCTCCTTCTGCCCAGCAGAAGAGAGTCAAACCACGGATCCCGCCAGAGCGGGACGGATGGCCACGGATGAATAGGCAGTGGTTCAGCAAGACGATTTGTTCGCTGAACAGTGAGTTTTGAAAATCTTGGGACCCGTTGTTTTTCCTCTATTTTATCCGTGTGGGTCCGTGTCCATCCGTGGTTTCCAACTACAAGGTCAGGAATTCACTCGGCAGAGGGGAACGCGTCGCGTGAGACTGCCGGATGAATCCGGCGTTCCGAGGCTGTTCCCCGTGTTTCCTCTTGCCAAAGCGAAGGAGCCTTTTAAATTCGCCCCATGGAACAGTTGCAACTGACCCAGTATTTGCCGGTGCTGATGCTGGGGTTTCTGGCGGTCGCATTCTCTTTCGGGATGCTGATCCTGTCCGTGATCCTCGGCAAAAAGGGGAGACGGTCGCGGATCAAGGACACCGCCTACGAGTGCGGGATGCTTCCGGTCGGCGAAGGCAGCACGCGGCTCTCCGTGAAGTTTTACCTGGTGGCGATGCTGTTCATCCTCTTCGATATCGAGGTGGTCTTTCTTTATCCCTGGGCGGTGATTTACAGGGACATGCTCCGCGAGAACCCGAATGTGATCTTCGGCTCGATGATCTCGTTCCTCGTGGTGCTGTTCGTGGGCTACACTTACGCACTCAAGAAACGGGCGTTTGATTGGAAAAGCTGAAGCGCAAACGTGACCACGCCGGTTCGTCGCATCGGTACCATCCTCCCGTAACGGGTTTTTAACGCGTTCACGACCCGGCAGTTCCTATTATGGCAGCGATCAAATTCGGGACCAGTGGTTGGCGCGGCATTATCGCCCGGGATTTCACCTTCGACAACGTCCGCCTCGCGACGAAAGGCATCGCGGAGTTTTTGTCCAAAGGACGGGGTCCGAATCCCCAAACCGTGATTCTCGGCTATGACACGCGCTTTCTGGGCCGGGAATTCTCCCTGACGGCCGCCGAGGTGCTGGCGGCCGGCGGACTGGCGCCTCTGCTCTGCAATCGCGACACCCCGACGCCGGTCATCGCTCACTCGATCCGCGACCGGAAAGCCGCAGGCGGCATCAACATGACGGCGAGCCACAATCCGGCCGAATACCAGGGGCTGAAATTCTCGATGAACAACGGCGCGCCCGCCACGCCCGATGTGACCGGCCAGATCGAATCGAACATTGCCGCGCTCGCCGCGCAAAACTGGTCCTTCAAGGGAGTCGTAGCCGGAACGTACGACTGCAAGACGTTCGATCCCCAACCGTCGTACTTCAGGCAACTGCGCAAGCTGGTGGATTTTGGGGCGATCAAGAGGGCAAAACTGAAGGTCGCGGTCGAGTTGATGTACGGCACCGGTCACGGCTACCTTGACACGCTTCTCAAGGATTCCGGCGCCCGTGTGACGGTGTTTCACAATGAATTGAATCCGCTTTTCGGCGGCCATCACCCCGAGCCCAATGCACGCGGCATGGCCGAGGTCAGTGCGTTTGTCCGCGGCGGCAAAGCGCAGATCGGACTCGGACTCGACGGTGACGCGGACCGGTTTGGCATCGTGGACAAGGACGGCACGTGGTTGACGCCAAACCAGGTGCTGGCACTGGCGCTTTATCACCTCAAGAAGAACCGCCGTTGGACGGGTGCGGTGGTCCGGACCGTGCCGACGAGCCATCAGGTCGATGCCGTCGCCGAATTGCTGGGCGTGAAGGTTCACGAGACGCCGGTCGGCTTCAAATACATCGGCGCCCTGATGGAGAGCGAACCGATCATTGTGGGGGGAGAGGAATCCGGCGGCCTCAGTGTGAAAGGCCACGTGCCGGAGAAAGACGGCATCCTCGCCTGCCTGCTCATGGCCGAACTGGTCGCCACCGAAGGGAAATCGCTCGGACGGATCCTGAAAGATCTCGAGAAACAGATCGGGGAGTTCCACACCGACCGCATCAATGTCTCCATCCCGCCGGATCAGAAGGAGGCGTTGCTGGCGAAACTCGGTTCCGGCCTGTCTTCGATCGGCCTGTTCAAGGTCGGGAAGTTAATCACGACGGACGGCTTCAAGTTTCTGCTGCCGAACGGCGAGTGGGTGGCGTTCCGCGCGAGCGGGACGGAGCCATTGATCCGGTGTTACATCGAAGCGAAGTCGGCGGCGAACCTAAAGCGGCTTCAGAAAGCCTGTCGCGAACTCCTGGCCGCCTGACCTTCGACGAACTGGTAGGCCATGTTCCGGGTTCCGGACTGCGCCGGTTCCTTCGGCGCTTTTTTCGTCTCCAGGCGCCGCAAATGACGGCTTCCTGTCCGTCCATCCACCAGAAGAAGCCATTCTTCGAAGCAATCGCGATCGAACCGGCAAAGTCGGCCGTCATTTCCGGTGGACAGCCCATGGCGACTCACGCCACCTGCCAAACACTCAAGTCCACTTCCACACATCGACGCGCGCCCTGCTTACGCATTTCCCTGCCGGGATTCTCTGCAATCGTTTCACGATCCGATTCTCACGCGGTAGAACCACCCAACCCGGCCGAGCGTGTTGGTGTCGGTGATCTGAACCGGTCCGCCGGTTCCGGGTATGTTTGTCACGAGCGGAAACCAAACGCCGGCCGGTGAATTACTGACGGACTGGAGCTCATATTTCCACCCTGGCAAGGTGTTGAAACTCACAACAAAGCCGTTGGTGCCAGGGCCGGCCAATTGGTAACCCAACACAGGCGGCGTCGGGGTGCTGAGAGTCTCCAATAGCAGAACCCAGCCCCCATCTCCGTTGCTGTTGTTGCCGGGCGGTGTGAAGTTCCTCACGCCGCTGTTGGTGAACGGTGAACCCGAAATCTGAACGTAACTCCCGCCGGCCGGATCATACCACTGCGCCACAGCAGGGCCGCTCAGCTTCGACATGTCCACGGTCAGCGTTCGGAGGGCCGGCAGGTACACCATCACCAAAGTCCCGTCGGCTGTACGGGCCGCCATCGCGTAATCGTTGGTGCTCACGGTGACCGTGGAAGAAGACGTCCCGTAGCCGCCCGTGACCACCGTATGATTCGTGTCCGGAACCAGGTTGTACCAGGCTCGCGTTTGGAACAGCGCCTCGAGGTAGCTCATCTGAATCGCCCCCGGGGTATCCAGATAGTTTTGCCAGCCGCTTGCAAATTGCCATGTATAGTGGTTGCCATACAATTGCCCGGCCGCCCCGCTCAACAGCGCCCAATACTCTTGCTTCCGGAGAATCGGCGCCGTGGTGACCGGCCCTGCCAAATTTTCAAATTCATAGTTGGCCTCCACCATGAACACGGGCATGGAACTCNNCCGATGATCGGCGCCCAGTTGGTATCGTCCAACGAGCTGCTGACCTGGTAATTCAATTCAATCGTGTGAATGTGGTTCGTATCCATGTCATTGATGCCGAGGGCCACCGCCCGCACCACCGCGTCGCTGTTGAGAACCTGCCAGCCCTGAAAATCGTTGCCGTGGAACCAGATGATGTTGGGGAAGTTCTTGTAGCGATTGCCCAGGTACTGGCCGTAGGCCCGGCACTTGACCGTGCCGTTGGCCAGCATCGTCGTCAGCCAGCCGCCCGTTTCAATCGAGTCGAGCATCACCTGCAATCCCTGCTGCGCCGCTAAAGTGAGGATTCGATCCATGTGCGCAAAATAAGCCTCATTGGGCGTGGTTAGATCGTAGAAACTGGTCGACGGGATCTTGTTTGTGAAGGGCAGCATCCCGTCGAAGGTGCTGCCGTTGGTGCGCCCTCCCGTGTACGTCGTGCAGAGCAGGTTGATCCACATCGTGTTGAACCCGCGCGCATTTCGGTTGGTGAAAAACATGGCGGCGTCAGCCTCGTTGATGTTCACCACCAATGCCTGGGGAGAATCGCCCACGAGCATGAAGGGGACATTCTTCTGATCGACCAGAAAACGGCCATTGGCGCTGCTCTTCAGCGGATAGGCCGGCGCCGCGTTTCCCGGCGTGTGCATGGCGACGGAAACCATGCCGGCCGCCAAAAGGCATAACCAGCGATAACGAAGTTCTGAGGCGCGTATCGCCATCTGACTCCGCGTGTCGTGGCCGGGCACATACGCGCCTTGATTTTTCTTCTTTCTCTCGCCTTCGTCACGAGCCACGGTTTGGCCTGGACCCTCAGCCGGTGACGGCTGACGCTCCGTTATCAAAGAGTCCTTCGGGTTCACAGGTGATAGAATACGCCGGGAGACTCTGCGAATGATATGGGGTGTTTCCCCCACGACGGATTTCTGCGAATCCAACGTTCTCTGCGCGCGGCAGAGGCACAGGCCGAGGGCTGGAGTTGAAGCCGAAAGAAACCGGCGGAGCGTGTCGGGGGAGTCGATGGTCAACTGGACGCTGGACCGGAGAGTGGAATCATCACAGCCGTAAACAGCTTAACTGAAACTGCTCTCCATGCCGCGAAGCTTGAAGAGTATGATTTGGAAGCCGTTCTCAACTTCGCTGAACAGGTCTTCCTCAATACAGCACGTTTTTGGATGGAATTGAATGCGGAACAAAAGCAGCGCCTTCAAAAGGTGCTTTTCCCTCAAGGAATGACATTTTGCGATGGAATTATTGGAACCGCCGAAACATGTCTTGTTTACAGGCTGATTGGCAACTCCGGGGTCGAAAAGGCAAGGTTGGCGACCCTACCGGGAATCGAACCCGGGCTACCACCGTGAAAGGGTGGTGTCCTAACCGCTAGACCATAGGGTCGCTGACTGGAGGCGCGGCAATATAATCGCCGCGGACGCGATGTCACGCAAATTCGCGTTTGCGTTGAGCGCCCGCTTTGACTAGGTTCCCTGCTCTTGCGTCATGAAAGTTTATATTGACGGGAAATTTTACGGCGAACGCGACGCGAAGATCTCTGTCTTTGACCACGGTCTGCTTTACGGCGACGGAATCTTCGAGGGAATTCGCGCCTACAACGGGCGCGTCTTCCGGTTGAAGGAGCACATCGACCGGCTGTTCTTTTCCGCCAAGGCCATCCTGCTGACGATTCCGATCTCCCGTTCCGCAATCACGGAGGCGGTCCTCGAAAGCTGCCGGAAGAACAGGCTTCGGGACGGTTACATCCGGCTGGTCGTCACCCGCGGGGTCGGCACGCTGGGTCTGAATCCGAGCCGCTGCAAACGCCCGTCGGTGATTGTCATCGCGGACAAAATCCAGCTTTACCCGCCTGAACTGTACGAACGCGGCATGGAGATCGTCACCGTGCCCACCGTGCGCAACCTCCACAGCGCCCTGAACCCGGCCATCAAGTCGCTGAATTACCTGAATAACATCCTCGCCAAGATCGAAGCGAACGGCGCGGGCTGCGAGGAGGCGGTGATGCTGAATGCGGAAGGGTTCGTCTCCGAATGCACGGGGGACAACATTTTCATCGTCAAAGAGGGCCGGTTGATGACCCCCCCGCTTTCCGCCGGCGCGCTCTACGGGATCACCCGCCAGGTCGTCATCGAGCTGGCCGGGCAATCCGGCGTCGCGGTCACCGAACCGAACCTGACGCGTTACGACCTGTTCAACGCGAAAGAATGCTTTCTAACGGGCACGGGCGCGGAAATCGTGCCGGTGGTAAAAATCGACGGCCGGGTGATCGGCACGGGCAAACCGGGGCAGCTGACGAAAAAGCTGGTCACGGCGTACCACGCCTTGACTAAAGTGTCCGGCGAGCCGATATGATTTATGACGTTGATTCGTTCCAGCGTTGCCGGGTTGGGTCGGAGGCGAAGCGGGTTGCTCGCTCCGGTGGAACCGCGCAACCGGCGGGCGAATTGACGATTTGACGAGACTATGTTGTGCTGTATCTGCAAGGAACGCGAAGCCACCGTTCACCTGACGCAAATTGCCGGGGATAAAATGCAGAAGGTGGATCTTTGCGAGGAATGCGCCAAAACCAAGGGCGTGAACGATCCGACCGGTTTTTCCCTGGCGGATCTGCTGCTCGGCCTCGGGGCGTCGCAAGAGATCGAACAGTCCGCCGGCGGCGTGGAGTTGAAGTGTCCGCGTTGCGGGTTCACGCAGGCGGATTTCAAGAAGGCGGGCCGTCTGGGATGCCCCGACTGTTACAAGACATTTGCCGACGGCCTGGAGACCTTGCTCAAGTCCATGCACAAGGGCACGCGACACGTGGGCAAAGTTCCCGAATCGCTGCGACATACCCGGGATTTGTCCGACCGCCTGATGGCGTTGCAAAAGAAGCTGAACAAAGCCATCGAGGATGAGAATTTCGAGCAGGCGGCGCTGTTGCGCGACGAGATCAAGACCATGAGCGCCCAGTTGGGCAACCTCGCGCATTGACAAATGGACCTTCATGAATTTCTCACACCCCCGGCGGAAATCGCGCGGCGCAAAGGGCCGCACGACCGGATCGTCATGTCCAGCCGGGTCCGCCTGGCCCGGAACATCAAGGACGCGGCCTTTCCCGGCTGGGCCAAGAAGCCCGAGCGCATACGGGTGCTCGAGACGATCCGCCCGGCGGTCGAGACGCTGCCGGAGATGCGGGAGGCCTTTTCGCAATCGATGGACAACCTCTCCACGCTCGACAAGCAGATCCTCGTCGAACGCCATCTCATCAGTCGCGAGCACGCGGCCAAGAGCACCGGGAGCGGCCTGGTCCTGAATCGGGAGGAGACGCTGTGCGTGATGATCAACGAGGAGGATCATATGCGCATGCAGGCGCTCCGGCCCGGTCTGCAACTGCGCCAGGTGTGGACGGCGATCGACCGTGTCGATTCCGAACTGGAGAAGACCCTCGATTACGCATTCAGTCCGGAACTCGGTTATCTGACGGCCTGCCCGACCAACATCGGCACCGGCATCCGGGTCAGCGCCATGCTGCATCTGCCGGGCCTGGTCCTGGCCGAGCAGATCAACCCGATCATTCAATCGGTGAACAAGCTTGGCCTGGCGGTCCGGGGCCTTTACGGCGAAGGCACCGAGGCGTTGGGCAACGTATTCCAAGTGTCCAATCAAATGACATTGGGCGAATCGGAAAGCGCGATTGTTGAGAGGCTGGAAAAGGTTCTGGCCCAGATTATTGAGCACGAGGAAAACGCCCGGGCGACCCTCCTGGAGAAGAAATCCAAGATCGTTTTCAACCATATCGGCCGGGCCTATGGTGTTTTGGCCAATGCCCACATTATTTCCTCGAAAGAAACGATGAATTTGCTGTCGTTGATGCGTTTGGGCGTGGATCTGGGGTTGTTTCCAGGGGTGGAACGCTCATTGGTGGACGAATTGTTCATTTTCACGCAGCCGGCCCACCTGCAAAAGCAGCATTCCGAGAAGCTGTCCGCCGAGGAACGCGACTTGCTGCGAGCAGACATGGTGCGCGAGCGGTTGAAACTCGTCAGCCGGCCCGTTTCCAAACCGCCGGGTCCACACGGCAGCGGAGTGGACAAACAGGAAAAGTAACGCCATTGTGAATCAGGTTCCGTATGAGCGATGAAGCCATGAGCAATTTTACGCCCCGAGCCCAGCAAGTGCTCGCCTTGGCGCGCAAGGAAGCCGATCGATTCAACCACAATTTCGTCGGAACCGAGCACCTGTTGCTCGGCCTGATCAAGCTGGGCCAGGGCGTCGCCGTCAACGTACTCCAGAAAATGGGCCTCGACCTCGAAACCGTCCGCATGGAAGTCGAGAAACAGGTGGGGACCGGACCCGACCAGAAGATGATCGGCAACATTCCCTATACGCCGCGCGTGAAGAAAGTGCTCGCACTGGCGGCCAAGGAAGCCAAGGCCCTCAACCATACTTACGTCGGCACCGAACACATCCTGCTCGGCCTGCTCCGCGAAGGCGACGGGGTGGCGGCGCGCGTTTTGAAAAACCTCGACGTGGATATCGAGCAAACCCGCCAGGAGATTCTGAAGGAACTGGATCCGAATTTCGCCGCGCAGGAGGAGTCCGGCGGCGGTGGTGAAGCGCCGGAAAAGCCGGTCGGCGAAAAGAAGGGGGAGATCAAGACCCCCGCCCTGAAGGCGTTCGGCCGCGACCTCACCGAGATCGCGCGCAAGGGTGAAATGGATCCGGTCATCGGCCGCAAGAATGAGATCGAGCGGGTGATCCAGATTCTCTGCCGCCGCACCAAGAATAATCCCGTGCTGCTTGGCGAGGCGGGCGTGGGCAAGACCGCCATCGTCGAAGGCCTGGCGCAGGAGATCGCCGCCGGCAATGTCCCCGAACTGCTGCGCGACAAGCGCGTCATCACGCTCGATCTGGCGTTGATGGTTGCGGGCACGAAGTATCGAGGACAATTTGAAGAGCGGATCAAGGCCGTCATGGACGAGATCCGCCGTTCGAAAAACATCATTCTGTTCATCGACGAGCTGCACACCATCGTGGGAGCCGGCTCGGCGGAGGGCACCATGGACGCCTCGAACATCATCAAACCCGCCCTCAGCCGCGGCGAACTGCAGTGCATCGGCGCCACGACGCTCAACGAGTATCGCAAGTATATCGAGAAAGACGCCGCGCTGGAACGTCGATTCCAGTCGGTGAAGGTCGAGGCTCCGTCCGTGGAGGAAGCGATCCTGATCCTCAAGGGCCTCCGCCCCAAATACGAGGACCATCACAAGGCGGAGTTCAGCGACAAGGCCATCGAAGCTTCGGTAAAGCTCTCGGATCGTTACATCACCGACCGGTATCTGCCCGACAAAGCCATCGACCTCATGGATGAGGCCGGCTCGCGCGCGCGCATTGGCACGATGACGCGGCCGCCCGAGGTGAAGGAACTTGAAGGGGAAATTGAGGACATCAAGACCAAGAAAGAGCGTGCGATCAAAAACCAGGATTTCGAAGGGGCCGCGGCCATGCGCGACAAGGAGAAAACCACAAAGGAGAAGTTGGAGAATCTCCTGAAGGAATGGCGCGCCAGCCGCGAAGAGAAGCGCGTTAAGGTGGAAGAGGAAGACATTTTACACGTCGTCTCCAAGTGGACCGGCATTCCGCTGCAACGGATGGAACAGGGGGAAATGCAGCGCCTGCTCAAGGTCGAGGAGGAAATGACCAAGGTCGTCATCGGCCAGCGCGAAGCGGTCGCCGCCATCGGCAAAGCCTTGCGCCGGTCCCGCGCGGACTTGAAAGATCCGCGCCGGCCGATCGGCACCTTCGCGCTGCTCGGTCCGACCGGCGTCGGCAAGACGCTCCTGGCCAAAACGCTCGCCGAACAGATGTTTGGCGATTCCAAAGCCCTCATCCAGCTCGACATGAGCGAGTACATGGAGAAGTTCAACGTGTCGCGCCTCATCGGATCGCCGCCGGGCTACGTCGGTTACGAGGAAGGCGGCCAGCTCACCGAACAAGTGCGGCGCAAACCCTATTCCGTCGTTCTGTTCGATGAGGTCGAAAAGGCGCATCCGGACGTCTGGAACATGCTCCTGCAGATCCTCGAGGAAGGAAAGCTGACGGACAACGTCGGACGCGTGGTGAACTTCCGCAATACCATCATCCTGATGACGTCGAACGTCGGCTCGGACACGATCAAGCGCCAGAGCACGCTTGGCTTCTCGCCGATCACGGACGAGAACAGCTACGAAAAGATGCGCGATAAGATTCTGGAAGAGGCCAAGAAGACTTTCCGCCCCGAGTTTCTGAACCGTCTCGACGACCTGATCGTCTTCCGTTCGCTGACCAAGCCCGATCTGGTCGAAATCCTCGACCTGGAAGTCCGCAAGGTCATGCAACGGCTCAAAAACCGGAACATCCTCCTGCAGTTGGACGAAAAGGCGAAGGATTTCCTGGTTGAAAAGGGCTATGACCCGCAGTACGGGGCGCGTCCCATGCGGCGCTCGGTGGAGCGGTTCCTCGAAGACCCGTTGGCCGAGGAAATCCTGCGCGGCGCGATGCACGAAGGCGAGTCGATTCGGGTCTCCGTGGACAAGGATCGCCTCATCTTTACCCAGAATGCCGCCGCCGAAGGCGCCCTCTCAAGCTGAACTTGTCTTCCCGCGCGTGGCCGGGCTCATGCCCACGCTGCGCCAATCTTGGCGTCGAATCCGCGTCTGAACGGAAACACCCCGGCGTCTGCGCTGCGGATTTGGTTGAACAAAGCGACCCCAGAGTGGTCTGACTATTGTCCACTGAACTCCAACTGAACTCCAATAACACCTATGAGAAGAATATCATTCATGTTCGCCCTGGCTGCGCTACTGGTGACGGTGCTCGCAACGACCGCTGTCGCGGCCAGCAAAGAAGTCACGATCACCGGTGAGGGAACGTGCGCCAAATGCGGATTGCACGAAACCGATAAGTGCCAGACCGTCATCCAAGCCCAGGAGGACGGGAAGACGGTGACGTATTACCTGGCCCAAAACAAAGTGAGCAAAAACTTCCACGAGAACGTGTGTAAGGAGGCGCATAATGTGACGGCCACCGGCACGGTCAAGGAAAAGGATGGCAAGAAGGTGCTCACCGCGTCGAAGATCGAACTGGTCAAGTAAACGCGCGTCAAACGCATACGCTCCGCAGTGGGTCTGACGGGATTGATGGATACTTCCCGATGGGCCTCGCGGCGCGTGCTCCCATTAATCGCTCGGGCTGGCAGCCGAGGGTGCCAGCCCGCGCTTTTTCCGCTGGTGCCGGCTGACGATGATCTTCGTGAGGACGAAGGAAACTGCCGCCACCGGTGCGCCGCACAGGAGCGACCCCAGCAACAGCGGCTTTCCCACCGTAAGAAATTTCGTCCAGTCCCTCCACTCCGCCGGCCTCAGGGTCGATCTCGACCAGTGCACCGGCCAGTGGTGAGGATCGCTGATCAGCCAAAAGCCAATGTCATATTCCCACCGATAAACCATGGGCATGAACGGGAGCAGCAGGTCGTGCATGGTGCCCGCGAGCACCGCCGCGATGATGTTGCTCCGGGTCAGCCAGGCCAGGAAGATGGCGCCCAGCGTTTTCAAGCCAAACAGCGGAGTGAACCCGAGGAAAATTCCAATCGCAACGCCGCCCGCGATGGCCTCGGGTGTGTCGCGAATGGCCAGCAATCTCAGAGAATGCTCCTGAAACCAGCGTTGCAGGTTCATGTGTTCACTTCTCGCGCAGCTTCCGATTGAACGCGACCACGTCATCATAATGGACGCCGTTGCCGCCGAAAATGTCCAATGCCGAACCGATGGTCAGGTCAACCCGCCCCCGGCCCAGCCGGGTCACCGTTTCCAGGTCGCCCAGCGAATTGGCGCCGCCGGCGTAGGTCGTGGGGATCGGGGACCATTGCCCCAGCCTGGCAACCAGTTCGGGGTCGATCCCCCTGCAGAGCCCTTCCACCGCCGTCGCGTGAACCAGGAATTCCTCGCACGCCACGGCCAGCGTTTCCAACGTCGCCTGGCTGATCGCCATGTCGGTGAATTTTTCCCACCGGTCCGTCACGACAATGTATTCCTCCCCTCGCCGGCGGCAGCTTAAATCCAGAACAATCCTCCCCCTGCCAATCGCCGCCACCAGTGACTTCAGACGATTCCAATCCAGGCGCCCCTCGCGAAATACCCAGGAAGTGACAATGACATGCGACGCTCCGGCTTCAAGCCAGGCGGGAGCATTGTCCGGATTGATGCCGCCGCCAATGTGCAATCCGCCCGGATAGGCCTTCAAGGCGGCGCGCGCCTGCGCCTCATTCCCGGGACCGAGCATGATCACGTGGCCGCCCGCAAGACCGTCGCGCCTGTAAAGCTCCGCATACCAGGCCGCATTGCGCTCGGAAACAAAATTCGTCCGCAATGCTCCGCCGCCGGCGCCGAGCGTGCCGCCCACGATTTGCTTTACCTTGCCCTCGTGTAAATCAATGCAAGGACGAAACATTCCTGCAAGGCTATGGTTCAAAACGCCGCGTTCCAAGTGCGAACTTCGTCCCTTTTGGAAGAATCGCGCTGAACGGCCACGCAAACGGGGGCAGTCTCGTTCATCGAAGCCAGCCAGAGCAGATACCAGTGTCGGGGTTTATACTGTTTGGGCGGCGTGAATGTCTTCTGCTCCTCGGTGGCCATCGATGCGGGCTCCATCTCCAACACCCGGCTTTCGGGAATCAGATGATCCCGGCCCAGGGCGTCTTTGTAGTGGAAACTGCCTCCCACAAGCTTGGGTTTGCCGACGCTGTCAATCTGGCCGCCGTTGCTCAACTTGATGATGTAATGCTGCGCGCAACCGCACAACAGGATCAAGCCGATCACCGGAGCCAGCTTGCTCCTCGCAAAACCTGTTCGATTGCCATGCATCATTTTCCAATCATTTGGCCCGGACATTCCGCACACCGGACCCTCACAGCCGCCAAGCCCCGGTCGGCAAACGAAGCGCCGCCGCTGGGACAACGACCAACAAATCTCACAACCCATCGGAAACCGCAAGACCTGTGTCAGGCGGGGTCGAAAGAGACGGGTTAAATCGGCCTCTCTTCCTTCGGGGTGGATGATCAAGGCGAGATTTATCTATGCCAGATGAGCAGCATCGGCGGACGGATCTACACTCTGGCGCGCGCCGGCCCCGGCCCGCCGTCGCGGCCCGTGCCGTCGCGCCTTTCACAAACCCGCGTCTTCAGACGGCACCAGGCGCTGATATCGCCGTCACTTCGGATGGGATCGGAGCATGCGATTGGAATGAGGGTCAGGAGCGCGGCTATATGCGAAGCATCAGCCGCAGCGGGTTGGCAGGTCGATGACGCCCGGGAACCTGTCGCGGGTGTGAAACGGCTTGGCGTGCTGCGGCTGGTCTTCGACACAGCCGCGGTCCGGTGTGCGTGTTGACCCGCCCCTTCATGGATTGGTGCTGCCAATCGCACCCGGAGTTGGATCGGCCATTGACGAATCTGCTCCTGGCCTGGATATTCCATCAATTGCGCAGATTTTATGAAACGACACACTGCAACCAAAACTCTCATCACCACCTGCGGCCTCGCGCTGCTCTCGACGTTCGCGGCTCACGCGCAGGTAACCCCGTTCTACCTCAAAGCCGACGCCGGAGGCGCCTGGACGCCGGACACCCATTTGAAGGAGTTCTTCGGGGAGAATACAACCGGCGTCAAAGTGGCCTTTGATCCCGGCTACCGTGTCGGGCTGGTCGCGGGCTACCAGGTGACGGATTGGTTTGCGACCGAGTTCGAAACCGGGGTGACAGCCAACCGGATTCGCTCCATCACCGACGCAGCCGTTCACGATGCCATGCTCTCGAACGTGCCATTCCTGCTCAACGTCCGGCTGCAATGCCCGGCCCTGGTCCGTTTCTGGCCCTGTCCCTATATTGGTGGCGGGTTGGGCGGGTCCGCGGCGGTGATCGATGCGGACCACATTGATTTTGGCCTCACTCGCATGCACGGGTCTCAATCCGACGCGGTGTTCGCTTATCAGGCATTCGGCGGATTGCGCTGCAACCTGAACGACCATTTGGGACTGAGCCTGGAGTACCATTACTTCGCCACGACAGATCCCGGGTGGAAGGCGGATTCCACCACGTTCACCGGCGGCGACCGTATGCGCTTTGGCGGCACCGGAACTCACTCCGTGAGCCTCGCGGTCGAATACCGGTTCTAAGATTCGGCGTCTCCGTGGCGCCGTGTTCGGTTCACATATTCTCGCAGGCCCTGAGCCGCCATGGATATGGTCCGGCGCGGTAGCGTCCTGGACGCGGCAGCCCTCTGCCGCTTTTGAACTATCCACACGCCCCAGGGAAAGCGCCAGAGGGCTGGCGCAGTCCAAAAACCGGGCGGCGACGTCTCTGGTTCATGGAGAAATTGTTCTGGCTTCTCGACAAACCTCGGGCATCCCGCCTACATTGATCAGGATGTCCATGCTGAATCAACCGATGGCTATCGCCGGGCGGATTTTCCGGTCGCGACTGATCCTGGGCACTGGAAAATTCTCGTCTCCGGAAGCCATGCGCGACGCTTTGGACGCCAGCGGGGCGGAGATCGTCACGGTCGCCTTGCGCCGCGCGGATTTGAGCGGAAGGAAGGACCCGTTCGCCAACATTTTGGAATTCATCGATCCCAAGAGATATTTGCTGCTGCCGAACACCAGTGGCGCGATGAATGCCGAGGAGGCCGTGCGCCTGGCCCGTCTCGCCGCCGCCGCCGGCCTCCCGAAATGGGTGAAGCTCGAAATCCATCCGGACTCGCGCTATCTGCTGCCCGACCCGGTCGAGACGCTGAAGGCGTCCGAGATCCTGGTCAAAGAAGGCTTTACCGTGTTGCCGTATATCAACGCCGATCCGGTCCTGGCCAAGCGATTGCAGGACGCCGGCGTGTCCACGGTCATGCCGCTGGGCTCTCCGATCGGATCGAATCGTGGCATCCAGACGCGCGACCAGATCCGCATCATCATCGAGCAGGCGACGGTTCCCGTTGTGGTGGATGCCGGCCTCGGGGTCCCGAGCCACGCGGCCGAAGCCATGGAAATGGGCGCGGACGCCGTCCTCGTGAACACCGCCATCGCGGTCTCTGCCGATCCGAACCGCATGGCAGTCGCTTTCAAAATGGCCGTCGAAGCCGGGCGCGCCGCATTTGAAGCCGGATTGGCATCGCAACAGGCGACCGCCAGCGCGACCAGTCCGCTGACAGCGTTTCTGGAGTGATTTGGGCATGAAACAACACAGATTATCCTCCGTCCGCGCGCGTCACATCCTGAACGCCACCCGCAAAACACGGGTGCTGGTCGTCGGCGACGTCATGCTGGATCGGTTCATCTGGGGCACCGTTGCGCGGATTTCGCCCGAAGCCCCGGTGCCGATCCTGGATTTCACCCAGGAAAGCTCCATGCCGGGCGGTGCGGCAAACGTGGCGCGCAATCTGACCGCGCTGTGCGTCAACACGGAACTGTTCGGTGCCGTGGGCCGCGATCCCGCGGCGATGGAACTCAAGCGCCTCTTGAAGGCGCAACATGTCGCGTGCGACGGTTTGCTCGTCCAGGCGAACCGGGCCACCAGCGTCAAGACCCGGATTGTCGCACACAAGCAGCAGGTGGTGCGCATCGACCGCGAAACGCGCGACGGCCTGGACGGGCAATCGTTGAAGCGCCTGCTCGCGGCTGTGCAGTCCGCGCTTACCCGGGCGGACGCGGTGATCGTCTGTGACTACGGCAAAGGCGTGGTCACCCAACCGCTGCTGAACGCGCTGAAGGAACTTTGCCGCGCCCGGGGCATCTGGCTGAGCCTCGATCCCAAGCCGGTGCATCATCTGAACTTGTCCTCGCTTTCGCTCGTCACTCCCAATCGCAAGGAAACCTTCGAACTGGCCGATCTCCCGGATGACACGCGCCATGACAATCCGCTGGCGGATGCCAACCTGATACTCGCGGCGGACCGCCTGTTGAAGGAACTCCGCCCCGCGATTCTTTTGATCACTCTCGGCGAGCTCGGCATGCTGCTCTGCCAGCGCGGGCAAAAGCCGTTCCACATTCCAACGGTCGCACAGGAAGTTTTTGACGTCTCCGGCGCGGGCGACACCGTGATCGCCTGTTTTACCCTCGCCATCGCCGCCGGAGCATCCCCGATCGAAGCCGCGATCCTTTCCAACCACGCCGCGGGCATCGTCGTCGGCAAAATCGGCACCGCGACGGTTGGGCCGGAGGAATTGCTGGCGAGTTTGGAGTCATAGCTGCGTTCACCGCAACGCGTCCCACTTCGTTGGAATGGAGTTTTTACGAAATATCAGCCGCGCCCTCACCCGCGCGGCAACCGAAGGTTCAAATGAAGGCCAAAGTCACCGCTGAAGGCATCCGCGCCATGAAGGGCGGTGGGAAGAAAATCGCCGCCCTCACGGCGTATGATTTTCCCATGACGCGGCTGCTGGATGAGGCGGGAATTCCCCTGTTGCTGGTGGGCGATTCGCTCGGCATGGTCGTGCTCGGCTATCCGGACACGACGCTCGTGACGATGGAGGAGATGGAACATCACGTGCGTGCCGCGGCCCGCGCCCATCCGCGCGCCCTGCTGGGGGCCGATCTGCCGTTTCACAGTTGCGAGACGCCGGAGCAGGCGGCGGCCAACGCGCGGCGGTTGGTTCAGGCCGGGGCGGAATTCGTCAAGGCCGAGGGCGGACTCGCGATTCTCGGGCAGGTTCGCGCCATCGTCGCCGCGGGAATACCCTTTTGCGGCCATCTCGGAATGCTGCCGCAGCGCGTGCGCGAGGAAGGCGGCTATCACGTGAAGGGACGGTCCGAACCGGAACACCAGACCCTCCTCGCGGATGCGGAAGCCCTGGCAACTGCAGGCGCGTTTGCCATCGTGCTGGAACTGGTCACCCCACCGGTCGCCCGCGAGGTGACGCGGCGGAGTCCCATCCCGACCATCGGCATCGGCTCGGGACCGGATTGTGACGGCCAGATCCTGGTGACTCACGACCTGCTCGGAACCTTTCCATGGTTTACGCCAAAGTTTGTGAAGCCGGAACTCAACGCGGCGGAGCAAATGCGGGCCGCGGTACATCGATGGAAATCCTCCGTCGAATCACCGGAGGCTGAAGCGTTGCCCGGGCGTTGAGATTTCCACAAGAGCTTATGAAAGAATTCTCTCACATCGACGCTCGCGGAGCCGTCCGGATGGTGGACGTTTCGGCAAAGCCCGTCCTGGTCCGTGAAGCGGTGGCGCGCGGGGAAATCTGGATGCAGAAGTCAACGTTGAGACGGATCCAGGGTCACCGGATTGCCAAAGGCAATGTATTGGCCTCCGCGCGACTGGCGGGCATCATGGCCGCAAAAAAGACCGGGGAGTTGATCCCCCTCTGCCACCCGCTGCCCATCGCGGGTTGTGCGGTCGAATTCGTGATTCCCAAAACTCGCGATCGGATCCTGATCACGGCATCCGCCCGCGTCGCCGCACAAACCGGGGTCGAAATGGAAGCGCTTACGGCCGTGGCCATTGCGGCCCTGACCATTTACGACATGTGCAAGGCGGTGGACAGGGCGATGCGGATCACCGGGATCCGCCTGGTCTCAAAATCCAAGTGGTAGCGTCACTCCCTCGGCCGGTTTCCGGAACGCGCGGGGTTGCGGGGAAGGCTCCAATCCCAAAAAATCGCGAGCGCATTGGGACCATGATCCATGCCTGCCTGTTTTATGTTGCATATGCAACAAAGAATTGGACATCTGTGATGCTGGTTCATCGAGAGCCGAAGCTTGAACTTGCGCCGGTCTGTGCGGGTCCGGCCGGTGGGAGCGCATCCGGGCTTTGCGGGGGTTCTTCCAGACAGGCGCGCACCAGCTCGGCCAGTTTCTTCGGCTTGAATGGTTTCTGCAGGAATGCAACTCGGTTGAGCGTAGCCGGAACCGAATCCATCGCACTCATGCTGGTGCTATAGCCGCTCATATACACGGTTTTCAGCAAAGGTTTCTTGGCCTGCATCCGCCTGGCCAGTTCCCAACCGGAGACGCCGTCGGGCATGACCACGTCCGTTATCAGCAGGTCGATTTCATTCAGCCGTTCGGACCATTCTTTGAGGGCTTCAGCGCCCGAGCCGGCCGTGCGAACCTGGTATCCGTAACGCTCCAACGACGTGCGGACCAGACTCCGCACCGCAGGCTCGTCTTCCACGATCAATATGGTCTCCCGACCGCCGCGAACGGCGGCGGTCGGGACCGGCTGACCGGCAGGAGCGGCCGCCGAGGTGGCGACCGGGAGGAAGACGCGGAACGCGGTGCCCTTTCCGGGCTCGCTTTCCACTTCAATCCACCCTGCATGCTGCTGGACGATGCCATAGACCGTTGCCAGTCCCAATCCGGTGCCTTTGCCCACCTCCTTGGTGGTAAAAAACGGCTCGAACAGTCGCGGCAGGTGTTCCTTGGGAATCCCGGAGCCGGTATCGGTGACGCTCAGGCACAGGAAACGGCCCGTCCGCGCTTCCAGCCGCTTTTGCTGGTGGGTTTCATCCAGGGTATGAACGCTTGTTCCCAAGGTCAATTGACCGCCCTTCGGCATGGCATCGCGCGCGTTCACCGCCAGATTCATAATCACCTGGTCGATCATGCTCCGGTCCGCGAAGGCGCAGGGAATGTTCGGGGTGCAATGCGCCTCCACCCTGATGTGTTCGCCCAGCGTGCGGGCGAGCAGCTTCTGGACCATGCCGATCAGTTCGTTCAAATCAAGTTCCTGCGGCTGCATCATCTGCTTCCGGCTGAAGGCCAGCAGTTGACGCGTCAGGTTGCCGGCCTTTTCCGCGGCGCCGAGGACCTGCCGCAACGATTCCATCACGGAACTCGGAAACTGTTCGGTGTTCAACAGCATCTCGATGTAGCCCTGAATCACCATCAGGAGGTTGTTGAAATCATGGGCGACACCCCCCGCCAGTTGGCCGACGGACTCCATCTTTTGCGCCTGCCTCAACTGCTCCTGCAGCAATCGTTGTTCGGTGATCTCCGTCCAGCAGCCGATGATTTCGGCCGGTTGACCCGCCGCGTCACGCAATAATTTGCGGTCATCGCGGACCCAGCGGGATTGTCCATCCTTTCGCCGGATGCGGTATTCCATGCTCGTGGATCCCCGGTTCAGCAAGGTCTTCATCGCCGCCGTGACGGCCGGGCGGTCCGCTTCTTCCACGCAACTCAACGCCGCCGGCTCCTGGTACCAGTCCTGCACGTCCCCTCCGATCAGGCCGGCGACGTTCTCACTCACCCACGACGGCACGATCCTGTCGTTTTCGAGTTTCAACGAGTAGAGGATGGCGGGACTCTGGGAGAGAAAATGGTTCAGCTTCTCTTGCGTGGCTCGCAGCGTCTGCACCGTCCGCTGATGTTCCCCAATCTCGGTTTGCAACTGCCCGTTCGCGTTCCGGAGCTCGCATGTCCGGTCGGCGACTACTTGTTCGAGATTCTGAAATTCACTTTTGACACGCTGCAACAGCACCCACTTCTCGGTCAGCGCGTTGGCCAGTTGCATCACTTCCACCGCGTCAAACGGCTTTTTCAGAATAACCAGCCGGTCCGTGCTGCCGAGCCGCCGGGCGATTTCCTCCCACGAATAATCCGAGTAAGCAGTGCACAGGACGATCTGGATGTCCGGATCCAGCTCCCAGATGCGCCCGGTCGTCTCGATGCCATCCCAACCGGGAGGCATGCGAACGTCCACGAAGGCCATCGCGAACGGCTTTGCGCAGCGAACCGCTTCCCGGACGGCCGACAGACCCTCCTCACCCTGCAACGCTGCGGTCAGATCGAACTCGGTTTTTCGCGCGACGGGAATCGCATCTCCGAACAACGCGGACGCCGTTTGCGCCAGATCGGTGGCCGCCGAAGCGCCGCCGACAAGAATTTTTCGGAAATCCGCGTGGATCGAGGGATTGTCGTCGATGATCAGAACCCGGTTGTTGCTTCTGGCGGATCCGGTGTTCATGTTCGTGCCCTCTCCGCCCGGGCTGCTGGAGCTGGAGGAGCGAGGCGAAAGCCCGATGCGGCCGGGGCAGCCTGCAGGGCGGAGCACTCCCTGCCGCGACTTTTGCCCGAGACGTTCCCCGGGAGGGAAATTGCCCTTGTGTTCATTTGATACAAAGATTTCGTCTGCGATATCGGCTTTTCGCAGGTCTTCTTGAGCCTTTTTTCCGAATCTCTGTTTGCCACCATCGCCGGATCCGGCTATCAAATGATGACGCAAATGCAGATTCTGACCGGCATCATTACCATCTCGGACCGCGCTGCCCGCGGTGAGTACGACGACCTGGGCGGGCCGGCCTTGAGAAAGGCAGCCGAAAGCGGCGGCTGGCGGGTGCTGGCCGAGGCGGTGGTTCCTGATGAGACGCGGGAAATCCAGCGGGCCATCCGCGAGCACATCGGCAAGGGCTGCCAGCTTGTCCTGACCACGGGCGGAACCGGGGTGGCGTTGCGCGACGTGACTCCGGAGGCCGTCCGCGCCATTGCGGTGCGCGAGCTGCCCGGGTTCGGCGAAGCCATGCGCCGGGAATCCATGAAGATCACACCCAACGCCATTCTGTCCCGGAACCTGGCTGCCGTGGTGGAGAAATCGCTGGTGATCTGCCTGCCCGGCAAGCCGGGCGGCGCCGTGGAATGCCTGGGGTTTGTCGCCGACGCGATCCCGCACTGCATCGAGGTGCTCCAGGAGGTGCCGACGAGCTGCTGAAACGGAGATTTTTGCGCCACACTTTTGTGTTTTTGGCGCATCGCCCGTAAGTTCACCGAATGAACCTTGAATCATTGATCGCAACCGCCCGGCAGCAGGACGCCAGCGACCTGCACCTCGAGGGCGGCCTGCCTCCCGCGATGCGCATCCGCGGCGAACTGCGCATGGTCGGCGAACCCATCCCGGCCCAAAGCCTGTTCAACTTCGCGCGGGAAATCATCGGCGATGCCCAGTGGCCGCATTTTCTCGAGCGCCGCTCCGCCGATCTGTCCAGAACCCTCCAGGGCGTGCGCTGCCGCATCAATGTCCTGCAAACCTCGCGCGGCATCGGATTCGCCATCCGGCTTCTGGCGCCATTCCAGGCCACCGTCGAAAAGCTCAACCTGCATCCGGACCTGAAAAAGCTCGTCACGCATCCGCATGGCCTCATCCTGGTGAGCGGACCGACCGGCTCCGGCAAATCCTCGACCCTGGCGGCCCTGATTCAGGAAATCAATTTGACCGACACACGGCACATCGTGACGATTGAAAGCCCGATCGAATATACCTTCCGTCCGCGCCGCGCCTACATCCGGCAGCGCGAGGTCGGTCGCGACACACCCGGCTTCGAGCAGGCGTTGCTGGATGCGCTGCGGGAGGACCCGGACGTCCTCATGGTGGGAGAAATGCGCGACCCGGAGACGATGCGGCTGACGCTGAACGCGTCGGAAACCGGCCATCTGGTTCTCAGCACCGTCCACTCATCCAACTGCGCCGAGGCGCTTCAACGAGTCGCTTCCGCGTTCCCGGCCGAAATCCAGAGCGGCGTTTGCGCGCAACTGGCCGATTGTCTGCTGGCGGTGATTTCGCAGCGGCTTCTTTACCGTCCCGAGCTGAAGATCCGCGTCCCCGAGTGCGAAGTCCTCATGGCCTCTCATGCCGTCAAGAATTTCATCCGGAACCGCGATTTCTTCAAGATCAGTTCCGCGTTGGAAACCGGAGCGGACCACGGCATGTGGAGCTTCCAACGCTATCGAGCCTGGCTGGAAAGCCGGAAAAAATGGCATATTCCGGACGAGCATCCGGAGCCGCCGGATACAGAGCCGTCCGACATCCCCCTCGCAACGGACGCTCTCCCGCCAATGCCCATCACGCCTGTTGCGGGAAGAAAGCCGGATCCGACGCAGCCTCCCGCGACAAAACCCGGCGGACGGATCGAGATCGAGCCCATCGAAGGCGGTTTCGAAAAAATCCTCAAGAAGCTGGAGTAGGCGGCCATGTCAGCGATGACCGAGCCCGAACCGCTCCAACAGGTGGACCGCAGCTATGTCCGCTATCGCGGCCGCAAACTCTCCTGCTTTTCCGGCTGCGATTACTTCCGCCTCTCCAGCCATCCCGCCGTCCTGAAGGCGGCTCGAGAGGGACTGGAAAAGTTCGGGCTCAACGTGGCCGCATCCCGCCTGACCACCGGCAACCACGCAATCTACCGGATCCTGGAGCGCGAACTCGCCGACTTTTTCGAGGCCGAAGACGCTCTTCTGGTGCCCACGGGATACCTGTCAACACTCGTGGTTGCACAGGCCCTGGCCGGAAAATACTCCCATATCCTGGTGGACGAACGGGCTCATCCGGCCTTGCTGGACGCCGCGCATCTGCTGGATCGTCCGGTGCTGAAATTCCAACATCGCAGTCCCGAGGACTTCGGGAGAACCGTGGCGCGCTGCGGTCGCGGCGCGCGACCGCTCGCGCTGACGGATGGAATGTTTTCATGGGACGGATCGGTCGCCCCGCTCGGGGCGTATTTGAGAAGCCTGCCCCGGGACGGGTTGATCGTCGTGGACGACGCGCACGGCGCCGGCGTCCTGGGCAACACCGGCAAAGGAACCCCCGAAGCCGAAGGCGTCGGCCGGCGCCGGATCGTCCAGTGCATCACGTTGAGCAAAGCCTTTGGAGTTTACGGCGGAGCGGTGCTCGGTTCGCGCGCGCTGAGGGATAAGATTCTGACGCGAAGCCGGCTCTTTCTTGGCTGCACACCGTTGCCGCCGCCGCTGGCCAACGCGGCTTTGACTGCGCTGAGGATTCTCAAGAGCGACGGTCGTTTGCGCCGGCGTCTGCTTCAAAACTCGAGCTATGTGAAAGAAGCCCTTCAGAACGCAGGCGTTGCTCTTCCCCAAACGCCCGGTCCGGTTGTCCCGGTCCATTTTTCGAGCGACCGAAAGATTGCCGATTTGAAACAACGACTGCTGGCCGGTGGAATTTATCCGCCGTTTCTCAGATATCCCGGCGGTCCGGCGGAAGGGTATTTCCGATTCGTCCTGTCGAGCGAACACAGTCGCGGGCAACTGGACCGGTTGCTCGATGTCTTGCTTCAGGCGCTCAGGATTGCGCCGCGGCTGGCGTTGGCGACGAGCTTGCGGTAACGCGCCAGCCAGCCGTTGAGGTCGCGCTTCACGGGCTGCCATGTTTTTTTGCGCTCGGCCAGTTCGGTTTCGGAAACCAGGATGTCCATCCGGCGATTCGGGAAATCGATGCGGATGCGATCTCCGGCTTTGAGCAAACCAATCGGACCGCCATCGGCAGCTTCGGGTGAAACGTGGCCGATGCACGCGCCCGCCGTGCCGCCGCTGAAACGGCCATCGGTGATGAGCGCGCATTTGTCGCCCAAGCCCATGCCGGCGATGTAGCTCGTCGGTGACAGCATTTCCTGCATGCCCGGTCCGCCACGCGGGCCTTCGTTGCGGATGATGACCACGTCGCCGGCCTTGACCTTGCCGGCGAGAATGCCGGCACAGGCGTCGTCCTGGCCTTCGAAAATCACGCACGGACCTTCAAAAATGAAGCCCTGGCCGCAGCTTTTCTTGAACTCGTCGCTGATGCCGGCGGTCTTCACCACACTGCCTTCGGGTGCGAGCTGGCCGTAGAGAATCG
>PLQC01000101.1 GCA_003159675.1 Limisphaerales bacterium
AGTTTTCCGGGAGCACCATAGTTGGCACAATGGACGCAGCCGGGAGATTTGAACGCGGCTCTGACGTCCTTCCGACGGTGAACGCGCCTGTGTTTGCCGTCGCGCCAGAACTGATCGACAAAGTTTATTCGAGCTACGCCGAAGGTGACTTTGCCGTCGGGAAACTTTCTCTTGTTCCGAGCCAGCAGGCGAAAATCAATCTCGATGCCTTCCTCACTCGTCACGCTGCCATCCTCGGGCAGACGGGTGGTGGCAAGTCGTGGACCGTCGCATCACTGATTCAAAAGATGTGCGCGTTCCAGCAAGCGACAATCGTGCTGTTCGATTTGCACGGCGAATACGCTACGACCTTTGGCGCTTCTGCCGACGTGATTTCCGCAACCGACCTGGAGTTGCCCTATTGGCTGATGAACTCCGAAGAACTGCTTGGGCTCATGGTGGACCGCAGCGAGTCTGCCGCACCGAATCAAATCGCGAAGTTCAAGGAGTTGCTACGAGCGGCAAAGGAAAACCACGCCGAAAACAAAGGGCTCGGCATCAAGAAAATCACCATTGATACGCCGGTGTTCTTTGATTTCGACTCAATCCTCGCCGAGTTTCGGAGGCTCGACACGGAAAAGATCAAAGGCGACCGAGGGGATAAGCAGGGGCCGCTGTTTGGGCAGTTTACGCGTCTGCTGATGCGTATCGACTCGCGTTTAAATGACAAACGATACGACCTGATTTTCAAACCGAAGATCTACAACACCAGCGCGTCGATGGAGGTCTTGTTCCGGCGGCTGCTCGGCGAAACAGCCGGAGCAAGGAAGAAAGTTATTGTTGTCGATTTGAGTCCCGTGCCGTTCGACGTTCGCTCGTCTGTGATTTCGCTCATTCTCCGCTGCCTCTTTGATTTCGCTTACTGGCATCGCCGTGCGCATAAGACGCGCTTCCCAATTTCGGTTTTCGCCGACGAAGCCCATATCTACCTGAATGACGGCGATCCAGCGACCGACGCGGCAAAGCACTCAGCCGAGCGTATTGCAAAGGAAGGGCGGAAGTATGGCATCAGTCTCACGGCCATCAGCCAACGCCCGCGCGAAGTGTCGGCCACGATTCTCTCGCAGTGTAACAGTTTCCTCTGCCTGCGAATCTCAAACCCAGATGACCAGTCATACGTGAAAAGCCTCCTGCCGGATTCTGTGCGAGGGATTGCGAGCATGTTCTCCACACTGCGACGAGGCGAGTGCATCCTCCTTGGAGATTCTGTGATGATGCCGACCCGCATCAAAATTGAGAAACCAAACCCAGCGCCAATCAGCGATGATGCTTCATTTTACAAGTCGTGGAATGAAGCGCCGAAGGATGTTGATTTTGCGAAGGTGTTAAAGGCTTGGAGAGACCAAGACGTTGCGCCATAACATTCCTAACTAACCCCAGCCCGTCATGCCACACGCCTACACCGAAGACTCGCTTGTAGAGCAGCCCGCCCTTAACAGGGCAGTCCTAGAAACTCGCGGTTGGGTGTCGTTTGCCGTGTCGTCGTCCGCTGAATCGGATTGGCGTGAGCAACTGCTTGCGCTCGCCACGGGACTCGGAATACCGGCTCCAACACGTTTGGGTGGCAGCCTCTGCGATACGTTGATGCCGATTGAGGCGCACACGGCGAAGCCGCGTTCCCTGAGCAAGATTCACTCTGCTGGCGAATTTCCCCTTCACGCCGACACGGCTCATTGGCTTACGCCATGCCGCTATGTGATGCTGGCTTGTGCTTCCCCCGGCAGCGGCAGTCGGCCCACCCCACTGCTGGATACGCGACGACTTCCATTGAGCAAGCATCAAACATCGTTGCTCCACAGCATACCTCTCCGCGTTACGAACGGTCGAAACTCCTTCTTCTCGACCATTCTCTCAAGGACGCGTCCGTTCGTCCGCTTCGATCCCGGCTGCATGACGGCAACTACGCCCGGCGGCTCGGTGGCACTTGAAGTTCTTTCGAGACACAATTGGCCGGATTTCATCGAAACCGTCAATTGGGAGGCGGGCACGGTGCTCGTCATGGACAACTGGCGAATTCTCCACGGGCGAGGGCGCGCTGATTGTTCAGACTCCAACAGAAAACTTTTCAGAATATCCATACGATGAAGCCAACAACAAATCCAGCCTTGGAGCGGGATGCGCTCTACGCCAAATCCCAGCTTTACATCCGGCGCGGGTTACGCGCCCATGCCGACGAAGACACCGAGGAATATCAACTCTGGGCGTCGCTCGCTCTTGAGTTACTCGGCAAAGCGGCGTTGTCGAGAGTCCATCCAGCTCTCGTTGCCGACCCAACTCATTACCAGTCACTGTTCGCTGCCTGCGGTCGCCAGCTTTCGCCTGACATCAAAACCATCACAGCCAAGACATTATTTGAGCGACTGAGCCACATCGAGAAGGCATTTGATTTACGTCACCAAAAGTTCTGCGAGCAGATGGCGCTCAGGAGAAACGCGGAGCTGCATTCCGGCGAATCGCCGTTCTCTGGAATGACAGCAGAAGCGTGGGAAAAAGAGTTTTGGGGCGCCGTGGAGACTGTCCTGGCGATGCAGGATGAAACGTTGGAATCTTGGCTTGGGGCAGAAGATTCAAAAGCACCGGCAAAGATTATCGAACAAGCAGAGGAGGCGTTGCAATGGGTAGTCAAGCATCGCGTGTCCCGTTGCAAAGAAGATTTCGAGAAAAAGTATCAAGACCCAAAGCGGCGACAAGAAACCATCGAAGAATCGAAGATGCTCACTTGGAACGATCACACCTGGGATGGTCGCGACCGCGCGAAATGTCCAGCTTGCCTCGCATCGGGATTCTTGGGGGGGACACTGTGGAATGAAGAGGTGATCGATACTGAGCCTGGCTACACGGACTATGGACCGGATGGTGAAGAGTATGGCGAACCGCCGAGCGAGATAGTGGAAAAATCGTTCACTGTTGAAGCATTCGTCTGCCCAGTTTGCGGGCTACACCTCTACGGCACAAAAGAAATTGTGGCGGCGGAGGTGCAAGAAGAATTCTCAACCAGAGAAGCCAGAGAACGCGAGTTCGAGGAAGAATACGGAAACGACTGAGCATTTGTCGCCATGCCCCACGCCTACAGCGAAGACCGGCTTGTCGAGCAGCCCGCCATCGGGCTATTCGCTGAGCTTGGGTGGACCACGGTGTCGGCGATGGAGGAAGTCTTCGGCACGGGTGGCACGCTTGGACGCGAGACGCCAGGCGAGGTGGTGCTTGTGTCCCGGTTGCGCGCGGCGTTGGAGCGGTTGAATTCCGCGTTGCCGCCGGAAGCCATCACCGGCGCCGTGGATGAATTAACCCGCGACCGCTCGGCTATGAGCCTGGAAGCGGCGAACCGCGAGGTATATCTGCTGCTCAAGGACGGCATCAAAGTGTCCGTGCCGGACCGTGATCCCACCAAGGCGGGAGGGCAGAAGACGGACCGGTTGCGAGTGGTGGACTGGTCCCGCGATGGAGGGACGGCGGACAACGATTTCCTGCTGGTCAGCCTGAAGAAATCGGCAAAACCGAAAGGGGAGAAATGAGCCGGCCCTATCTCATCGAACCCTTGTCCGTCGCGAAGCATCGGCGGAACGAATTTGTGTGCGAGTCCCGAGAGTTGACGGAATTTCTGCGGACGCGGGCGCGGAAGGAAATGCAGGCGCGCTCCTCGGCGTGTTTTGTCCTGGTGGCGGAAGCCGACCCGGGACGGATTGTGGGTTATTACACGTTGTCGCAAACCGCCGTCGCCATGCGGGAATTGCCCGAGGCGGTTACGAAGCGGCTGCCGCGATACCCGCAGTTGGGGGCGACACTGATCGGGCGGCTCGCCCGCGACCTGACCTGGAAAGGCAAAGGGGTGGGACGCCTGCTCCTCATTGATGCGCTGCGCCGGTGTGTTCGCCACAGCGCCGAGGTGGGAGCGGTGCTTGTGGTGACCGACCCCAAGGATGATAAGGCCCGCGCGTTTTACGAAAGTCACGGGTTCCGAGCGCTTGACGGGCGCAGGATGTTTATGCCGATGAGCGAACTGGTGGAACGCGAGGCCGGCGGATGGAACGTTTAGTCCAAATCACTCTTAACCGATTTGCGGTAAGCCCGGATGGACTCCCGCATGGCCGGGGTCGGCGGTCGCGGCGGCGCAAGGAGCGCTTCAACAAACCGCCGGGATTGGGCGGCATCAAGCTCAATCTGATTGCTTTGATTGACGACCTGGCGAGCCACTTCACGGCCGTGCGTGATGATGAATTTAGCCATCGAGCGTCCCTGAATCGCGGCCGCTTTCTGGAACAGCTCCTTGTCCGCCGCCGTCACCCGGGCGACAAATCGCTGGCTTTTTGGCTCTTTCTTTACCAAAGTTGGCACGGCCAGAATGTATGCCTCCGTGGCACACATTGCAAGAACTGATTTTTCATGTCCCACGCCTACACCGAAGACCAGCTCATCGAACAGCCCGCCATCGGGTTGTTCGCGGCGCTTGGCTGGACCACGGTGTCCGCGGTACGGAACCGGGTGTTCGACATCATTGAGCGGAATCTGGCCGGGGTGCGGGTGGATTCCATCATCGTGGAGAAGCAGAAGGTAGACGCGGCATTGCGGGGCGAGGAACAATTTTATCCGCAGGTGCTTGGGAATTTGTTGCGGTCAATCCTGGCGCAACATCCATTGAGCGAGTTCAAGGAAGTAATCGTGTTCACGGACAATCTACCCATCCAGCGCAAGCGCAGCGCGATTGAGAAGGGCGTAAAGACGACGCCGGCTGCAATGCTGCCGGCGGGGGTGAGGTATCGCGTCCTGCATCATGCATCGAAGTCGAACATGGATTTGCAAATCGCCGATTATTGCACCTGGGCGATCTACCGGAAATGGGCGGGACAGGATGCGCGGTCGTTTGAGCGGATTCGCGAGGCGGTGCGAAGCGAGTGGGACGTGCTGAAAGCGGGAAGTGGATTTCCGTATTAAAGATGAAATTTCGACTCCAAAAAAATGACCACCCTGGCTACTCTTTCGAGAGAGCCCATTGGGCTCTTGTCACCGGGGTGGGACCTTTAAATTTTTCTGCCACACCGGACGACTGTTTTCAGTCCTCGGTTGGGACAAGAAAGCCCAATTGCCGGTGCGGGATTACAATACCCAAGCGCTTGGGTAACGTCAACTTGGATATTATCGGATAAAGCCTGTAATTATTGAGAGAAATTGTCCAATTGATGAGCGCCCACGCCTACACCGAAGACCAGCTTGTCGAGCAGCCCGCCATCGGGTTGTTCGCAGAGCTTGGCTGGCAAACAGTGTCAGCGATGGAGGAGGTCTTTGGCACGGGCGGTACCCTCGGACGTGAAACGCCGGGCGAGGTCGTCTTGGTGTCCCGACTGCACGCGGCATTGGAGCGGTTGAATCCAGCGCTGCCGACAGAGGCCATCACCGCCGCCGTAGATGAATTGACCCGCGACCGTTCGGCCATGAGTCTTCCGGCTGCCAATCGGGAGATTTATACGCTCATCAAAGACGGGATTCGCGTCAGTATTCCAGAGCCGGAAGACTCACCCTCACCCGCCGCTTTGCGTCACCCTCTCCCAGTGGGAGAGGGACGGGGTGAGGGTCGCGGCGCGGAGGAATCGCTGCGCAGCGTTGGAGGTCAGCGAACGGAAAGAGTTCGCGTCATCGACTGGGAAAACCCCGCCGCGAATGATTTCCTGCTGGTCAGCCAGTTCAGCGTCACCGGCGCGCTCTACACCTGCCGGCCGGATTTGGTCGGTTTCGTCAACGGCCTGCCGCTGGTGGTCATCGAGTTGAAGAAGCCGGGCGTGCCCGCTCGCGCGGCGTTCGACGAGAACCTGACGCACTACAAGCAGCAGATCCCGGCGCTGTTCTGGCTCAACGCGCTTCTTATCGCCTCGAATGGCACGGACAGCCGCGTCGGCTCGCTCACGGCAGATTGGGAGCGGTTCTTCGAGTGGAAACGCATCGAGCGCGAGGACGAGCCACGCCGGGTGTCGCTGGAGGTGATGATTCGTGGAACGTGCGACCAGGCGCGCCTGCTCGATCTGGCCGAGAATTTCACACTGTTCTCGGAGCACAAGGCGGGATTGGCCAAGATTATTGGCCAGAACCATCAGGTGCTTGGGGTCAATGCAGCGATTGCGTCGTTGCTGCGGATTCGTCCGGGATTGGCCAATCCCGCCACCCTCGCCCCAACCCCTCTCCCAGAAGTAGAGGGGCATTATCGCGGCGGTCTTCAATACTCCGGACTGGTGGATCGCGCGCGGGAACTTCGTCGGCAGCAGACACCGGCGGAAGGCCTCGCTTGGGAGATGTTGCGCGACCGGCGGTTCGAGGGACTGAAGTTCCGTCGGCAACATCAAATCGGAAATTACATCGCGGACTTCTGCTGCGCGGAGCACAAACTGGACGTGGAACTGGACGGTGAAGTCCACAAGACTGCAGAAGTGATGGCGAAGGACGCGCAACGTGATGCTTACCTCCGCTCGCTCGGTTTTAAGGTCCTCCGCTTCCAAAATCAGTTCGTCGTGGATGAGCCCGGGCAGTTCTTGCAACAAATTGCGGCGGCCTTGAATCTCCCCTCAACCTTTGGGAGAGGGGCTGGGGGTGCGGGTAAGACGCCGAGGTCCAACGGAATCGGCGTCTTTTGGCAGACCCAAGGCAGCGGCAAGAGCCTGGCTATGGTGTTCTTCGCGCAGAAGGTGTTGCGCAAGGTGGCGGGCAACTGGACATTCGTGGTCGTGACCGACCGCGTGGAACTGGACGATCAAATTGCGAAGACGTTCAAGGCCACCGGGGCGGTGAGCGAAGCCGAGGGCGACCAATGCCATGCTTCAAGTGGTGCCCACCTGCGGGAGTTACTGCGCGGGAATCATCGCTACGTCTTCACGCTTATCCATAAGTTTCAGCCCGAAAAGGCTCGGGCTGAAACACCCTCACCCGACCCTTCGGGCCACCCTCTCCCACTGGGAGAGGGACGGGGTGAGGGTAACGATGGCGTCATGCCTGTGCTGTGTGACAGGCAGGATGTCATCGTTTTGACGGACGAGGCACACCGCAGCCAATATGATGCCCTGGCGCTGAACATGCGCGTGGCGCTGCCCAAGGCACTGTTCCTTGCCTTTACCGGCACGCCGCTTATCGCCGGCGAGGAACGGACAAAAGACGTATTCGGAGATTACGTTTCCATCTACGACTTCCAGCAATCTGTCGAGGACGGTGCGACGGTACCGCTCTTCTACGATAACCGTACGCCGGAGTTGCAGCTCGTGAACCCGGACCTGAACGAGGACATTTATGATCTCATCGAGGCGGCGGAACTCGACCCCGAACAGGAGGCGAAGCTCGAACGGGAGTTGAGCAGGCAATACCACATCCTCACCCGCGACGACCGGCTGGAAACCGTCGCCCAGGACATTGTGCGGCACTTTCTCGGCCGCGGATTCGTCGGCAAGGCGATGGTGGTGTCCATCGACAAAGCCACAGCCCTCAAGATGCACGACAAGGTGCGGAAGCATTGGGCCGCGGAGCGGGCGCGGGTAGAGAAGGAGTTGGGCCGCTATGACCTACCAGCGGACCGGAGGGAGGAATTGTCCAGACGTCTGGATGTCCTCAAGACCTCCGACATGGCCCTCATCGTGTCGCCTGGCCAGAACGAAATCGAGCAGATGAAGAAGCACGGCCTCGACATCGTGCCGCATCGCAAGCGGATGAACGAGTCCCAGCCGCCGCTGGACGAGAAGTTCAAGGACCCGGATGACCCACTGCGGCTGGTGTTCCTGTGCGCGATGTGGCTGACCGGATTCGACGCACCAAGCTGTTCCACGGTGTATCTCGACAAGCCAATGCGGAATCACACGCTGATGCAGACCATTGCGCGGGCAAACCGAGTGTTCCCTGGTAAGCACAGCGGCATGATCGTGGACTACGCCAATGTCTTCGCATCGCTGGAGAAGGCGCTCGCGATCTACGGTGCAGGCAAGGGCGGCAAGAATCCGGTGAAGGACAAGGCGAAACTGGTTGCGGATTTACGCCAGGCGGTGAACGCCGCAACGACTTTCTGTGCCACCCGCCAAGTGATTCTCCCCGCTATCGAGCAACTCGCCACCGGCAGCATGGAGCGATTGCAGCGGATTGACGACGCCGTGAATGCCCTGATCTCGCCCGACCCGCTGCGCCGCGAGTTCCTTGGCCACGAGCGTATTGTGAGCACCCTCTATGGCGCAGTGAAGCCCGACCCTGCGGCATTGGAATTTTTAGGCCGCGTCGCCTGCTTAGCCGCCATCGCCGCCGCTATCCGCGCCAAGCTCAATCCGAATCCCGCGGACATCACCAAAGTCATGGGCGACATCGGGATGCTCCTCGATTCATCCATCACGGGCGTGGACATGCCCGTCAAGCCCGCCCCAGTGATGGACTTGTCGAAGGTTGATTTCGAGGCGCTGCGAAGCCGTTTCAAGGATTCCAAGAGCAAGAACACCGATCTCGAAGTCCTCAAGGCTGCCATCCGCGCCCAGCTCGAAAAGCTGATTCGACTGAACAAGACCCGAGCCGATTTTGCGGAGAAGTTCGAGGAATTGATAGAGTCCTACAACGCCGGCAGTCGGAATATTGAAGAGTTGTTCCGGGAATTGGTAAACCTGAGCCGCAACCTGTCAGACGAGCAAAACCGCCACGTCCGGGAAAACATGACGGAGGAGGAATTGGTCATCTTCGACATCCTCACGCGGCCGGCCCCGGAGTTGAGTGCCGACGAGCGAGCCGAGGTCAAGAAGGTGGCGCGGGACCTGTTGAACCGGCTAAAGCAACTGCTCGTCATCAACTGGCGGCAGAAGTCAGCAGCCCGTTCCCAACTCAAACTCGCCATCGAAGACATGCTCGATACCGGCCTCCCGCGTATTTATACACCCGAACTTTACCAGCAGAAGTGTTCGGCGGTGTTCGAGCATGTTTACGAAAGCTATCCGGAGCGGGATGCCGGCGTTTACGCCACGATGGTTTGAGCGGCGCATCATCCTGCCGTAAAGCTCGGAGACGCGGCAAATTTCCAAGGACGAAACCCGGAAAGTAGAGACCGCGCCCTTATCTGCGCGGCCAGGCCGCCGACGCGAACCCCACCCGCCTTCCGCCCCCACGAACGCGCCTGCCCCCTTTATATTTGTCCGTTCGCCTCCGTTACCATTGCAGATCAGCAACAAGCACACAAACGCATCCGCAAATGTCGCGTTCCTATCGCGTTCCGGCCAACCTTGCCTTGTGCCACCTGACGGCTGACAAAATCAACCCTGCCGCGCTCGTCCAGGAGCAATTCAGAAACTGCTCTTGACACTGCTCGACCACGAATGGCGGCACAGGCCATGGCGGAGGATTCAGGATCATTTGAGTGTGTCCCGGGTACAGGTTCGGGACCATCCGTACGGTCGGCACGGTTGCGAGTTTGCGCAAGTGCTTGTGGGACTGGTGCCCCGGGAAGGACTTGAACCTTCAACCAATTGATTAAGAGTCAACTGCTCTGCCAATTGAGCTACCGAGGCCACCGATTGAACCCGCTGCAGCACGTCAGCGGAGCCGCATTCTATTGGAGGTTGAAATCGGACGGCAAGCTCTATCGAGAGAGCCTGGAAACAAAAGTTTCGATCAGGCTGGGGTTGAAATTCCGACTGCGCCACGTTGCAACAACAATTACGCATTTATGCGTATTGTTAGAATTGCTATATGTGCGTATAACGAACGCGCATGTTGCCGGGCATTGGAACCACCGGTCACGGCGGCAAAGCAACAAACAGAAGCTCAATCACAACCTAAAACGCATCAAAAACCATGAAAATCATCCTTCTCGCAACTGCAATGGGTTGCGTCGCCCTGGCCGGCCGCTTGGCTGAAGCCGCCACCATCAATTGGACCAATACCGCCAGCGGAAACTGGGGCAACGCCGCCAACTGGAATCCCAACCAGGTGCCCGGCGCGACCGACACCGCCATCATCACCACCGCGGGCGTCACAGTCACTTTGGACATCAGCCCGACGGTGGGCGGAATTATTCTGGGCATGAATGGCGCGGGGACGGTGACGCTTTCGCTCAACAACCAGACGTTGACATTGAATGGCCCGTTGACCGTGAATCCCAGCGGCTCGTTCACCGTGGACAGCGGCACGCTTGCAGGCAACCCCAACGCGGTGTTGAGTGGAACGATTGGCTGGACCGCCGGCGGTTTGGGCGGGATTTTGACGCTGGCTGCCGCTAGTTCACTGAATCTCACCACCGCAAATAATCATGACATGAACGGCATGGTACTGACGAACAATGGCACGGTGGTGTGGCATGACGGACGGATTCGCATGGGCAATGGCGCCACGATTTGCAATTATGGCTTGTGGGACGCGCAGAACGATCAGCTCATGGGCGATGATTTCGGCGGCACCGCTTTCTTTAACAATTATGGCACCTTCCGCAAATCAGGCGGGGCTAGCGAGTTTGCCAATTACACGGCGATCGCGACGGGAGTGGTGTTCAACCAGCTTGCCGGAGTGCTGGACGTGCAGAATGGCATCAATGGGTTGCAATTGACGTTGCAGGGCGGCGGCAA
>PLQC01000045.1 GCA_003159675.1 Limisphaerales bacterium
CACATACCCGAAATTCGCGGATAAATCCTCCTTTTTTAAGTTCGGCGCGGCGGATGCACGGCCCGAGTTATCTCAGGAGCAGTCGGCGGGGTGGGGCGGCTTGTCTGGGCGGCGGGCCTGCGGGGGCGATGGCGGGTCCGGAGACCGTGCGTTTGCCCAGCGACGTGGCGCAGCGGGAGCAGGTAAATTCGTGCAATTCACCGGCAGGCAATACGAGCAACAGGCGCTCGCGCACCGGTTGAGAGGTCCCGCATTTCGGGCAATAGAGTTCGCTCGCGGTGAAGGCTCCAAACTGCTGTGTCATGCAGGCTAAACCTTTACGACGTGCCGCAGGATGTCAACCAGCACTTTTGCGGGGATCTGGTCGGCGTTGATGTTGTGCACGAGATTCCTGCCATAATAATGGAGCACCGGCTTTGTTTCTTCCTCGTATGTTTTCAGGCGGCGGCGGATGACCTTGAGACTGGCGTCATCAAGGCGGTTTTCCCGGATCGCCCGCCGCTGGATGCGCTGGACCAGGCTTTGGCTGTTCGTGCTGCGCAGATAAAAGATGGCGAAGACATTCAGGGTGTCTTTGAGCATTTCAGCCTGAGGCACGTTTCGCGGGATGCCGTCGAGCACCAGGGTGTCCAGCTTGGGCCGAAACCGGCCGGTCGCGGTGTTCGCTGCGATCGACTGGCGCCAGAGTTCGATCGTCGGCTCGTCGGGCACCAGTTCACCCCGGCTGGAATACTCGACAAAAGTGAGGCCGACGGGGCCTTCGATGCTCAAGTTCCGGAAGACGTCACCGCAGGCGCAGTGGAAAAAATTGGGAATGGTCCCCAGAATTCTTCCCTGAGTTCCCTTGCCTGCGCCGGGCGCGCCAAACAGCAGGATCGTTCTGTATTTCATAGGCAGTCGGGAGCCGGAAGCAAGCAGGGGCTGGAAATTCCGTCCTCGGCCACCAACACCTCTCAAGCGTCCTTGTGTTTCAATTGGATTTCCTGGATCTCAGTGAACGGAACCATGACTTCCTCGCTCGCCGGGCCCTTTTGAACGGTGAGGTGAATGTCGTTGGCCGCAATTCTGGAGATGCGTTGCCCCACATATTCGCCCCGCGCGGATTTGAACACGAGCACCATATCCTTCTCGGCGTCCCGTCGGATGATGCCGAAAAACCCGGGGAACTTGGTCTCGAAGAAGCGGCGATTGAACGTGTACGCGCCGCGCTGGAAGACCTGCGTGACGGGCAGGGAGGTCGTCGATCGCGCCCCTTCCCCGGGAATCAACCGCAAACTTCCGGGTGCGGCCCCAGCTGCCGGCTCGGCCGCCGGTGTTCCCGGAACGGAGAACGTCTGGACGGCGGCGGCCGTCACCTCGGGGGCAACCAATTCTTCCGAACTCGGCTCCGTCCGGGTTGGCAGCGAGAGGAAGACGATCGGCGACAGCACACCCACGAGCGGGATGGCGGCGAGGCCGCATACCAACACCTTCGGCTGCGAGCGAAAAACCGCTACTTCGAAAGCGGCGTAAATATTGGCGGCGTAAATCAAAATCAACACAAACACTCCGACACTCGATGAAAACAGGGCTCCGAACAACGATTGCACCTGGGGCCGTTCGAGGCGGAGCGGAATTCTCACTTTGATGTCCGGCCTCTTGGCATGTTCCTCCTGTGACACCTCCAGGAAAGGTTCGACCAGCGGCATTATCTTCGGATTCTGTCCAAGCTTCTTCAGGTCGTCCTGGGGAAACTTTGTCCACGGCACGCGATCCGCGTATTTGCCGTCGGCCAATCGCACGACCAGGCCGCTCTCATTGAAGGAGACGACGTCTCCGGACAGGGTTTGTCCGTCCAGAAGTTGGTACGTGTCCGCACGGGCGATTACCGCCGCCAACCACACCAATGCCAAGGCAATACCGGTGCAATAAGTCGTTCGCACAATCCGTGTTCCTTAACAAATGATTCCCTGCAAAGGAAGAAAATTCAACCGGCTGCCTGTCTTGACGGCGGGTTGGACGGAGTTCCCAGGGTTCAGGCTGGCACGGCTCCCAGTGTTTCCGCCAGATCTTCCACCGACCAGTTGGACCGTGAGATCTGAAGCAGGTCCGCTGCGAAGCCATGCTGCCACACGGCTAAGCGAAGCGTCCGGCCTGCGTCGGCCGCCAAAGCCGGTTGCGCCAGGAAACCCGCCACAAATCCGCCAAGAACGTCGCCGGCCCCGCCTTGCGCCAGATGCGGATTTCCCGAGGAATTGACCCAAACCTGTCCCGTGCCGCGGCCGATGAGGGTCTGATGGCCTTTCAACACGACCCAGCAATTGCCGAATTTCGTCGAAAGTTCGCGCAAGGATTGGAGACGATCCGCCTGGATCCGCGCAGAAGTCGTTTTCAAGAGCCGCGCCGCCTCGCCCGGGTGCGGCGTGATCACTCGAATCGCATTCTTCGGCGGAGCCTCCGCCGGCAACCAGTCGAGCGCACTGGCATCCACAACCACAGGCCCCTCAAACCCGGTCCACAACCGGCCCGTCAACCGTCTCACTTCCCCGGGCAGATCTCGCGCGGCGAGTCCGGGTCCGACCAATACCGCGCTGAAGTCGCCGGACAGATCCGGATCGGTTTTCCAAGGATGAACCATTACGGCCTGCAACTGTGCCGCGATGGGGATATAGGCAGGTTCATGCGCGAAAAGAGAAAGCAGCCCCGGTTGGGCGCGCTGGGCTGCTCGGGCGGCCAGGACCGCCGCCCCGTGGTAGCCCACGCTGCCGGCGAGGATCGCGAGATGGCCGTGATCTCCCTTGTGATCCGCCGCCGGCCGCCGCGGCGGAAACCCCGCGAAATCCTCGCGCAATGTCCATTCGAGTTCACTCCTGATCGGACACGGAACCAGCCCGACGTCCATCGCGATTTCCAGCCGGCCGACGTATTTCCACGCTTCCTGCTCGAGCATTCCTTTTTTCACCGCGCCAATCGTCAGGGTGACGGAAGCCTCGACAGCCGTACCCTCGGGCCTGCCGGTGTCCGCGTTCAACCCGGAGGGAACATCCACCGCCAGGACCTGCAACCGGCCGGCGTTGATGCGTTGGATGAATCGAATCCACGGCTGATCCAGGCCGCGGTTGATGCCAATTCCGAAAAGGCCGTCAATGACCAGCGCAGGCCGAAGCGACAAGATGGCGTCCAACTTCGGGAATGCGGCTTCGGGATCCCCGGCTTCCAGCACTTCCGCGCGTCGCTCGATCAGGTACTCCCGCGCCCAACGCGCATCATCCCCATTGTGCCCTTTGCCGGCCACGATCAGGATGAGGTCGCCGGGTTTGGTCAACTCCAGGGCACGATGAGCGACGGCTTGGCCCACGCGCCGGATGACTTCCGCTTCGGTCCGTCCTGCGGTCCACGTGACGCTTTCCCACTCGCGCATCTGCGCGATACCGATGACAGGGACTGGCATACGGAAAGGATATCGCGATGGCTGCCGGACAGGAAGAGATTTGCTTCACATCCCCGGGTGCTGCCCGTCGTCCGGAACCCTCCGTTCAGGCGCGAAGCGCGTCGGAGTCTAATTCGAACTTGGAGGGGGTGCAGCCTTATTGCTTTTCTTGTGCTGCTTCGGCTGATTCTGGCCCGGGGTCGGTTGAATGCCTGCGGCTTGTTGTTGCGCGGCCAATGCCTGATTTCGTTCGGCCATCAACTCAAGAGCAAGGGCTGCCTGCTGCGCCTGTCGCGCGGCTTCCTCCTTCTTCTGCTCCGACCGAAGCGCTGCGCGTTGTTCGGCCACAGCGACCCGGTTGGTGGGCACGCCCAGGGATTCCAATTCGGTCAGGGACAGGTTTGTATAACTGAGTCGGCCGCCGCCTCCCGGACATCGGTAGATGATTCCGTCCATGTCTGCGTACACCAGCTCCGCATGGATCGATTCGCCCCCGGCGTTCGCAATGGTCTCAGATCGGTTGGTGAAATAGATGTTTTGGGCGAGACAATCGAGGCAACCCGTCAGCATGAGAAGGCTCACCGTTGCCGCACAGAGGAGCCTGGACGGGTGGCGGGTGCGCCGCCGCTGAGAACCTGCATGGCGGAAGCGGCAGGCGCGGGTTTCGCATTCGGGAAGGGCACAAACATCCACTGTGCTGTACCAACTGGACATGCTACCAACGTTGCCGAGGGAGAACCGTTTGTCGAGAACAAGTTTTGAGGACGGATAGCCCATTGAAAAAGCAGGAGCCGACGTGAGGAGGCTCTGAATTCACCCTCGTTGCCGAAGAGATTTGAGCCTCCTCACATCGGCTCCTGCAACGGAAAGAGTTTTTAAACGGGCTGATAGGGCTCGGGCCGGCGCGTTAACCGACCACCTGCACCAGTTCCATGGCCCGCGCGCCGGATTTGCGGACCGCTTCCAGCCATTCATCCTGTTCCCGTATATTCAGTTCAAAAACCTGCACAATGCGTTCGTTGCTCTTGAACGCATACGCTTCCGAACCGGGTTCCGCCTCGGCGAGATGGGCGATCCGGTTGGCCAGATGGGTGATGGCGGAGAGTTGTGGGCTGGGCTCCAAGGCCGGCTTATGATGGTGAGCGATCGCCTCGACGATCCAATCCGGGAGACGCCAGATGTGAAGCAGGCAAGCCCCCACCTCGGCGTGGTCGGTGCCCAGAACCTCGCGTTCCGCCTCGATGCTGCCCAACCCTTCGTCCTCACTGTGCTTGTGGATCGCCGAGTGCGCCTCACCTGACAACACCTCCGCCATGACCAGCTTGCCGATGTCGTGAAGCAACCCCGCGGTAAAAGCGACCGAAGCGTCCACGCCAATATAAAGGCTGCGATTGACCGCGGTTTCAGCCGCGGTCGCGGCCATGAATGAATGCCGCCACAGGCCGTTTTTCTCGATCCCGTAACAGGGCAGGGCGCTGGTCATGCCGCTTCCGAACGCCAGCGAAAGAACCATGCTGAGAACCTGGTTGTAGCCCAGCAGCAGCACGGCCTGGTCGATCGAGGAAACCTTTTCCGCCAAACCCAGCGCCGACGAATTGCAGACCCGCAGCAACTTGGCCGTGAGGAGAGGGTCGGACCGGATCAGGTCGATCGCCTCGCCGGTGTTGTTCTCGGAGTCTTCCAGCAAATCGACCAATTTCAGGCCCGCCGTGGAAATTCGAGGCAGGTTCCGGGCTCTGGCCACAATTTGATGGGCGGTCATGCGATGATGGTAAAATTCAAATATTGTTTTTGCTCATGGTACTTGACCAACCTCTTCCCCGCGCGGCCCCGCGCCCAAAAGCGTATGGACCGGCGGGCAAGCCGCAAGGAAAAATGCGCGCAAATCAACGACTGGATTTACGGACAAGATCCGTCCCGGAGCCCATCGTGATGGAATCCTGGAAGTCATCTCGTAACCGTCCGATGAGCCGGGCTCCGTGAGCCGTTGTTCACTATTTCAAGGCCCGGCGAACCAACGGACTTCCTCTCCGAGGAAACATGCTAAAATACCCGTCAATTAATGACTTTATGCATACCCGACCCATTGGTGTCCTGAGAAGCAGCGTTGTGATGATCATCGTGTGAGAGACCGGTAGAACCGCGTTTGATAACTGGCCGCGTTGGTGTCGGTGAATTGCCAGTTGCCGTCGGCTCCGGCGATGTTGGTTGAGAGTGGTTGCCAGATGACGGGCGGTGAAAGGTTGGTGGCAGAAAGCACCACATTGGTTGAACTGGGCGGACACACGAAAGAGAGCGTCACGCTGCCGTCGGAATTGCGAAGGGTTCGATAAATGAACGGCGAACTGGTCAGGACATTGATGAGGTTGGTCCCGGTCGGCGTTCCCCACCCCGTACAAAGGTCGTAGCCGGCAGTGGCGTAATAAAGGCCGGAACTATGGCTGTTAGTATTGTTACCTGTCGTGATGTCATGGAAGCAGGTGGAGTACAGTGATCCCGTGCCGATTGCGTAGAGGGCGGGGTTAAGAAAACCAACCATTGGTTCCCCATAAATTGCGGCCTGCTGGTTGACCAAGGCTGTGAAGCCCGCCCACAAGGGGGCTGCAATACTGGTGCCCCACCACCAGTCTTTGGACCCATTGTTCCACACGACCCAGGCGTTATATGCAACAAGCGAGACATCCGGAACGTTGCGCCTCGAAGTCGATCCGTGGTTCGTCGTCATGTTGATCCCTTGCTGCCAGCTCGGAATTGAAAAATTACCCATGTAACTGGTGCTGCTGCCTCCGCCGCTCCCATTGGTGCCATTGCCGTTGTTCCAAGTGGTCTCAGATACCCAGGAACCGCCTGGGCCGGTCGTCGTCAACATCGTGCCGCCAACCAGCGTGACATTCGGGTCGTCTGTCCACTGCGTTACCCCACTGTAAAAGGCCAGATAGTCCCCGGAACACTGGAAAAACGACTGCCCTTGCACGGCAAATTCCTGGTAAACCGTGTCTGCGTTTGGGTCATCGTAATCGAAAAGCCAGGAAGAGCTGAGTTGTTTTGCGATATTGTCTTCCTGCATCTGCTTCAGGATGTCCACCCAATAGTAACAGCAGTTAGGGGCTTCATAGACAATCACCTTGGAAAGTCCTGGCGCCATTGAGACCACCATTTCGATGTCCAGTGACACCTCTCCCACCCGGTTAGCATCAGTGTCCGGGGTTCCACCGAACCCATCAATCAGGACATTCGTCAGGGTGACGTTCGGCAGGTTGGCATTGGTTTCATAGGTCCTGATGTCGCTTGTGTAATATCCGTCCAATTCCAGCAGTCCGACGGCCTGCCCAGCACCGATCAGTGAAGTGCCCGGAACGTAGGCTGCCCGGAAATCGTTTCCCCAATAAGCACCGCCTGGTCCAGAACCCGCCGCAGGCGTGGCGTCCGCCCCTTGCTTTCGCGGTGTTCCGATATGCCCTGACGGGCGAGGCAGGATGTAGTTGTTAAGACTGCTGATGTGCAGTATAGGAACAGCCAGGTCGAGGGATGGTTCGACATTCGGCGCATAAAACGTGCGGGCTTCTGTTGGGTGAGTATAGACCAGCATGGTCACATGGAAGGCCTTCTCGATATCTGCCACTGTACCATCAACGCGCAACAATGTGCGGTCAGCATGGGTGCCGCTCACCTCCAGACCGTTCGCTTGCGAGAAGGTGACAACGGCCTGATAATCCTGTTCCGTCGGACCGAACCTCTCGGCTATTTGCTGCGGTGTTAAGTACCGACGGTATTGGGGACTAGAGGGATCATCAATCTGCTGGAGCAAGTTGTTGAACTCTTCCCGGTTGCGCAGTGGCAACCCTATCACCAGGCTCAGGCGCTCTTGAGCCGGCAGGCGTCCCACCGGCTGCAAGTGGAAATCTCCCACAGCAGCCGGCACGTGACCGTGTAGCGTCTGCCTTTCCGCCGCGTGTGCCGCCGTTACGGAGAGGACGAGAACTAGCATTAGAGAGAAGAAGTTTGCTCTCGTGGCAAGAATCCAGTCGCAAATCAAGGGAATCGTATAAACGGCTGTCCAAAAGCCGTTTTTTCCAAACTGGATTTTATCCGACATTTCCCATGTGGCTTTACTCCTCACGTCCATCCGGCCGATTCAGTTTCATTGACCAACATCTTATCAGCTCTGCCAGTTCCATCAAACCTTTCCTCGGCTCCAAGACCGGGTGGGTGGTGTAAAAGCGTAGGGAGCGGATGTATCTGGGTTTCACGCAAATGAACAGCTCCATTATATGTCAATGACACTGACTTGTGAAGCGAATCCGGGAAATCCGGGTTTAGAACTCACTTGCCTGTCGCGTCCCGGCACCGCAAAGCATTCACTCCTTCGGATGAACAAAGCGGCATGTCTCGGCTTCTTGGCAAATCTCTTGGCAAATCCAGTCATGCCGAATCGCCCCAAAACGGTTACACCCATTCTGACTGTTTTGCCAGGCCGGCATTTGGGTTGGACACGGTATCCGGCTGCAGGGCAGATTTGGCGACGGCAAACTGACCCGAATACAGAATTTCTTGAATCAGCAGAGGCGAGGGTCGGAATCGGGCGGTTCACGTCTGTTTTCAGTGGTAAAAATATGATATTTCATCAACAAATGCAAGCAACTCTTTCACTACCCGGACGAACCATTACTTACCCACTTACTGAAGGTTTTACTGAGTGCGTTCACTGAAGGTTTTCAATATTCGTAAGATAGTGGTTCGTTTGAAATTATGCTTTGGAATGTGAGCAGAGTTTGAATTGGCATTTGCACCCATCATGCTTGCACAGTCGGCGAGAGTGTGACAACTTTCACACGCCATCGTGCGACTAAACTGGAAATGCCGGAAATGTTTTAGTTTTGGCCCGACTGCAAAAGCAGTTCTGTCCACGCTACTCGTTTGGCAGATACTGGCCCTCTTGGCGTTGGCTGCCTATCCGGCCCTACATCATGCTCTTCATCATGACAGCGACAGTTCGGAACATCATTGCGCTGTCACCATGTTCGCTCACGGTCATGTGGATTCGTCGGTCGTGGAAGTGGCAGCCGTGATCCCGGTTGCACCCTTTGAATTTATTCCGCTGACTTCGGCTTCAGTTTTTAACGCGCTGGTGGAAACGCTTCCGCCTGGCCGCGGCCCGCCGGTTTCGCTCCTCCATTCCTGAAAATTCACCGGTCTTCGTGGACCGGATTTCGTTAGTTTGGTTTAACCCGAATAATTACGGCACCATGCCTTTGGGCGGGGGCCGTTTGGAAAATTGAGGGAATGCGCAATTATGAAGAATTTAACCATCAGGCCGGTGGAACTCCACCTACAAGTCAATGAGTGAATTGAGCAAAGAACGGTGGGCCCAGATGATCGCCATTTCGCCACGCTCGCGCTTTCTTGCTTTTCTCGGGGCATTGGGTTTAACGCTGCTTGTCGGTTGCGCGGTGGGGCCTGACTTTAAGCGACCGGCGGCTCCGGCGGTCAGCGATTACACCGCCCGTCCGCTCGCGACCACCGTCACCACCACAAATGTCGCCGGCGGGGAGGCCCAGCGCTTTGTCAAGGGCAGCGACATTTCCGGAGACTGGTGGACTTTGTTTCATTCCAAGCCGCTCAATGAGTTGATTGAACTCTCGCTTACCAACAATCCAGATCTTAAGGCGGCGCAAGCGGCATTGTCGGTGGCCAAGGAAAATGTTCTGGCGCAACGGGGCGTTTACTATCCCAGTGTCACGGGAAGCTTCTCAGCGAGCCGCCAGAAGCAATCCGAATTAATTGCACCCACGCCCAACGCAAACATCTTTCAATACAATCTTTTCACCCCGCAGGTCAGTGTTTCGTATTCGCCTGATGTCTTCGGCCTGAACCGCCGGACTGTAGAGTCGGTGAAGGCACAGGAACAGAACGTTCGTTTCCAAATGATTGCGACCTATACCACGCTGACCGCCAACGTGGTGGTCACGGCGATTCAGGCGGGCGCGGTGCAGGCGCAGATTGACGCGACCCGCCAGCTCATTGATCTCAACTCCAACATGGTGCAAATCCTGCAATACCAATACACGAAAGGTTATGCTGGCCGGATTGATGTTGTCGCGCAGGAATCACAACTCGCGCAAGTCATCGCCACGTTGCCGCCGCTCCTCAAACAATCAGCGCAGCTACGCGACCTGCTGGCGGTGCTGGTCGGCCGGTTTCCGAATCAGGCACCGGCGGAAAAATGTGAGCTTTCAAGTTTACAATTGCCGGAAGAAATTCCGGTGAGCCTGCCGTCGCAACTGGTGGCGCAGCGTCCAGACGTTTTGCAAGCCGAGGCCAATCTGCACGCCGCGACCGCGGAGATCGGCATCGCCATCGCGAACCGGCTGCCCAATATCACGCTGACCGCAGATGCCGGCAGCACGGCGCTGTCACTGGATAAGGTCTTCTCGTCCGGCACGGGCCTTTGGGGTTTGGGCGCGGCGGCGACCGCACCGCTTTTCCAAGGCGGGAGGTTGCTGCATCAGGAGCGCGCGGCGAAGGCAGCCTACGTTCAGGCGGCGGAACAATATCGCAGCACGGTGCTGACCGCTTTTCAAAATGTTGCCGACACTTTGACGGCGCTGGAACAGGACGCCGAGGGTTTGAAGGCCGCAGCCACCGCCGCTGATGACGCGCAAATAACCTTGGATCTTTCCCAACGACAATGGCACGACGGCTACATCAGCTACCTCGCACTCTTAAGCGCGGAGCAAGCCTATCAGCAAACCCGCATCAATCTGGTGCAGGCGCAGGCCAGTCGTTATGCCGACACGGCGGCATTGTTTCAGGCGCTGGGCGGCGGGTGGTGGCATCGTGCGGATTTAACCAAAGATAAAAATGAAAAATAAATTGAGATTTCTGCAAAATTCTTTTTCCGTTGTAGCGGCGGTCTGTGACCGCCGTGCTTTGCCCGCAGATTTATGTTTCTTCGGCGCTCACAGAGCGCCGCTACAGGACGGAAAATTTCCACGCGCGCTTGCCGTTGCCGTCTTGGCCGTGGCAACGATCGTTTCGTTCACCGGCTGTTCACCCAAAGTTGACAGCAAGGAACAAGCGTCATCCGTGACGGCCAGCAACGTGACACTAACGGCGGAACAGCGGCAGAAAATCCAATTTTACACCGTCGCGCCGTCCAAGTTTCACAAGACGACGGAGACGACCGGGACGGTTGACTTCGACAACGATCAGGCCACGAGCGTGCTGGCACCGTTCGGCGGACCGGTGTCGCGGCTGCTTGTTTCTCCCGGCGACAAGGTCAAGGCTGGTGACCCGTTGGCGGAAGTGGATTCACCCGACTTTGCGGCGGCCATCAGCGCTTATCGCAAGGCGCTCGCCACCGCCCAGACCCTCCGCCGGGTGGCCGACATGGACAAGGATTTGATCCAGCACAACGGCGTGGCCCAGCGCGAAGAAGAACAGGCCCAAACCGACGCCGCCAACGCCGAGGCGGACCGCGACGCCGCGCTGCAAACCCTCGTCTCGCTGAACCTTGATCCGCAAGTCATCAAAGACCTTCAGGCCGGCCGGCCGGTTTCGCGGCCCGGGGGCATGATTAACTCGCCCATCGCGGGAACCGTGGTGGAAAAACTCATCACGCCCGGAGAGCTGTTGACGGCGGGCACCACGCCGTGTTTCACGGTGGCCGATCTTTCGCGCGTCTGGGTCATGACGCAAATTTTTGGTTCCGACCTGGCGTCGGTCAGCGTCGGCGATTCGGCCGAAGTGGAGACGGGCATCGCGACTAATAACTTTTCCGGAACCGTGAACAACATTTCGGCCTTGGTGGATCCCAACACCCGTTCGGTGATGGTGCGCGTGGTTGTCGAAAATCCGGGCGACTTTCTCAAGAAACAAATGTATGTCCGCGTGCGGATTCAGGCCCGCCAGGAAAGCACCGGTCTGCTGGTTCCGGTCTCGGCGATTTTGCGCGACGATGTGAACCTGCCGTTTGTTTATGTCGTCCAGCCCGACGGCAGCTTCGCGCGGCGGCACGTGACTTTGGGTTATCGCACCGGCGACCAATACGACATTCCCGACGGGCTGCAGGTCGGCGACCAGATTGTCGTTGATGGTGCGATCTTTATTCAATTCCTGCAAAACCAATGAGCGACCCATTGCCTCCAATTGAATCCGCGCCGCGAACGGCTTCGATGATGAACCGCGTCGTCGCCTCTTCGTTGCGGCAACGCTTTCTCGTCGTCCTCCTGACGCTCGTATTGATCGGCGCGGGGTCGCGGTCGCTCGAGCGCCTGCCGGTGGATGCCTATCCCGATCTTTCGCCGCCGATTGTCGAGATCATCACGCAATGGCCCGGCCACGCCGCCGAGGAAGTGGAACGCCTGATCACCGTGCCCGTCGAAGTCGGGATGAACGGCATTCCGCAGATGACCACGCAACGCTCCATTACGCTCTATGGATTGTCCGACGTCATCCTGACCTATCACGACGGCACGGACAACAACTTCGCCCGTCAGGAAGTTTTCAACCGGTTGTCCAGTCTCAGTCTGCCGACCGGCGTGACGCCTTCGGTGTCGCCCTTGTCCTCGCCTTCGGGTTTGATCTATCGCTACGTGCTGCAAAGCCCCGATCGGTCGCCGATGGAACTCAAAACTTTCGAGGATTGGATCATCGAACCCGCCTACAAATCCCTCGCGGGTGTGGCGGATGATTCGGGCTTTGGCGGCGGCACCATGCAATACCAGGTGCTGCTCGATCCGGCCAAGATTGCCGGGGTCGGCCTGTCGGTGTTACAGGTGGAGGCTGCACTGGCGGCCAACAATGGCAACGCCGGCGGCGGGTTTTATTCGCAAGGCGGCCAGTTTTATTATGTGCGCGGCCTCGGTCGCTTGGAAACCTTGGAGGACATCGGCAACGTGGTGTTGGCGGTGAATAATGGCACCCCGGTGTTGCTCAAGAACGTCGGCCGCGTGGTCATCGGCATCGCGCCGCGCCTCGGTGAGTTCGGCTACGAGAAACAGGACGACTGTGTGGAAGGCGTCATCTTGTTGCGCACGGGCGATAAAACCCAAGACGTCCTGAAGCGCGTCGAAGCGAAGACCAAGGAGCTCAACAATCAAATCCTGCCCAAGGATGTCAAAGTGGTTCCGTTCTACGACCGGACGGATTTGATCAAGCTGACGACGAAGGTCGTGGAGCAAAATCTCCTGCGCGGCATGTTGCTGGTCGTCGTGATCCTCATTTTTTTCCTCTACGATTTTCGGGCGGGATTGATTGTCGCGGTCACCATCCCGCTGGCGCTGCTGTTCGCGTTCATCTGCCTCGACCTCCAAAAGGCTTCGGCCAATCTGCTTTCCATCGGTGCGGTGGATTTCGGCATCCTGGTGGATGGCGCGGTGGTCATGGTGGAAAATATTTTCCGCCAGATCGCCTTGCGAAAAGGAACGCCGCTCAACGTCCGCGAAATCATCAAGGACGCCGCCGCCGAGGTGGATCGCCCGTTGTTCTACGCGGTTGCGGTGATCGTGGCCAGCTTCCTGCCAATCTATGTTTTGGCCGGGCCGTCCGGCACGCTCTTTAAACCGATGGCGGACACGATGGTGTTCGCGCTAATCGGTTCCTTGATTGTCACGCTGACGTTGCTGCCGGTTCTGTGTTCGTGGTTCATGTGGCAGGGCGTGCGCGAGCGACGCAACGCCGCTTTTGAAGTCATCAAATCAGTTTACACCAAGGGCCTCGATTTTTGTCTCGCGCATCCGTGGGGGACGACGTTCGCCTCGGCCATTCTGCTGGCCGGTTCGCTGCTGCTAATCCCCGGCATCGGCGCCGAGTTCATGCCGCAACTGGATGAAGGCGCGCTGTGGGTGCGCGCCACGATGCCCTATACCATCTCCTATGACGAATCGGAGAAGATCACGCCCCAGATCCGGGCAGTGTTGAAATCTTTTCCCGAAGTCACCACCGTCGCCTCCGAACTGGCGCGACCTGATGACGGCACAGATTCCACCGGCTTTTTCAACGTCGAGTTTTACGTCGGCCTGAAACCTTACTCGGAATGGACCGGCGCTTATCGCACCAAGGCCGCGCTGATTGAAGCCATTAACCAGAAGCTGGTGTCCTTTCCCGGAATTATTTTCAACTACACTCAGCCGGCAGAGGATGCGGTGGACGAAGCGGAATCGGGTTTGAAAAGCGCCCTGGCCATTAAAGTCTTCGGCTCCGATTTGGATACGCTCGAACAAAAGGGCAAAGCCATCAAACAAATTTTGGAGCGCGTGCGCGGCATCCGCGATGTGACGTTGGTGAAGGAACTCGGTCAGCCCAGCTTGGACATCAAAATCAACCGCGCCATGATCGCCCGTTACGGGGTGAACGTCGCCGACATCAATGGCCTGATCACGGCCGCCATCGGCGGCGACGTGGCCACGCAGGTGGAGCAGGGTGAGAAGCAGTTTGACCTCGTCGTCCGCCTCGAACGCCAATACCGCGACAACCCCGAGGAAATCGGAAACATCCTCGTGCCCACGCCGGGCGGACGACAAATTCCACTCAAGGAATTCGCGGACATCCGGGTGATGAACGGCGCTTCGTTCATTTACCGGCAGGACAATTCGCGCTACATCGGCGTCCAGTTTTCGGTGGGCGGACGCGACCTGGCCGGCGCGGTGGAAGACGCCATCCAGCAGGTCAAAGAAAAAGTCAGCCTGCCGGAGGGCTACCGGACGGATTGGGGCGGCGAATACACGGAATACACCGCCTCGCGCGCGCAATTGAATGTCATTCTGCCGCTGACCTTGTGCCTGATCTTCCTCCTGCTGTTCGCGCTCTACAGCAATTTGAAATTCCCGTTCATCACCGTGCTCGGCGTGGTGCTGTCCGCGCCCGTGGGCGGCCTCGTCGCGCTCTGGATTACCGGCACGCCGTTTTCGGTTTCATCCGGCATCGGCTTCCTCGCCTTGTTTGGCGTCTCCGTGCAAACAGCCGTCGTCTATATCTCCTACGTCAACGAACTGCGCCTCAGCGGCACCACTCTCGCCGAGGCCATCCGCGAGGGCGCGATCCTGCGGCTGCGTCCGATCATGATGACCGCGCTGGTGGCGGCATTGGGCTTGTTGCCGGCGGCGCTGGCTACCGGCGTGGGCACGGACACCCAACGTCCATTTGCCCTAGTCATCGTCAGCGGCCTGTTCACGCGACTGTTGATCAGCATCTTTCTGATGCCCGCGCTCTACACCCTCGTGGCGCGATCAGATGACCGACTGGAAGTGTGATCACTCATTAAAATCGCAAAGCCTACAATCTGTGTTGGCTAGCCCAAGTTCGTCAGTCGGAAGGAAAAATCAATTTTGTGAGGCGTTCGGTCGGGCGTTTCACTGGGTTTTACGGTGATGGACAGGCTCAAAGGGGATGTAGTGGAGAACAGGCCGTTGTAAGACAGAGGTGGACTGCGGCATTCTCCAGTCATGTTCTTGCGCCGTAACCGTCGCCTTGTCGATGGAGAGACCTACGAATACTGGACGTTGGTTAGAACGGTCCGCACCGCTCGGGGCCCGCGCCAGGAGATCGTCGCCACGTTGGGCGTACTGTCCGAAAATATAAACGCCGGGATTTTCAAGCGGCCTCCCGGTAATAGTAGTTCAGCATGCCGCCCAGGCGCTTGCGGCATCTGATGGGGCCTGTGGACGGCAAAGGGCTGAACTCCGGTCGAATGATCTTGTTGTCCAGCCCCTGATGGTTTCTTTTCCTCTTGGAGGTACTCGATGACGACTTGTTGGTGGCGGTTCATCCATCCGGCACAGCAAACCAGGAGGAAAGGGAGGGGATTCATGAGGCAATCATCCCGTCAGCGCACAATGGCGACCAGCATTTTGTCGCCGAGCGTCCCTTGGGTTTAGCACGCAAGGACCCGCATTCCAAGTCGTTGAACGTCGTTCGAGTTTTCGGACAGTACGGGCAAGAGGCGGAGTCTCCGTCAAACCTTCATTGGGAAGCTCGAAATGGCACGCATATATTGGGCGCGTTCGAAGGCGCTGGGGTCGGAGCAGTTCTTCTGGCTCAGACTGCCGCGCAATTGCTGGATCGACGCGTATTCATGTTCCTCAAGCCACGCGCCGAGATCGCGTTCGATCGCGCCGATGTGCGGGATGCCATGGCGGATCAGCACCGAGCACAGCATCGTCACATCGGCCCCCGCCATGAGCATCTTCAGCGCGTCCGACGCGCGATGGATGCCGCTGGTCGCCGCCAGGCTGGCCCGGACACGATCGTAAAGAATCGCAACCCAGCGCAGCGGCACGCGCATCGCCATCGGCGTGCTCAACAGGATGTTGGGCTTGACCTCGAGCGAGTCGAGGTCGATGTCCGGCTGGTAAAAGCGGTTGAACAGGACCAGCCCGTTGGCGCCGGCTTCATCCAGTCGCTTCGCCATGTTTGCGAAATTGCTGAAGAAAGGGCTGAGTTTGACCGCGACGGGAATGGTCACCTCGGCTTTCACCGCCTTGAGGATATCGAGATACGTCTGCTCGACCTGCGCGCCGGTCAAGTTCAAATCGGTGGGGATGTAATAGATGTTCAACTCGAGCGCATCCGCGCCCGCTTCCTGGATCGCCTTGGCATATTGCGTCCAGCCGCCCGCGGAGGATCCGTTCAGGCTGGCGATGATGGGGATCTTCACAGCCTTCTTGGCATCCGCGATGTGTTTCAGGTATTCCTCGGGGCCCAGGTGGAACGACTCGGGCTCCGGGAAATAGGTCAGGGCCTCGGGATAACTGAACGTTCCCTGTTCCATGTTGTGATTCAACTCATACCGGTCCCGGCGGAGTTGCTCCTCGAAAAGGGAATAAATCACCACGGCGGCCGCGCCGGCGTCTTCCATTCGTTTGATCTGGTCGATTTCTTCCGAGAGCGGCGAGGCGGCAACGACGAGCGGAGTGCGCAGCTTGAGGCCGAGATAATTCGTTGAGAGGTCCATAATTCAGTTTCCTTTCCGGTTTACGCGGCGACCGGGGCCGCGAGGCCCGGATTCATATTCTTCATTCCGCATTCGGCTTTCCGCATTTTTCTAGGGTTGTTGATCGACGGTGGCGGAAGCCTTCGACCCGGTCGTCGGGTGGCCGTTGGTGGACTTGGGGTCGCGTTTGGCGAGGAACTCGTAGAACTTCCAGCGGCGGTCGACATCGCCCTGCGCCTGCGCAAACAGTTTTTTGGCTTCCTCCGGCCGGCTCTTGGTCAGCATCTTGAACCGGTTTTCCGAAAGGAGATAGTCCTGCAGCCGCGTTTTGGCAGCCTGCGAATCGACTTGCAGCGGATTCTCACCGGCTTCGGCCCGCCGGGGGTCATAGCGATACAGGAGCCATTGGCCGGATTCAACCGCGAGCTTCTGCTGGCGCGCGCCGACGCCCATATCGATGGCGATGCCATGCGCGATGCAGTGGCTGTAGGCGATGATGAGCGACGGGCCGGGATAGGATTCGGCCTCCAAAAAGGCGCGCAGTGTCTGCTCGTCCTTTGCGCCCATCGCGACGCTGGCCACGTAAATGTTCCCATACGTCATGGCGATCAACCCGAGATCCTTCTTTGCGAGCGGCTTGCCGCCCGCCGCGAACTTCGCCACCGCCCCCCGCGGCGTGGATTTGGACATCTGCCCGCCGGTATTGGAGTACACCTCCGTGTCGAGCACGAGCACGTTGACGTCGCGCCCGCTCGCCAGCACATGGTCCAACCCGCCGTAGCCGATGTCGTAGGCCCAGCCGTCGCCGCCAAGGATCCAGACACTCCTGCGGACGAGCGTGTCGGCGACGGACAACAGCAGCTTGGCTTCGGGCGCGTCCAACTTGGCAAGTTTCTGCTTGAGAGCGGCCACGCGTTCACGCTGTTCGTGAATGCCGGTTTCGTCCGTCTGCGAGGCGTGGAGGATGCCGCTGGCGAGGTCGTCGCCCAGTTGGGGCGCGAGTTTCGCCAGGAGTTCGCCGGCGAACTCACGTTGCTTATCGATGGAAACGCGGAAGCCCAGGCCAAACTCGGCGTTGTCTTCGAAGAGCGAGTTGCACCAGGCGGGGCCGCGGCCGCCTTTGTCCACGCAATACGGCGTGGTGGGGAGATTGCCGCTGTAAATGGAGGAGCAACCCGTGGCGTTTGCGATGACCGCGCGGTCGCCGAACAACTGCGACAGCATCTTGATGTAGGGAGTCTCGCCGCAACCCGCGCACGCGCCGCTGAACTCGAACAGGGGCCGCATGAGCTGCTGCTGGCGCAGTTGCGTGGTCTTGAGTTTGCGCCGGTCCGACTCGGGCAGCGCGAGGAAGAAATCCCAGTTCGCGCTCTCTTGCGCGCGCAGGGGCGCTTGCGGCTGCATGTTGATGGCTTTGAGTTTGGCCTCGGCCTTGTTGCGCGCGGGGCAGACGTCCACGCACAGCGCGCATCCGGTGCAATCCTCCGCGGCGACCTGCAACGTGAATTTCATGCCTTTGAACTCGGGCACACGGGCGTCGGTGCGCTTGAATCCCGCCGGCGCGCCGTCCAGCGCGCCGGGTTCATAGACTTTCGCCCGGATGGTCGCATGCGGGCAGATCGCCACGCACTTCAAACATTGGATGCAGATTTTTTCGTCCCAGACAGGGATATCCTGCGCGAGATTGCGTTTTTCATATTGCGCGGTGGCGGTCGGGAACGTGCCATCGCAGGGAAACACGCTGACGGGCAGATCGTCGCCTTCGCCGGCGGCGAGGCGGCCGAGGACTTCCTTCACAAATCTCGGGGCATTCGGCGTGACCGGGGGCAGCAGGCCGCCGGTGCCGTTCGCGCGTTGCGAGAGGGGTACCTGGTGCAAATGCTCGAGCGTGTTGTCCACCGCCTTGAGGTTCATGGCCACGACCTCCTCGCCTTTCTTGCCATAGGTCTTCTTGATGGAATACTTGATGGCCTCGATGGCCTTCTCGCGGGAGAGCACGCCGGACAACGCGAAGAAACACACCTGCATGATCGTGTTGATGCGCCCACCCATGCCGCTGTCCCGCGCCACTTTGCTCGCGTCGATGACATAGAAATTCGCCTTCTTCGCGATGAGCGACTCCTGCAGCGGCGTCGGCAGCTTGGACCAGACCTCGTCCTTGGAATAGGGCGTGTTCAGCAGGAACGTTCCGCCGGGAACCAGCGGTTTGGTCATGTCGTATTTCTCGAGGAACGCCGGCAGATGGCAGGCCACGAAATTGGCGCGGCTGACCAGATAGGTCGAACGGATCGGCTCCGGCCCGAAGCGGAGGTGCGAGACGGTCATGCTCCCCGACTTCTTGGAGTCATAGACGAAATACCCCTGCGCGTAATTGTCCGTTCCTTCGCCGATGATCTTGATGGAATTCTTGTTTGCGCCTACCGTGCCGTCGGCGCCCAGCCCGTAGAACAGCGCGCGAATGACGCTGTCCGGTTCCGTGGAAAACTCCGGATCCACCGGCAGGCTCGTGTTCGAGACGTCGTCCGATATCCCCACGGTGAAATGATTCTTCGGCTGCGCCTGAGCGAGGTTGTCGAACACGGCCTTGACCATGGCCGGCGTGAATTCCTTGGAAGACAGCCCGTAACGGCCGCCGACGATGCGGGGCATCATTTTCAACCGGCCGATGCCGGTCATCAAGGCCTCTGCCACCGCGGTGATGACGTCCTGGTAAAGCGGCTCGCCGGTCGCCCCGGGTTCCTTGGTCCGATCGAGCACGGCGAGGGACTTCACGCTGGAGGGCAGCGCCTCGACGAACTTCCGCACGTCAAACGGACGATACAGCCGGACTTTCAACACGCCCACGCGTTCGCCCCGTTTGATGAGGTAATCGGCGGTCTCGTGTGCGGTTTCGCAGCCGGATCCCATCAGCACAATGATGCGGTCGGCGTCGGGCGCTCCGACATATTGGTAAGGTTCGTAGGTGCGGCCCACCACTTTGGCAAACTGGTTCATGACGTCCTGCACGATCCCGGGACACGCCGCATAGAACGGGTTGCACGCCTCGCGCGCCTGGAAATAGGCGTCCGGATTCTGCGCCGTGCCGCGCAGCACGGGCCGGTCTGGGGACATCGCCCGCGCGCGGTGGGCGGCGATGAGTTCGTCGCTGATGAGCGCCCGCAGATCCGCTTCCGTCAGCATCTCGATCTTCTGCACCTCGTGCGAGGTGCGGAAGCCATCGAAGAAATGCACGAAGGGAATCCGCGAACGCAGCGTCGCGGCCTGGGCGATCAGGGCAAAGTCGGTGGCCTCCTGCACGCTGGCCGAGGCCAGCATGGCCCAGCCTGTCGATCGCACGGCCATCACGTCGCTGTGATCGCCGAAAATGGAGAGCGCGTGGGCGGCGACGGCGCGGGCGGTGACGTGAAAAACGGCGGGCAGCAATTCCCCTGCGATTTTGAACATGTTGGGGATCATCAACAGGAGGCCTTGGGAGGCGGTGAAGGTGGTGGCCAGGGAGCCGGTCTGCAACGCGCCATGCACGCTGCCGGCCGCGCCGCCCTCGCTTTGCAGCGTCACCACGGAAGGGATGGTGCCCCAGAGGTTGTTCTTGTGTTCGGACGCCCATTGATCGCAGAACTCGGCCATCGTTGACGACGGCGTGATGGGGTAGATGGCCATCACCTCGTTCAGGCGGTAGGCGACGTGGGCGACGGCTTCATTGCCGTCCAGAGTCAGTTTTTGTCTTGTGCTCATGTTTGCAAATTTCGGGATCGTGCGTCAAAGAACCGGCCATTTCGGGCGGCGAGGTTCAATCGGGGATGCCGACAGCCGACGACCTTTAAACAAGGTTAAGTTGAGGTGGGGTGGCAGCCCTCACCTTTTTTGGCAAAGAAGCACCATTCGTTGCTGAAGACTTGATAAGAGCCGAACGGACCTCTTTCGGTTGGGGCCGTCAGCCGCGACAGCATGCTGCATTTGTTCCGAAAGGGTGAAATTTTGCCGGAGGGGAGGACGACGGAGGAGGAGGAGAGGTTAATTGGGGAGGAGGAAACTCAGACAGTCTCGGCACCTCGTAGCAAGGTTGGGGCTTCAGGATAGGCGATGTGCCGAGGAGGCGAATGAATCCAGAGAGTTTTCCCTGTTGAGCGGGAGTGTGTTACTGGATACGATCTCCACCACCGTGCTGCGGGGTGCAGGGTCACAATCCCTGCGATCTCAATGAACTCCCGAGGGACTCAGCGACTTGTTTGGGCAGGTTAGGGCAGTGAAGAGCGCGGTGAAAGGCAAAGCATGGACTCCAAGACAGCGAAAACGCCTAAGCACGTGATCATTCTCGGCGCTGGTGCATCGGCGAGCTCCGGGTATCCTGTGGGGAATGATCTCAGACTATGGATGTCTAGTCCTCGCTCTTTGAGGGAAAGAATCGAGGTCGTATTAAAAAAAGGCGTTGATGCCGACAGGCTTCTCATACTTCAACACTTCGATGAGTGGATCAAACCGGTTGAAAAAGCCCTTCAATTGTTCCGAGAGGGAGATTTTGCGTCGGTGGATGAGTTCTGCCGACTGGCTGGGAATAGATTAGAGAATGAAGTCAAACAGTTAAAAAAGGTTCTTCGACTTGCATTGAGTATTCATGACCCGGAAGACCACTATGAGCAATCTGACTACTATGGCTTTGTTCAGAGATTGTTCCAGCCGAATCTTGTCGACTTGCGAGATGACGTGGTAGTCCTGTCGTTCAATTATGACGTCTATTTGGAGTTTCTGTTGCGGAGAGCGGCCGGGATCCGTCAGGAGGTGACAAAAGGAAAATCTCATACGGAACTGGATCTGTTGACCAGCGGTTTTTCCAACCGAAACATCCAACTGATTGAAGGCACCGACAAGTTCTGTCTCTTGAAACTGCACGGGGCTGTGGCGTGGCCGAACGCCGCCTCCGTAGGTTCGAAACGCGACGACTATTGTTGGTATGGGGACATTCTCGGTTCCAAGGCTTCAGATCGCATCAGGACTCTTACATCCGAGGAGATTGGACAGAGTGAATCGCCGATTGTCTTTCCTTGGGAAATTATTGGCGACGAAGGACATTTTAGGCCGGAGGATGAATTCCCATGTCGTGACAGTCAATGTTTGGCGAGTCAACTGACTGGGGCGTACAACGGACCAACAACCCAATTTCAGCTCTTCAAGTCAATCTGGACACGAGCTAAGGCCGAGGTATTTGCGGCAAACAGAATTTCCATTGTTGGTCTGTCCTTACATGAATACCTAATCCCGGGTCTTAGGTTCTTGCTCGAGGGCAAGAGTGGCGACATCGAACTTGTCGTGGCAGACAAATGCCTGCAGGGATTCGCGGGGGAAAGGCAAAACGAGGCGCAATTTGATCTCCTCACACCTGTCGCGCGGCTCGATCAGTTACTCCGAGAGACATGCCCCGATCTGAGATGGAATGTTCAAAAGGGGCCGAGTCGAGTTCCCATTCCACCAGCAAAGGTTGAAGCGTTAGTGAGAGAACCGATTGTACTCCATTCGAGTTTCGAGGATTTTATTTTAAAAGAGCTTGGGACGGGGACTTCATACCGAGGTGTAGTTCAGATTGGCAACACCGTTCAGCGCGAAACCCTGAAGGAGTAGAGACTGGTAGCAAAGTTCCTGGAATTTGACAAATCATCCTGTTTTCAAGGAATTAGCTGTTTTTTATACATGATTCTGGCAGAATGGCGTCTATGGCAAACACCGCAATCATGGACATTCTTAGACCGCGACTGGCCGGTTTGATTGCTCAAGGAAAGGCGCTTAAAGGATTGCAACACCCCGGCGTGAAGGGCAGGCTGCGTGAAATCCTCGTTCGTGAGGGTCTTGCACCATTTCTGCCGCCCGCCGTTTCTTCCATCACAGGCACAATTGTTTCGCCGATTTCGGCCAGGCGAGTCGTCAGGAATCAAGATGACATTATTATCTTCGACCGCAATTCATCGCCACTTCTTTTCGATGGAGCCGAATGTATTGTCCCACTGGAAGGAGTTGTTGCAGAAGTCGAGGTCCAAACCACCTTGACCCTCAAGAGAATCAGGGAGTCAGCGAAAGCAGCAATTGAACTCAGGGATTTAGCACGAGGATCAGCCCCGCTTTCTTTGCTGTTCTCCTATGATTCTGATTTAAAGAAGGGTAATGAGGCGGAACGATTATCCGCCGCTCTCAAGCAAATCACATTTCAAGCACATCCAGGCCAAGCGTCTTTCCCGATCCAGGGGATTTGTGTGGCAAGTAGGGGCACATGGCTCTTCGTCCCTAAGAATGGCATTCACGGCTGGTGGTTTGTGGCACCTGACAATGAATGTCATCTATTCGCGTTTTTCAGCTGTATTTCGAATACGTTCTACAAACGCGGGGGTGCCTCCACAGGGGTAGGGGACTATCTACTCGACACGGACTGGCTCACTGGCCCGGTCATTGAATGCCCCGCGCTGGTTCCAGAACCGTAGAGACCGCCAACACGTTGTCGAACGCAATCCCGGATAGCTGAATATGACCCAGCGCAAATACGTGCTGTCTTACGCCCGAGAGGGTTATTGGGAGTGGGATGGGCTTGGGTTATTGGCGTGTCAATCTTGGAACTATGGGAATGCAAATAATTGGTTTTATAGCTTCCGTGCTGGCCTCAATGGTTTTCATGCCCGAATGGCTGGTGCCGAACATCATTATACAGCAATGCACGCGTGGCTGCCGCGGCCTCGCCCGCCTAAGGAAACGGAGTATCATCTGGCTGCATTCTTCTTCCACGCTGATTCCGCCTTCGAGTGCCTTGTTTTCGCGTTGAATGCGTTGGGGTATGCCATCAAAAGGGAAGGGTTCAGAGACACTGGAGATGACGGGGGTCTTCGCAGAATCGGGCCAACAGACCTTCTCGGTGACGCACGTAAGGGAACCAGGCCGTTGCCGGCTTACGTTAACTTTTATCCAAAAACGGTAGCATTGTGTGGGGCATCGCGCTCATTGCTAGAAGTGATCTTTGAACAGCACAACGCTTCAAAGCACCGGCACATGATTTATGTAGGTGGCGACATGAGAACAGATGCTCCTGAAGGGTTTTGGGAGACCTTGAATGTCGCTGACGAAAACCGCAACGAATTCCTGCCAGTTCATGACGTGATTCTCGATAACGACATACTGCTTCCATTACACAAACGTAAGCCGGAGTCGGATGAAGAGTTTCCGTACTTTGAAGATTTAGCGGAATGCTTCTTTCATTTGATTGGCGCAATGGGAGAGACCATAGTGGATGATACACAATCAAATGCTATATATCCGCGCCTAAATAATTCGACATGTTAGTCTTCGCCGATTATGCTCTGTGGGCAATATGCGACCCGTATTTGCCCGAGGCAACCAACAAACGGCGGAGTTATTGCTGGAGTTGCGCAAGCAAGCGCTGCGTGACCAGGAATCGCGCGTTGCCCAACGGTTTCACGCAATCGCGTTAAGTCTGGAAGGTTACACAATCCCCCGAATCGCCCAAGCCCTCCAGGTGCATCGTTCTACCGTCCCTCTGTGGATTGAACACTGGAACCGAGAGCGGGAGAATGGCTTGCTGGAAGGTCATCGCAGTGGCCGTCCTGGCGAGTTGAGCCCAGAGCAGCGAGAAGCACTGCAGGACATTCTGGACAGCGGTCCGGTAGCTTACGGTCTGGAAACGAAAACGTGTCAGTCCCGACAATTTGTAGTCCGCAAGCGCGCCGTAGACGAAAAACTGCAAATTGTTGGGACTGACACGTTCACTGGGACTGACACGTTCACGGGTTCTCCTCGCAATCGACAAAACTGGGCGTTCACACTAAAGTCTGTGTGTGACAGAGAAGGTTTCGCACAGTGAATCCGCCGATTCGACCGCGGTGGTCCTGCCTCATCCAGCAGACGGAACGGTCACCCAAGGTTCATCGCCTGCCGCCAAAATCGCGCTGTTCCGATCCCTATTTCGCGGGCGTGAGGATGTTTATCCGGTTCGCTTTGAAAGTCGAAAGACGGGGCGGGCGGGTTACCAACCGGCCTGCGCGAATGAATGGGTGCGAGGGGTCTGTGAGAAGCCGAGAATCAAGTGCGCTGACTGCCTGAACCGTCGCCTCCTCGCTGTGACCGATGAGATTGTTCGCTGGCACCTTTCGGGAAGTGATGATCGGGGTCGCGACTTTATCATCGGAGTCTATCCCATGCTTCGGGACGAGTGCTGTCACTTTCTGGCGGTTGATTTCGACCGGCAGGACTGGCGACAGGATGCCGGCGCATTTCTCCAAACGTGCCGAAGGCTGGAATTACCGGCAGCTTTAGAACGATCGCGATCCGGCAATGGTGCGCATGTCTGGTTCTTCTTTGAAGAAGCGCTTCCGGCGCGTCTGGCCCGCAATCTTGGATCGTACCTTCTAACCGAAACAATGGAAGGACGCCCTGATATCGGCCTTCGGTCTTATGACCGGTTCTTCCCGAACCAGGACACATTGCCCAAAGGAGGCTTTGGAAACCTCACTACCACTACAAAAACAGCCGCGAACCCATGGCAACAGCGTCTTTCTGGATGAGCGACTGGAACCGTACGTGGATCAGTGGAAGTTTCTGGCATCATTCCGGCGGATAAGCAGGACACAAGCTGAAGCTGTCGTGCGGGACGCGGAGAACAGGGGGAGAATAATCGGTGTGCGCGCCGTGCTGACGATGGAAGGGGACGATGACTCACCCTGGACCGCTCCGCCGTCACGGCGGCGGAAGGAACCTCCGATTCTTGAAGCGTTGCCGGAGAGTCTGGATCTGGTCCTGGGTGACCAGATTTATATCGCAAAGCAGAATTTAGCTCCCGCGTTGCGCAACCGCCTTTTCCGGGTGGCCGCGTTTCAGAATCCAGAATTCTATCGAGCGCAGGCCATGCGTCTGCCAACTTACGACAAGCCGCGCATCATCGATTGCGCCGAAGACCATCCGCAGCACATCGCGTTGCCCCGCGGCTGCCTGGAAGATGTGCAGGCACTGCTTGATCGCCTGAAGATCAAGTCGGTTTTGCGCGATCAGCGTTTTGGCGGCAGTCCCATAGCCGTCTCTTTCAAGGGCGAGTTGCGCCCGGAACAGCAGATAGCCGCGAACGCAATGCTCGCGCACGACACGGGCGTTCTGTCGGCAACCACCGCCTTCGGGAAGACCGTTCTTGCCGCATGGCTGATCGCCCAGCGCGGTGTAAATACACTTGTGCTGGTTCACCGGCAACAGTTGCTTGAGCAATGGGTCGAGCGTTTGTCTGCATTTCTTAAACTGCCCGAAAGGGCCATTGGACGCATAGGAGGCGGGCGCAGGAAACCGACCGGGACAATTGATGTCGCTACCATCCAAAGCTTGGTTCGCAAGGGTGTCGTTAACGACCTGGTGGCGAATTACGGCCATCTGGTCGTGGACGAGTGCCACCATTTGTCCGCCAGGAGTTTCGAACTCGTCGCGCGGCGTGCCAAAGTGAAATACATAACCGGCCTGTCTGCGACGGTGACTCGCAAGGACGGGCATCACCCGATCATCTTCATGCAGTGCGGACCGGTCCGTTATCGCGTTGATGCGAAACAACAGGCTGCGGGCCGCCCGTTCCGCCACACGGTAATCGTCCGTCCCACCAATTTCCGTGCCCCGAATTTCTCGAGCGCCGATCAGAGAGTCGAGTTTCACCGTCTTTACGAAGCGTTGGCCGGCGATTCCGCCCGCAACCAATTGATTTGTGATGATGTTGTGGGCGCAGTGCGGGAAGGGCGTTCACCACTTTTGCTAACTGAACGCAAGGAGCATCTGCAGCAATTAGCCCGATATCTATCCGGCAAAATTCCTTGTTTGACGATACTCCAGGGCGGCATGGGGAAGAAAGCGTTGCGGCTCGCGACCGCGCAAATGGCGGCGGGCCCTCCAGATGTCCAGCGCGTGCTTCTGGCCACAGGAAAATACATTGGCGAAGGCTTCGACGAGCCGCGACTGGACACACTGTTTCTGGCGTTACCGGTGTCATGGCGGGGGACCATCGCTCAGTATGTCGGTCGTTTGCACCGGCTGCATGATGGCAAACACGAAGTGCGTGTTTATGATTACGCCGATCTCAACGTACCCATGCTGGCAAATATGTTCGACCGCCGATGCCAGGGATACGAGGCGGTCGGCTACACAATCCTGTTGCCCGGGAGCGCCGTGGCCGGGTGGCCGGCGGATGTTCCGCTGCCGGTTGATCCAGAATGGAAAAGGGATTACGCCGCAAGCGTGCGTCGGCTCGTGCGCGATGGGGTGGACACTCCCCTGGCGAATCTCTTTGTTCATGCCGCCCGCCGCCTTTCTGCCGATACCGAGGGAGTTGATCGGGCCAGAAGCGCGAGTGAAGCATTTCTGTACCGCCGACTGGAAACATTGTCGGAAACCACTGGTCGCTTCCGTTTAAATGTGCGGCTGCCAATCCCGTTTGATGGCGAAGGAATGATGGAAGTTGACTTGTATTGCGCCGAAGCGCATGTGGCGGTCGAACTGGACGGGCCACAGCATTTGGCAGATCTGGAGGCCTACCGCCGCGACCGGAGGAAGGATGCTCTGCTGCAAGAAAACGGCTGCTTCGTGTTGCGTTTCCTGGCGGAGGATGTCGGCAAACATCTGGATGGGGTTTTGGATACTATTCTCCGCGCCATGTCTCACCGACAGAGAAAATAGGTTTCTCACAAACCGTGCCGTCCTCGGGGTGGCCCATTTTGCAAAGGGAGCGGATTCTAATTGTGTTTGCAACTTGAAGCGTATGACGCTACAATGCGCAAACGAAAATATGAAAGGAAACACCGAAAAACCCCGACGCTCAGGAGCAGCAGCAGCATTCGTTCACAGGAGGTTGGCCTCTGGTCACGTAGCCTTTCCGCTGCCGAATCTGGTCAAGGAAACGGGGTTGTCGGTGACGGCGGCAAGAAACCAGTTGCTGCGACTTGGCAATCGGGTAGTTCGAGTCTCGCGGATGCACCAGTTCTTCCTGATCGTCGGCCCGGAGCACATCGCCATGGGTGCTCCCCCCGTTGCGTGGTGGCTCGATGACTACTTCAACTGGCTGGGCCATCCCTACTATCTGGCACTTCAATCGGCTGCTGGGACTTACGGCTCCACTCCCCAAGCTCTCCAGGTGACGCAGGTAATGACCGACAGTCCACGGCGGCAGATCACAATAGGCCGTCTCCAGGTCCGGTTCTTTGTCAAACGCGGTATTGACCGAACCCCAACACAGCCCCTGACGAACGCCTATGCGCCGCTGCGGGTCAGCACGCCCGAGGCGACGGCGTTCGACCTGGTCCGGTATGCATCGCGGACTGGGGGAATCGGGCGTGCGGTTGAGACACTCTCCCCGCTGCTGCCGCTCATGCGTGTCCCCGACATGAAACGTGTGCTGGAAGCCGAAAACGAGACGAGCACCGCGCAAAGACTCGGATATATTATCGAGAGGACCGGCAGCGCGAAGCTGGTCGAAGCCATTCAGGACTGGCTCCCGTCGCCGCTTCCTTTAATCCCGCTCGTCCCAACGAAGGCCAACCTAACCACCGCACCCGTGATCGCACGCTGGCGGATTCTCAACAACTCGGGTGAATCTGGACTATGACTCCTCTCACCCGCCGGGACGTCCTCGCCCATCAAGCTCTTGTTCCGTGGCCCAGCCAACGCCAGGTCGAGCAAGATCTACTCCTGTGCCGCGCGATGCAGGCGCTGTTCAACGACCGATTCCTTCGCAGCCAAATCGCCATGCGCGGCGGCACGCTGCTGCACAAGGTTCATCTTGCACCTCCTTCACGTTATAGCGAGGACATTGACCTGGTTGTGTTTGGGGACAGGCCGGAAGACCACATCCGCAGGGCCATCCGGCGGGTCTTGAGTGATGTGCTGGGCACACCGAAGACCTCGGCATGGGGCGCCATCACTCTGGCAGTCCGCAATTCCGTGAAACCTTCCCGGGTGTTGCGGATGACGTACTCCCTTTCATCAATCAGCGAGCCGGGGACGACGCTGGACATTGTGGTCGAGGCAAACATGACCGAGCGCACACCGCATCGCCCCATCGTGGAGATTCCCTTCGAGTTCGCATTCCGGGATGCGACGGTCAAGGCGCTGATCAATGGCTACGACATCCACGAGATGCTCGGCACCAAGATGCGCGCACTGTTCCAGCGCAGGCGAGGACGAGACCTCTTTGATTTATATTGGGCGCTGACGCTGGCCCGTCCACGAGTCGATCCCGCCGCAATTATCGAGTCGTTCCAGCATTACCTCCAGCAGGAACGCAGCTCGGCAGGACGCGCAGAGTTCGTGGAGATCCTGGAGTCGCACCTTGCCGACCGCGGCTTCTGCTCCGACATGGATCAACTCCTTCGCGTCGGCGCCGAATACGATCCGCAGAAAGCTGGGGCCTTCGTAAAGGCAAAGCTGCTGAGTCTGCTGCCCAAATGACTTGATTCCAGAGGGTTACAAAAGTGGTGAAATAAGTTCGGGTTTAAAGGAAATTGGCTCCAGAGGTAGGGCTCGAACCTATGTTAGGGGTCTCCGGCTGGTTGCTACTTGTTATGTCTGGTTGTGTTTGCATGACAATACCTATACGCGCAATGCCCCGTAATTGCAAGGCATTTCTGCCATCTACCCATAAGCAGACGCAAGAAAACCTTTGGGAATGTTTGGGGCTCACGGAGGGCTTTGGGGAATGTTTGGTGAATAGATAACCGGGCAGAATGTTGGGGGAACCTTTGGGGCCATGCTGCGCGCCAAAAACGCTACAAACCACCCCACCTACTTGTGCCTCGTTGCGCCTTCTTGCGAATCCGATGCCGCCCCACCCCACCCCGACATGCCGACGCCTCGTCACCCGGCCCGTATCGGCGTCGCCCTGCGCGCTGGCTTGGCCCCCTGCGGCGTTTCGGCTTCGGGTGGGGGAATATGCCGGAATGAAGCGCGGCGTGTTGTGGCGCGTTTTAAACGATGGGAGGCTCTCGGTCCAGGACCTCGCGCACCAGTTGCCTAGTCCTGCGGCGATTTCGGAGGTGGAAGCCCCCCCGCCATAGCACCCCCGCTGAATCCAGACCCGCCAGCCCGGCACAGCCTCCAGGCCCGTTCTTGCTGGTTCCTATTACATTTTGATTGAATGGGAAAGCTGGCCGGTGATATAAGCCGATCTGGCGGTTAAACCATAAAACACAATAAACTCTTATGATCACAATTAATCCATTCAAAACCACAGCATTGCTCCTCGTCAGTCTCAGCGTTCAACTGGCCGGACAGGCTCAAGTCTATCAACTGTCCACGCCTATCAGCGGCAGCATGACGATGGACATGACTGACCTTGCGGGGCCTACAGGTTCCTCGGGAAGCACCGTGTTTACGCTCAATAGTCTAACCGAGACGGTATATATCGACCCTGTGGCCGAAACCATACGTCAGGTCGGCTCCATTTCTGTTGCACCATCAGGTCAAGATATCGTCATTAACGAAACACAACAGGCCCCGAGCCCGTTCCCAAATCCGCCGCATGCTGCTCCGGGTTCCATAACGATTTACGTCGCTCCCAGCGGCGGCAACATCATGAGTTTCGACACCGGCCCCCAACCCGTCACGTGGAATAGCGCATCTCAGAATTACACCTTCGACGGGACCATTTACAGCTTTCTTACGCCCATCAGTGCTTCATACTCATTGGTAACGGGCGGTCAGACCTACTCAGGAACAGTCAGCTATACTTTGGCTTTTAATGGCCAAGGAACCACCTCGTATTCTTTTGGACAATTGGATACAGGGAGTTACCCGACAGCGATCTCGCTTAACGGTCTTGGGAATGGTTACGAAGGTGGCGTGTTTAGCAGTCAGCCGAGTGTGGTGGCCGATGTTACCGCGGCCAACGGCTTCCACATGGAGCTTAACCCTGGTACGGCCGGTATCTCTTATGCAGCCGATTACCTTAATTGGAGCTGTAATCAACCGGTCACTGCGTATCTTGTGCCCGAACCTGCTTCCGTTTCGGTGCTCGGCGTCGGCGCGCTTGCATTGGCCTTTTTGCGCCGTCGTCAGGTTTAGTCGATGACTCCTTAACACCACTCCGACCAACGAGCGGCAGCACTTATTAGTCGTTGTCCTTGCGCGCTGGTTTCGCGCCAGGGCCGTGTTCCGGGTGCGGGTGCGTCACAATATGTGCCGGATCGGATATGCGGCGAGGTGTGGGGCGTTTTAAGCGCGAGCCTTGCGGACGCGGTAGTGCCGGGGCATCGAACGAGGATGTGGCCTACCCGGAACGATTCGCCCAGCAGGCCTTGGGGCACAATTCCAAGGCGGTGCATCACGCCTACTCGAAACACGCGGAAGTCACTGTGCCGTCGCTGGATGATTGGGAGAAGGATTGGCAGAAGAACCCGCAGGGCGTGGCGAAACCGAAGCTGCTGCCAGTGGATTTCCGGTCGCGACATGATAACGTGAGCAGCGCTGATGGCGAAATGCCGGTGGTGGACGTGGTTCAAGCGGTGGCAGGGTGACCCGTGCAGGAATCGTCTTCACCAATGACAGCGCCACCGGTTGGCGATGTTTCGTGTATAGACCCGGAGTTGGGTGTTGATCAAAGATTCCTTGACTTGACATATGAATCGAGTCGAAAACTGGTGCAATGCATATGAAGGCGAACGATACGGTAAAATATTCGAAGCCGGTTGATGAGGAGGAGGCTAAGCTGCGGTTTACTTTGCTGCGGGATCCAGAAAAGGGGCGCGTGGATATTCAGCTTAACTGCGATTACCGCATCAAGCCCGTTGAAACGGTTGAGGTCGGGGAGGTTGAGCTAGCCAACGACCCGTAAGGTTCCGGTGGCGGAAGTCTGGCTAGTCTTCGCCCTGGTCGTCTGTGCCTTTGGGAAAGTCCTTCAGGCGCTTTTCGGCGAGACGTTCCAAACGCTTGGCCTGTGTCAGGAGGGTTGTGCGGAGACCTCGTTTGACATTGCGCTCGCTTATTCTGCGAGCGAGGCTGGCGATCGTGCTTGCGCGCCTGGCGATTCGGACGTCGGGGTGTTTCCGCTGCGGATAAATGCTCTCAGGTATGATGCGCCTTGAGTAGGACTTGGGAAGATCGATCACCTCGGTCTGCCGTGGGGGTTTTTCGTTCAGAACCGCGCCAAGCTTTGACTCGCGGACGACCTTTTCAAAGACGGTGAACTCGGCTCGGTCGAGGTGGTCACGATGGCTCTCCTTGTCCATGTCGGAAAGGTCCAGCGGCCACACCCGAATTTCGGCGACCTCGAAGGGGTCGAGGACGTTCATGGCGACTGCGTCGGTTCGCTGGTTGGTTAGGTGGCGTCCGATTCTGCTGCCGAGACCTTCAAAGGTCTGTCCAACGTAGATTGGTTCGCCGTCGTAGTCGTAAAATGCGTAAACGCCCCATTGGTTGTTGCCGATGCGCCGCCCATTATCGTCCAGAGTCTTAAAGAAGGCGTCTATTTCTTTGCGGATGATGGTAACGTCAGCCGGTGGGCCCAGGTGCGTTCCATCAGCGGCGGGGTGTTTTGCGGTAGGTGACGACGACTTCTGCGAGTTTTTCGAGTTTTTCTTGGGCATACTCTTCCATCCAGACGGGGGTTAAGTAATTGCGAGCGATCCATTCGATGACGGGCACGCAGACGGCGTCACCGAAGCCGAACAGGGCTTGGTTGATGGGGACTTTGAGGGTGAAGTCGTCGGCACCCATGAGGCGGGCACACTCGCGCGGCGTCAGGAGGCGGACAACAAAGCGGCCTTTGCCGGCAGCAAAAAGAATCTGACGACCACTCCCGCCTCGGGGCGTTCGGAGACAGCCGGCGATGCCGTCGGTGCGGAGTTCGGCCATGGACTGGCCGTTGCGAACGCGCCGGAAGACCGTCCCGTAACTGGTGCGGTTGCCTGCGATCATCTTGTCTGCCTGGGTGCGGTGCTTCTGGCTCATCTGTTTGAGCAGGTAGTCGCACCGCTCGCGGCTCCACCACATTTGGGAATTCGGGGAGAGGTTTTCCAAAATCTCGTCCAACCGCTTGGTGGAGGTGGGCAGCGGGGGCAGCTTGCGAATGCGCCAGTTGATGTCGGGATTCCAGATGATGAAATCAGCCAGGGCAGCCGGTCTGCTGTCGCTTTCGTAAAACCTGGGCGAGTCGTTCAGGGCAGAAACATCTTTGGTTTTCTGGCCGATGACGAAGAGCCTCTGGCGGCTTTGGGGCACGAAACGAAGGGCGTCGATGATGAAGGCGTCAACCGCGTAACCGAGACGGTTCAGCGCGAGGAGAGCGTCGCGGAAGTCGTTGCCGTCACATGAGGTGAGAAAGCCGGTGACATTTTCAAGAAGGATAATTGGGGGGCGGCGGGGACCCATTTTGGTGAGGACCTCGACAAATCCCCAAAAGGCGGACGACTGCGCGCCTTCGAGGCCCTTGCGGGCACCCGCGAGGGATAGGTCGTTGCAGGGGAAAGATGCGGTGGCAAGGGCGACGGTGGGCACAGCGGCGGCGTCCAGTTTGTGAACGTCGCCCACGACGAACTCGCCGGTGTCACCAAAGTGGTCTCGATACATCTTCCACTTGTCTTCGTCAATGTCGTTGGCAAAGGCGATGCGCCAGCCGGCATTCTCCAAGCCGATGCGCATCAGGCCGATGCCGGCGAAGAATTCGGCGAATGTCTTTTCCACTGGTTGGCTCATGTTCCGGACAGATGTTTGCACTGAGTCCACGCCGCATTCAACTCGGAAGAGATGCGAGTTGCAACAACATCTGGAGCGCACAGGGAATGTCCCCATATGCGAAGGACCCTCCAGCCTGCCTTACGCAATAACCGCGTGGCCCGTTGGTCACGTACGACATTGCCGGCAATTTTGGCTTTCCAGTATGTACGATTGTCGCGGGGCATACGACAGTGCCAGCGGCAGCCATGCCAGAAGCAACCGTCCACGAACACAGCTATGTGGACGCGGGGGAAGATGAAGTCGGGGCGACCGGGGAGCGGCTGGTGGCGACGCCAGCCGGATATGCCGGCGGCGCGAAGGATGGAGACCAGCTTTAGCTCGGTGGCTTTGTTGCCACGAGACCGGATCGCGGCCATGACTTGCGAGCGCTGTTTCTTTGTGAAGATGTCTGGCACGGCTAGAGCTTAAAAGGTTTTGGAGGGCTTGTCAGCAGGGGTGATGGCGAGGGGGGGGGCTGGTGTCATGGACGTGATGCGTGCGCCAGCCGTTTTGCGACGAGAGCCGCGTTGGGTTCGCAGCTCATTTAGCGGAGAATTCAACGCCGCTTTGGTCGTACCATTCAATTCTGCGGAGTGACGAAACTTGGCTGCCGGAATGGAGCGGCAACCTGGCGGAGTGCAGCGGTGGCGCAGTTCGGTCGCGTGGGCGTCTTGGGGCAAGCCAGTCTTTCGGCTTACGGCGTCAAGCCAGTTGACGGAAAGTCTGGCGCGGGGGCGGGTGCAATTTCAGCGCGACGGAACGAGCGCACAAGAGGAACGAAGGCCAGGTTGACGCGGAATGTACGGAGCCAAGTTCGGTCACGACATGGGATCTGCAACAAAATGGAGCCTAGCTCCAGAAAAACCCCAGTTCGCGGAGTGATTTATGGGCGGGGCGGTCGGCGGTGGCTGTGCCCATGATGACGTGATCCAGCACTTCGACTTTCAATAGCTGGCCGGCGCGGATTAAATCCCTTGTGATCTTGATGGCTCTGTTCCTTCCGCTCGCGTTGCTTTGTGCTGTCTCATGGTGCTCGGCATAATCAAAAATCGTGGTTGCTCAAGCTGTCGTCGCCTGCCCAGCCCCACGGCCGTGGCCCGTCCGCATCGTCACTGTTGCCCGTGATTAGGTCCGACGCCCGTTGGATTCCGCGAGGCGGTGCGCAGAGCAGCGCATGTGCGCCCGACAGGCCATCGACTTCATCGTCATGCTTTCCGGTCGGGAAGTTCTCCAGGATGCGCAAGAACTCGTCGTTCCACAGCCCCCTCACCAGCTTGACGTTGCCGGCCTCGACCTGCGCGCTGATTGGTTTGGCCCTGACTTCCTTGCTGCCCGTGACGGGCGCAAATCGCACGTTGTAACCGTCCAAGAATCGCGCTGTCGATTGTGCTTCTGCGACGCCAGCCGAGGCCGGGTCTTGCGCGTAGCCGATCAAAGTTGAGACGCCATCCCTTTGGGCGCAATTGAGCATCTCCAGTTCGACCTGGTGCGGCGACGCCCACAGCTTCACACAGTCCTCGACGACATAAACGCCCTGCCGGGTCTTGCTCACCAGCACGCCCACCGTGGCGTCCGGGTCCGTTCCAGGCCGCCGCTCGGACGCTGCGCGGTCCCAGTAGCGGACCCGCTCGGCCACGTCGCTCTCTGCCGGCGGCGCGTCCAGGGGTGTGCCGAACCACTCCCGCCGAAAATAGGTGCCGGCGGTCGCTCTGATATTCCAGTTTCCGTCCAGCAGCCGCGACCGTTCGATAAGGGGCAGCGCCTTGAGGTTGGCGAGGTATGCCGCGTCTTTGGAGAGGAGGATCTGGTTGTCATGGATCGAAGCCGGGATGAACGTTGCGGACTTCGGCGCGCAATCCTCTCCGAACTTCTCCACAAGCTCCGCCTTGCTGTCACCCCACACCAGCGAGTCACCGTCCCGGATGAACCACCGCAAAACGCCAGAGCGTTCCTTGATCGCAAAGCCCGTATTCGGATCGATCCACCACGCAAGAAAACTGCGAAGCCACGAATCCGCGTCCGGGTTGCACGTCGCACGGATTCGGCTCCGAGCCCCCGACGTGCTCCGGTTTCGGCTGACCATGAACCAGAATTGAACCTCCGCGAACTCCTGCACTTCATCAAAGGCAAGCAGGGCAATCTGTGACCCCTGCCACCCGTAACGGTCTTGCTCAAGTTCCATGCCCGCGAGTTTCAGCGAAGCACCGGACAAAAATGTCCATTCCAGCAAAGACTGATTGAGTTTGCCACCGAGCGGCCCATAGACCTGCTCGCTCACGTCCAGGAGTCCGCCAGGCTGCCGAATCATGGGCGTCGTTCGACGGAAGATGACGGCACGGAAGCCCGAGTTGTCCACGTCATAGAGCGGCTCCAACAGCAGGGCGTATGTCTTTCCCGCACCCGCCGAGCCACCGTAAAAGGTCAGGTCCGCTTCGCTCCGCAAAAAATCCTCCTGCGGACCTGCCTGCGGCCGAAGTTCAAGTCGGGTGGTGTCGTCCATGGTTCAATCCGTTCTCTTTCCTTCAAGTTCGGCGATGTGCTCGGCAGCGGCTTTGCACCTCCAGTCGCCCCCGTCGCCGATCAAGGACAAGTTTATCCGAAGCCGGCGCAACGATTCTTTCGGCGCATCATCCCACTCGCCGGCGAGCACCTGGACGCCCGTCCAGCGCCATCTGTTCAGCGCAGGAAATGACGGCGTGTAGTCGGGTTCATTGTTCCAGCTCAAGCCGCAGCCCTCCGGTGTTCCAACCAGTCGCGGTAAGAGTGAACGCAACAAAGAAAGTGCTCCGCAGTCTCGAATCGGGTCGAAAGGAAATCCGGTTCTCCGTGACGCGCACGACGGTGCTCCGCGAAGTCCAACAGGCGTTGCGCGTGCTCGTGATAAGCCCCCTGCCCCGAGGCTACGATGAATGACAGGAAAACCCCAATTTCTGCCGGAAAACGCGGCAAGGACACCAGCCCGTCCATCTTCGCGGCCAGTTCCTCCGTGTTCGCCCGTTGCTGGGCCTCGATTGCAGCCTGCCGGGCCTGCCGGACAAACAATTCAACGTCGATCCTATCCGCCTCACCGGAGCCACCACGCGATATAGACTGGAAAACCTGTTCGCGTGAGTCGGCAGCCAACAGCTTCGCCTCGATTCGCAACACGGCAGTGCGTTCGCTCAAGATGTCGAAAGCAGCCCGGCAACTTGATTCGAGCGGGTAGCCCATGATGCCTTCCAGATCGGCGCTGGACAGCTGCGCCTTGCCTTCGGGCGTCATCATTTCGGAGAACCACTGCGACAGCGACGTTGCCGACAAATGCACGGTGGGCAGCGTCCGCCGTTCACTCCGAACGGAAAGCAAATCTTCCGCGACTGTGCCGCCCCAACTGATGCCCGCGTTCTGGTGCGGCGTGCCAAGCCTGTGCGTGCATACTCCATCGGCTCTGCCGGCCACGAAACAATCCGCCTCCAGTCCGAACGCCTCGGCAACCGTCTCGTGTCCCGCTTCGTGGACGGCCACCCGTTCAAGCTGGCGCTCGGCTTCGGGTCCAAGGCTCAAGGTTCGGCTCTTGCTCATGGTTTCAAAATTGAACTCCCCGCCGGACAAGGACCGCCCCGTGGGCGGCTGCGGCGCGCAACCACGGGCCGAGTTCGGCAGGGAGCAATTGATCACGTCGCCGCCGCCGACTCGGCCTGTGCGGCTTCGATGTGTTTGATGACTGAGAGCACGCGATGCAACCGGCTGGCGTCGGCGCGCTTTGCGGTGCCGGCCCCGATCAATCCCTCCAGCCGCTTCCGCTCGGACTTCAATTCATCGAGCGTCAGCTCGTGCTCGTGCGCTTCAGAAACTTTTTGGGTTTGCATAGGTTTATTCAACGGGTTGGATTGTTAGAGTGCTAATCGCGGCCTCGATCATTCAAAAGCCACACCGGCGGAACGTTCCTCTTGCGTCAGTCGCCGCACGGTGCCAAGGCCGGCCACCAGCAAGACGCATTCCCTAATTTCCTCGGCGCTAAGAACCATGCCTACCCGGCGAGAAAGTATTTGCTCCAAGTCGCGCACAACCTGATTGCCGATGCTTCTGACGCTGTGCATCTGATTCGGCAAATCCACGACGGCAACCCGTCTAAGGCGTTCGGTCCAACCGAGCATAGCAATCGACGATTCCTCAATGGACCTTTCCTGCGCAATTGCTTCGATTATGCCACGCGCCTTCCACAACTCAGACTGAAGCAACTTCACGCTATCGTGCAGAGGCATCGCCGCAGAAACCCACCGTTTCAATACCTCAAGGCGACCGGCCTTGAGCGCGTATGCGTCGAGCGCCGTATCGTCGCTCCCGGTCAAGGCGAGAAAGTCCGCGTATAGACTCAAGCCCAATTGCTCAAGCCGCTCGCCAGCGACCCGCATGGTTTGTTCAGCCACGGTCAGTGATTCGAGTCCGGCCCGAAGCTGGGTTGCGACGGCCTTTGCGTTTTCAATATCGGTTTCAGTTGCCTTGTATCTCATGATTGTCCTTTCGTTTTTTCCGTGTTCTCGATCTCCTTCCTGCCGTCCCCGCCGACCTCGATTGCGCCGCTACCAGCTTTGGCCGGCAGATACACAACCACGCTTTGCATCGCCAGCGGCGCGCCGTCCGGCCCGCTCAATTCGATTCGGCTCCGGCTGAAGTACGGCGCCGTTTCCGGGCTGTGTTCCAGCATCCAGGTCGCGGCACGCAGCCGGATCGCCTCGTCCTGGGACTTCAGAGCGCGCTCGACCACCCGGAGCCGGGAATCCACGCCGCGGGCGATGGCGTGCCGTAGTGCCTCGGCAAATCGCGGATGTTTGGTCCGATAGTTCGACAAGGTCGCTGGAGAAATTGCAGCGGCCTCCGCTGCCAGCCTCATCGGCATCCCGCGCCGCACGCAGCTCAACACCCGCTTGACCGTCGATGGGGTGAACTTGGTGGGCCTTCCGGTCGTCGGGTTGGTCTTCGGTTCTGTGATCATGTTCATGCGGACTGATTCTGGCGAGCCAACAGGATATTGAGCGCCCGTTTTGGCGAAGGGTGATCGACGCCATGCAGGGAGCGTGCAATTTCCATCCGCAGCGCAAGCTGTGCGTTGTCGAACTCGCCGCGCAGGACCTGGCCGGCTGTTGCAATCGCCCGGGCTCGCAGCAATTCCACCAGCGCCGCCTTGTTCGCGATAAGATCGGCGCGCAACTCGGGCGTCATGCGGTTTCGTGGACACAGCGAAAGCGTGTTGCCGTTCACCCACACCAAAACGCCGCGCTCCGCCACGGCTGCCAAAAGGTCTTCAAGTTTTGTGTTCATTTTAGCTCCTCAATTTCAGCCACACCCTCATCCATCGGCGGCAGGTAGCGGTAGCGCGTAGCCCGCTTGGTGGCTGGGCCACCTTTCTCGACAATCCTGAGGACCTTACGGCGCACCAGTCCTCTCATCCAGAACGCCGCCGTGTTGTGCGTCTCGTGCCGGAGCAAGGTTTGGGCGGTGCGGACGGACAAGTAGAACGGCGCTTCGCCGGCTATACGTTGCAGAACCTGGCACAAGGCAACCACCAGCCGGAGTTCGGGATTCTCAAACCGCATCGCGGCGGACGGTAGCGGACGCGATTTCACCTCCGCCCAAGCCCGTGTCACCGCGCCGTCACCTAGCGCAAATTTTGCAGAATCAACCGCAGATAAAAACTCGAACAGATAGTCATCGAAACCCTTTCCGTCGCGGTAAAACTGGTTGGACGCGTCGTGCCATCTCGCGAACACACTTTCTACCTCACGATCCGACAGCTTGCGCCCAAGTTCTTGTTCGATGGACTTGCAGGCCCGGGCCAACTGGAAAAGCATTTTGTGGTTCCGGTGCTCGTCGCTCGGAGTTGACACGATGACTGCCCTCTCGACCATTGCTTCGAGCGACATCCCCGGCACTAAACAGAGGGAACAGAGGGAAACAGAGGAAACAGAGTCAACAGAAGCGGTAAGGCGATTTTGGGAAAAATCGCCCCTGCTCGCTGTTATGTCTCGCATTGAGGAACGCAGCGGATTTGACATCCATGCGTAGAAACCGCCCAAGGGATGCTGCGAAGGCGGAAGCAGCGTGTAAACTCGATCGGCGCGAAGTTCCCCGTCCTCGAAGGTTTCGTTCTTCGTCGATTCCGCGGCTTTGAAGTACACATGGAATCCACGATGCGTCCGAGCGGTCGGCAGCGCCGCAGCCAGTTCGGGATGCGCGGCCTTCCACTGCTCGAAGCCAGCCACAGTGTCGAAGTCGCGGCAGCACAACCCGCCCGACGGCGCGCCAAGCATCACGGCGACCCCGGTAACGCCAGGACGCGCGAACCAGCGTTGCAACTCAGCATCGGTCGCGGGGCGCTTCTTCGACTGCGCCAGCGAGAATCCCTTGGGCGGAATCTTGCCGCATACCGGGAAGACAGACAGACCCATCCGGGTGTAAAGCCGGGCCGCGTCCAACAACGCCTTGCCGACCTCAAGGGAGGCTGGGCTGCACCGAGTTTCGAGCACCTCGGCACTCACGCCTCGCCTCCGCGCTGCATCCGCAAGAATGCGTCACGGACGGAAGGCCAAAAATATCTTATACTTCTGCCAGGAGTCACGACCCACGGAATTTTGCCAAGCTTACGCCAGTTATCTAAGGTCCCCTTGCAGACCTGGATTCGTCGGGCCACTTCGTAGCCGTCGATGAACTCGTCCGGGTTTGTTTGATGACCGGCCCCGGAGTCAGTAGCCGGTAATTGGAGAAGTTTTCGCTTCATGCGCCTAGTTTTACCCAGCTAGGACGTGGCGTAAAAGCGGTAAGGCTGGAGAATAAGACAGGCGATTCCGGGGGTGTTATTTTCCCCCGAGCTGCGTCAGCACCGGATACCCTCGATCAGAGAGCAGTAGAGCTTCCTCCGGTCCCCTGGTTTGAATCTCCTGTTCTCCAAGTCCTCGATCTTGGAAAGCCAGTTTTCCCAGTGGGCGCGCACTCCTCGTCGGCGCGATGCGTGCTTTTTGACAATGGCGGCGATTCGCTCCAGCACCGCCTTGGCTTTCTCCTTCGATTCAAAGCAGGTGTCAACCTCCAGGATGAGCCGACCCTTGGAGGCGTGAAACTCTACTTGAGCCGCTTCAGTACGGTCAATCACTCGCTCAGTCATGTCTTGCCCTTTGCCGGGGTAAGTCAGCCTGACACTCTTCTGGAACCTCGCCCGTTCTCCCATCGACAGTCCAGTCCAGGGCCGCAAGCAAAAGGGGTACATCCCACACAGGACGCACATCAGACCGTAGTTTTCCCTCTCCTCATTGACAATAAGCCCCTTCAGCAGCATCTCAATCCTGTCGGGCATAGCCAGTGCGACTCGCTGAAGCTGCCCGATCACGGGGTGCCTCCTGAGCACCTCGAAGAGGGCGGCGTCGTGCGTCGCGTCCTCGCGGGACTTTTTCCACCAGTGCGCCGGGTCGAAGTGGACCGGCCCCTCGGGGCTGTTGAACGGCGGGCACTGGTACCACAACAGGAACGATTTTGCGGGATGAGTCTTCATTGCGCTGCCCCCTTTCTGAACGGGATCACGTTTGCTGCCCCCGCGATACGTTTGGGTTTTGTGGCGAACCACGCGACCGCCTCTTTCTTTGTGGCCAATCCTTTGTAGTGCTGGTGGATCATCTGTGGGCTATTCCCAGCTTCGGCGGCGCACAGATTCTCGTCGCAGTGCATTGCCATGTGGAATGTGACGAAGCCGTGACGAAGCCCGTTGCGCCGCGCCGGTATCTTCAGGTCGGCCCGCAGCTTGGCGTAGGATTTTTCCAGCGCGCCCGCGCCCTCGGGCCACACTTGGCCGGAGGCGTTGCGGTAGGGCCGGAGCCACGCTGCCAGGACCGGACAGACGCTCACCAGCCTCCGCTTGCGTCCTTTGGCAATATGCTGGCCAATCTCAACCTTGCCTTTGACGCGCCACACGTCCGCCCAGCCGAGCCGCAGAATCTCTTCGCGCCTCAGCCCGGCAAGACCGCCCAACGCGATAACCGGCCTCAAACTCTCGTCCGCGTTGTCGAGCATGGATTGCAGTTCCTTTGCGCGGTAAAAATCAATCTCGGCCACGTCGTTGTCCTCTGCCTTGAAGCCCGTCGCCTCAAAGAGTCGGTGAGTCGCCATGAGGTAGTCTTGCTGGCTGCACCAGCGAAGGAACATTTTGACCGTGACGCGCCGGTCGTTGCGGCTCTTGGCTGAAAGACCGCCGAACGCCCCGAAGTAGAGGTTGAGGTGCTCTTTGGCCAGGTCGCTCACGGCGTGCGCCGGGAATGCGGCGGCGAACTTCTCAAGCCACCTCTTCACGTGGGCTTCGTAAACCGGCGAGTGCTTCGGTCGCTTCCCGTCCTTCGACTCGGCGAGGTGCTTCCGGCCTTCGACAAACTCGGCCACGGCCTCCGCCAGGTCTTTGCGCTTCACGACGGCCACGGTGCGCACGTATTGCTCGACAGCCTCTCCGAGGGTCATGCCGCGCAGCTTGCGCGCCGCCTCGGCGAACTGTGCTGCCGCGGACCTGAGGTTCACCTGCTGTCCGTTGGCTTCGTAGAAGCCCCGGAGCACGTCCAACGCGGCCAGGGCGTCCCTGGCCTGCCCCTGCGACAGGAGGGCTTCCGCTTTGCTTTTGGCCAAGTCCGAAACCACCTTGTCGCCCTCGCGCTTCGCCGCAGAATAGGTGGGAAAGTCCTTGAACCAGCTCCGCGGCTTCCCGTCCACCCGGGCGCGCCAGTAGAGCCGGAAGCCGTCCGGGCGCTGGTAGATCGTGGCCAGGGCCTTGCCCCTGCCGTTGTGCCTCAGTCGCTTTGGGAACTTCACGTTCTGCTCTTGCTCACCACCAAGACCGTTCGCATTGTTTGGGGAATGTTTGGGAGAGTTCGCCAAACCCCCGTTTTCATTGGGGAAATTGGCTCCAGAGGTAGGGCTCGAACCTACAACATCACGGTTAACAGCCGCGCGCTCTACCATTGAGCTACTCTGGAGTCATGGCCGATCCAGGACACAAAATTTACAAGTCGCTCTCCCAATCGTCAACGCAAACAATTAGCGCGGACACGGCTGGGCGCATCTGAACACTGCCCCCGCCGTAGGTCGTTCCGAGGCCACGTGTAAAATGGGTGGAACGGGCAAGTCGCCCGTTCCGGTCGGCGACTCGCCNNGTGCTACCCTTCCAGCTTTTCACGCTGGTTCTAAACGCCGCGCCCCGGCCGGTTTGGACAACCTGCCCGGGAGGCCTCAACCGACGCCCCGCCCGGCCTTCAATAACTCCACGACTTCCTCGTCCGTCGTCTGCGGAAACGCATCATAATAATTGCCGACGGCCTGGAAATCCGGATCGATGAACAACACCAGCACGTCGTCCACCACCCGCCTCAAGCGCTCGACAGCGCTGATGGATGCGACGGGGGCGGCAACGATGATTTCCCGCGCCCTCTGGATTCCCACCGACAAAGCCGCCGCTTCGAGGGTCGCTCCCGTCGCCAGGCCGTCGTCCACGAGCAGCACGCTACGGGCTTTCAGGTCGCACCTCGATTCGGAGTGAAACTTGAGTTCGTATTCCCGCAGCCGCGCCTCTTCGTCGTGAATGACCTGGTTCAGCTTCGCGCGCACGACTTCATCGGAGCCGATCACGGTTTCGTCGAGGAGGATGACGCCGTGTTCCGCCATGGCTCCGACGGCAAATTCACGATGGAAGGGATGCCCTATTTTGCGCACGATCAGCACATCGAGAGGGCGGTGGAGGATGCGGGCCACTTCTGCCGCCACCACAACTCCGCCGCGCGGCAGGCCGAGCACCACTCCCGTTTCCAACCCTCTTTCGCGCAAGTGGACTCCGAGCCTCCGTCCGGCGTCTTCGCGGGAGGCGAATGTCATGGTAAATGAATCGTTCTTTTGGCGAAAAAATCAATCCGAAGTCTTTCGACGAAAAACCCGCTTAGCTCGTCACCAGGGTGCCCACCTTTTCTCCCAGGACCACCCGCTTCAGATTATGGGGACGGAACATGTCGAAAACGATGATCGGCATTTTATTGTCCATGCACAGCGAGAACGCGGTGGAATCCATCACTTTGAGTTGTCGTTGCAGCGCGTCGGAGTAGGTGATCTGGGAAAAACGCCGCGCGTTGGAATTCTTTTTCGGGTCGCAATCGTAGATGCCATCCACCTTGGTGGCTTTCAGGATCACTTCGGCGCCGATTTCATTGGCGCGCAGCGCGGCCGCGGTGTCGGTCGAAAAATAAGGGTTTCCCGTGCCGCCGCCGAAGATGACCACCCTGCCTTTTTCCAGGTGCCGCACGGCGCGGCGCCGGATGAAGGGTTCGGCGACCTGGGCCATGGTAATGGCGCTCTGCACGCGCGTGGCAACACCGGTTTTTTCCAGCGCGTCCTGCAAGGCGAGCGAATTGATGATGGTGGCGAGCATCCCCATGTAATCCCCCGTGGCGCGTTCGATGCCGCGTTCGCTGCCGGGCAGGCCGCGAAAAATATTCCCGCCGCCGATCACGATGACGACCTGCACGCCCAGGTCGCGCACCTCACGGATTTGCTCCGCCATGTTCTGCACCGCCTCGGGGCAGATGCTGACACCGGCCTCGCCGCCCAGAGCCTCGCCGCTGAGTTTCAACAGAATTCGGCTGTATCGGGGTTGACTGGTTTTCTTCATCGGTTTCGGCCGTGCTGCGTTGAGCCGCTTTTTACCAGCCCGCTCCGCGGACGTCAATTCAAAGCCAACCCGCCTGAGCCGGCGTTCCTTTCGCGCGGGTTCAGCGCGCGAGTTCCTTGCGGGCTTCCTTCGCCCACGTGTCTTTGAGCGTCAGGGTCCGGTTGAAAATCAGTCGGGGGTTGCCGGTCGAGAGTTGAGCATCCTTGTCCAACACAAAATAACCCAGTCGCTCGAATTGGTATCGCAAGTCCGGCTTCGCGGCCTTCAGGCTCGGTTCGCATTTGGCGGTCACGACTTCCAGGGAGTGTGGATTTAGCGATGACTTGAAGTCGCCCCCCGCGTCCGGCTCGGCCGCGGTGAACAGGCGGTCATAGAGGCGCACTTCGGCGTCGATGGCATCCGGGGCGCTGACCCAATGGATCGTGCCTTTGATCTTGCGATTCGCCGCGGGGCCGCCGCTCTTGCTGTCGAGATCGGCGGTGCAGCGCAGTTCGGCGATGGCGCCGCCGGCGTCCTTCACTACTTCGTCGCACTTGATGATGTAGGCGTATTTCAGGCGAACTTCGCCGCCGGGCCGCAGGCGGAAGTATTTCGGGGGCGGGGTTTCCATGAAATCATCCCGCTCGATGAACAGCGTGCGGCTGAATGGAATCGTTCGCGTGCCGGCGTTCGGATCCTCGGGATTGTTGACGGCGTCCAGTTCCTCGGTGCTGCCTTCAGGATAATTCGTGATGACGACCTTGAGGGGCCGCAGCACGGCGAGGCGGCGGAGGGCGATTTTGTTCAGGTCATCCCGGATGATGTGTTCGAAAACGGCCATGTCCGTGAGGCTGATGAATTTCGTGACGCCGACTTCGGTGGCGAAACGGCGCAGCGTGGCGGCGGGCACGCCTCGACGACGCATCCCCGAGATGGTCGGCATCCGGGGATCATCCCAGCCGGTGACGGCGTGGTCGTTGACGAGTTGGATCAGCTTGCGCTTGGAAACGATGGTGTGGCTGGGAATCAACTTGGCGAACTCGTATTGTTTCGGCAATGGGCGGGGCAGGTCGAGGCTCTGGAGAATCCAATCATACAGCGGCCGGTGGACCTCGAATTCGAGCGTGCAGATCGAGTGAGTGATGCCTTCGATGTAATCGCTCAGGCAATGGGCGAAATCATACATCGGGTAGATGCACCATCTGTTGCCGGTATGGTGGTGCTCGGAGTGGCGGATGCGGTAGAGGACGGGATCGCGCATCCAGATGTTCGGCGAGGCCATGTCGATCTTCGCGCGCAGCGTGCGGGCGGCGTCGGGATACTCGCCGTTCTTCATCCGGCTGAACAGATCAAGGCTTTCCTCGACAGACCGGTTCCGGAACGGCGAATCCTTTCCCGGCCGATCGGGCGAGCCGCGATAGGCGTCGGTGTCAGCGGGCGACAGATCGCAGACATAGGCTTTGCCTTTTCGGATCAACCGGATGGCGAACTCGCAAATCTGATCAAAATAATCCGAGGCATAAAAGGGTTCGAGCTTCGCGCCGGGCGCGTTCTTCGGGACGACATGCCCGAGATAGAAGTCCGGCTTGCCGGCGCTGGTCACGGCATCGGGTGTTTTTCCCGAGGGCTTGAACCCGAGCCGGTCGTCCGCCCAGCCGCTGATGAGCCAGTTCACGTCCTCGGTGATGGAATCCACGTATTCGACGTCTTCCTTCGTGGGGTTGGTGTCGTCCATTCGGAGGTTGCAAATTCCGCCGAACTCGCGAGCGATGCCGAAATTCAGGCAAATGCTCTTGGCGTGGCCGATGTGCAGGTAGCCGTTCGGCTCCGGGGGGAAGCGGGTGTGAATGCGCGGATACTTCTTTTCCTCGACATGTTTGGCGACGATGTCGCGGATGAAATCGGAGGGGGTCGCAGGCGCGATTGCGGGTGTGTTCTGGTTGCCGGGTGTGCTCATGATTGCATCAAACGAACGGACGGTACCAAAGGAGCGGGCGAATGTCCAACGCCTCCGGTCACGGGTGGTGTCCTGCGCGACCCTCAAAATGTCGATCTTCAGTCGGGATAGCAGGGGAACTCGCGCCTATTCGTGCAATTCACGGACGAACTCTTCTTTCTGTAATCCGC
>PLQC01000173.1 GCA_003159675.1 Limisphaerales bacterium
TCGATGTCTTGTCTCCGAGCCAGTGACCCGTGCTACCCCATCCCGAATTCGGCTTTGAACTGGACCGGCCGGCCTGCTAATCATGGGGCGGATGAGCAATACTCGCGGCGGTAAGATGCGCACCTCTTCTTTAACCTGTTTTGGGGTCGGCGACGGCTTGCCGTGCGGGGACCGCCACCATGCTTCGTTCCTTTACCGTTTCGGAAAGACTTTGATCCTGCTGGATTGCGGCGAGCCGATCGACGGCAGCTTCAAGGCCGGCGGGCTCGGCTATGACCTGATCGACAGCATCCTTGTTTCGCATCTGCACGCGGACCACATCGGCGGCTTTCTCATGCTGATGCAAGGATGCTGGCTTGAAGGCCGGCGAAAGGACTTGACCGTCCACATGCCCGGAGCGGCGATCAGCCCGGTGCGACAGATGATGGAAACAGCGCTGCTGTTTGACGAGCTGCTGAAGTTCCGCCTGCGGTTCGCGCCGTTAAAGGCCGGCAGACTGATCCGGGTCCGCGACGTTCGTATCACGCCGTTTCCCACAACACATCTTGACGGCCTGCGGGCCCGGTTTCAGAAAAGGCATCGAGGCGCATTCGACTCGTATTGTTTTCTGCTGGAATCCGGGCGGCGGCGGATCGGTCACAGCGCGGACCTCGGCAGCCCGGAAGACCTGGAGCCGCTGCTGGCCCGGCCGCTGGACCTGCTGGTTTGCGAGATGGCGCATTTCACGCCCGAAGAGATTCTTTCCCGGCTGCGGGGACGCCGGATCAAGCGCATCGCCTTCGTTCACCTTGCCCGGGGTTATTGGGAAGCCCTTCCAAAAATCCGGCGTCTCGCCGCCAGGATGCTGCCGGATATCCCGCACACGTTCGCGAAGGACGGCGCCGTCATCCAGTTTTAGTCCGCGGTTCAAAGTCCAGAGTCGGGGTTGACGCGCAAAAACGGACCGCGGCGGTGTCCGTAGGACCAGCCGCAGCAGGGTCGTAAACGTGAGGCTCGAGAAGGTTTCCGCGCCACGTGACAGGATTGCGCGCAGCGACTGGTGCTTCGCACAGCCGCGCTCCTGGCCCTCACAATCGCAGCCGCCGGAGTTTGGACTTTGAACTTGGGACTTGGGACTCTAGCCTGCGCGCGTGTCGAAAATGCTGAAATCGTCCGGCGCGATGGCCGCGGCCACCCTGAGCAGCCGGGTGCTGGGAATGGTGCGCGAGATGGTCTATGCGCGGTTCATGGGCGACGGTTGGGTGGCGGGCGCCTTCCAGGTGGCGTTCACCATCCCCAATCTGTTTCGCCGGCTGCTGGGTGAAGGGGCGCTCACGGCGGCGTTCATCCCGATTTTCAAGCAGAAGGAAAAAACGGCGGGTGAGGCGGAAATGTGGCGCGCCGCCAACGCGGTGATTTCCGGATTGATCGTGGCGGCGTCGGCAGTGATCGTGCTGGTGATGGCGGGAGTGTGGACCGCCCTGAGCCTGCACCAGTTTCCGGCCAAGAGCGACCTCATGCTGCGTTTGCTGGGATGGATGTTTCCCTACATGCTGCTGGTTTGCGTGGCCGCGGCGTTCATGGGCATGCTCAACGCGCGAGGCTATTTCTTCATCCCCGCCATGGGCGCGGCGATGCTCAACGTCGTCATGATTGCGTCGGTGCTCTGGGTGGCGCCGCGCTGGGGTCAGGCGTTGCACCAGCAGATTTTCGCGCTGGCCATCGGTGTGCTCGCGGCGGGTGTGGCACAGGCGGCCTTCCAACTGCCCTCCCTTTGGCGCGACGGATTCCGTTACCATTGGGTGTCCCCCTGGCAAAACGACACGGTGCGGCGCGTGGTGCGACAGATGATTCCCGGCGCGATCGGCGTGGCCGCCTTTCAAATCAACGTGGCGTTCATCCAGGGATTGGGGTTCTGGCTGGACACACCGGAGCGGCCGCTCATCGCGCCCTTCAACTATGCCGTGCGGCTCATGGAACTGCCGCAGGGTGTGTTTGGAATTTCACTGGCGACATTTCTGCTCCCCACGCTCTCGGGCCTGGCGGCGGAAAAAAACTACTCCGAATTCCGGGTTATGTTACGTCACGGAATGGAGCACCTGATTCTCCTCAACCTTTTGATGTCCGTGCTGCTGGTGGTACTGGCCGAACCGATAATCCGGCTGTTGTTCGAACACGGGAAATTCGGGCCGGCCTCGACGGAGCGCGCGACGCTGGCGCTCGAATGCCTGGGCGCGAGCCTGGTGGCCTATTCGCTGGTGAACGTGCTGGCGCGCGCGTTCTATGCGCTGGGCGATACCCGGACGCCGATGAAAATCAGCATCGTGTGCCTGGGATTGAACCTGGCGTTCGCCCTGGTCCTGATCTGGCCGTTCCGTCAGGGCGGCCTGGGGCTGGCGAACACGATCAGTTCCGGGTTCAACCTGGCGCTGCTGCTCTACGCGCTCCGCCGCAAGCTGGGGAGGCTCGACATGGGCTTGTTGCTGCCGACATTGCTCCCCCAGGCCATCGCGGCGGCGCTGGCCACCGCCGCCGCCCTGGCGGCGAGCCACGTCTGGAATTTAAAGGCGGGACACGCGACCGTGCCCCTGAAAATCGGGGCGGTCTTTGTGCCGGGAGCCCTCGCCGGGTCCATCTATTGGGGGTTCGTTCTCTGGGCGAAAATCCCGGCCGCCCACGAAATCACGGCGCTGGTTTTTCAACGGTTTCGCGGGGCGTCAAATCCAGCAGCTTCGGGGGAAGGCCGTTAGCCGATCGGTACTCCACCTTCTCAAAGCCCAATTGCAGGAACAGCCCGGCCAGTTGCGTCTGCGCACGATCCTCGGCGTCCTTCAGGATCCCGCCGGTCCGGGCCGCGCGGCGAATGTCCTCCACGGCGTTCTGCCGCACATTCTGCTCCAGGTCCTTGTCAAAGGACCGCAAAAAACCCGTCGTCCGCTCGATCACCTTGGTCTGCGCATCATCCAGGTAAGCATCCGTGATCTGCGCCGGCGGGAGCACGATGATGATCTCCTTCCCCTCGATCCGCAGATCGTTCGGGGTGAGTTTGCCCAGATCGACGCCCGCTTTGACAACGCCATGCGCGAGGAGCAGGACGCGGTTTTCACCGGTGAAAAACTGGCTCAACACATCCTTCGGCGGATCGTCCCACACCTCGGCCTTCTCCAGCACATACTGAACCGTGACCAGTTGCGACAGGGTCTGAATCTGCTTCAACAAAACAGGCGTGTTGTAGGCGCGCTCGATGGAGGCGGGCCCGAGCACACGGCCAAGCCGGACGCCAAGAAATATGCCCAGCCCGAGAATGGCCATCGCCAGAAACAAACCGGCCGCTCGCTTCAGGTTCAGCATGTCCCGAACTTAAACTGTTTCGCCCGGTTGCAAAGGCGGAATTCCCTGGCGGGGTGGCGACGGCCGGGATG
>PLQC01000058.1 GCA_003159675.1 Limisphaerales bacterium
CACGGGCCACTGGCCCGTCCCGCCCGGCGACCCGCCAGGCGGAATGGAGAGGGCGTTCCCGTTGAAATTCAGGCCAAAGTGTCGCCCCTCGTCAAGCTCTTCCGGTCGGCGAGTCGCCGACCGGAACGGGCGGGTCGCCCGTTCCACCCATTCCAGAGACAGCCACTGAATGCCGTGGCGTCGGGGGCAGTGTCGAGATGCGCCCGCGCCCCCGTCGCGCATTTGATAATTATACAACACTGCTGTCCAAATTGGCGGCGATGGCGCGCAAGATATGTCGATGCCTGCCTGCCGGAACCCCTTTATGTCAACCTCTTCGATCCACTATTCACGGCCTGACCCCTTTATGTCTAAAGTTTCGCAAGTTCATTCCGCAGCAGCTCGACCAGCGGCTTGAGGGTGTTCCGATCGAACGCGAACCGGCAGCCGGCCGCCTGGAACAGTTCCGGCAGCGGACGCGAGCCGCCGAGTTCCAGGGCTCGTTTGTATTCCTTCAATGCCTTCGTCCTCTCGCGCTTTGAATTGGCCCAGACCTGAAGCGCGCCGATCTGCGCGATGCCATACTCGATGTAATAAAACGGATGAATGAAGATATGAAGCTGTCGGTGCCAAAGATTGGTCCGCACAGCCTCGAAGCCGCTCCAGTCCACCTCGCCACCGAAGCGGTCCATCAACTTCAGCCAGGCCGCCTCGCGCTCCCCGCGCGCATGCCCGGGATGGGTGTAAACCCAGTGCTGAAAGGCATCCACGGTCGCGATCCATGGAAAAATCCCGGCGATGCCTTCCAAGTGCGTTCGCCGCGCGCGATTGGCCTCCACGGCCGGGTAAAAGGCCTCGATGAACTCGTTTCCCAGCAATTCCATGCTCATCGAGGCGACCTCGCAGAATTCGATCGGGGCGCTGCGGTAGGCGTAAAGGTCCTCGTCGCGCGCGGCCAGCGCATGGAAGGCGTGGCCCGCCTCGTGCAAAATGGTTTCCACGTCCCGCTGCAGGCCGACGGCGTTCATGAAGATGAACGGCAACCGCGCCTCGGCCAGGGTGGATTGNNTTGCCCTTGCGGTTGGCCAGGTCCAGCAAGCGCAAGTCCTGCATTTTCCGAAAACCGCCCGCCAGCTCACCGTCGAGCCGGTCGAAAACCTTCTGGGTGCGTGAAACCATCTCGCCCACTTCCACGAACGGCTTCAGCGGAGGACGGCTCAGCGGGTCAACCGCCAGATCCCAGGGGCGGAGTGTTTCGAGCTGGAGCTGCCCGCGCCGGGCGGCCTGGAGCTCGCGCACAACCGGCATGAACTCCTGTTCCACCCCGTCGTGAAACCTCTCGCAATCGGCGGGCCCGTAATCGAACCTGCCCAGCCTGCGGAAGGCGTAATCGCGGTAATTGTCGAACCCGGCGTTTTTCGCGATTTCCTGGCGCAACCGGATGAGTTTGTCGAACATTTCCTCGAACTTGTCCGCTTCCTGCAGGCGGCGGCGGGCCACGAGTTCCCAGGTTTCCCTCCGCAATGCCCGGTCCGGTTCCTCCAGATAGCGGCCCATCTGCACCAGGGTCTTTTCCTCCCCGCGAAACTGCACGGTCAACGAACCGCTCAGTTTTTGATACTGCTGGCTCAACTTCGCCTCTTCGGTTTCCAGCGGCACATTCTCCGGACGGAACAGCTCCACCTGGTTCTTCGTGTCGCGATCCAGAACCAGAAACCGCCGCGACGGCAATTCCCGCCGCAGCGGATGCGCGATATAAACGCGGGCGAGTTCGAACTGTCGCGGCTTGAGTTGCGGCTCGATGTTTTCGACAAAGTGCAGATAGGCCTTTTCCGCGTCCGCGCTGTCCGTGTGACAGGTCATGGCGATGTAACGCTTCGACGCTTCCTCGTCCAGCGCGGCGCTCAGCTCGCTCCAATCCAGCAGCCAGCCCTCGAAATCCGCGATGGACCCGCACTGTGCCGCGCGTTGCTCCAGTCGATCGAACAATGGTTTGATTTGATCCCAGTCGCCCAGGTCGATTTCCCGGGGCAAAAACCGTCGCGGCTTGTGCGCCGGCAAAGTGTCAAACGGCAGCAGCTTCATTCCGGGAGGATAATGGGTCGGCGCGAGCGGGGCAATGCCCGGTGGAACGGAGGGTGCGATTGGGTGTAAGGGTCAGGAGCGCGGCTGTATGCGAAGCATCAGCCGCAGCGTGTTGGCAGGTCGATGACACCCGGGAACCTGTTGCGGGTTTGAGATGGCTTGGCGTGCTGCGGCTGGTCTTCGACACAGCCGCAGTCCGGCGCGCGCGCTGCCCCGCACTTCCAATCGGACCCTGGAAGGGGCTGCCGGAGGGAAATATTCAACATTCAACATCGAACCGTTTTTCCATTGGCTGTTGGGAGTTCGATGGTGGTTGTTGGATGTTCGTTCGGGTCACCGCCACTCATGCTTGGGGTACCGGCGCTGCAATTCGGACTTGAGTCGCGGGTACTGTTCCCGCCAGAAGCCGGCAAGGTCCTGCGTCACCTGCACGGGTTTCATGCCCGGTGTCAGGATGTGGACCAGTACCGGCACGCGGCCCAGGGCAATCTTCGGCGTCTCCGTCACGTCGTAAAGCTCCTGCACCCGCAGGGCAATGTGAGGCGGATGGCTGGGTTCGTAAACGATCTTCGGCGTCCGTCCATTCGAGAGCGAAAGGCGTTCCGGGGCGTGTTTCTCAAGCAACTCCCGTTGCGCGGCGGAAAGCCAGGATGTCACAACCGGTTTCACGTCACGGTCCTTGATGTCCTTGTATCCATAGGCGCCGTGGCAGAGTTGCTCGATCAAATGGCGCCGGTCTTCGGGGGTAATTGGCGGCAACTCGAATTCCGGGCACCATTTGACGAGCAGATTCAGCCGCAGAATCCACTGCTCGATGCTGTGATCCCATTCCTTGAACACGAGGCGTCCGGCGATGACCTCCTCCGCCAGCAGTCGCGCGGAGGCGTCCGCGGGCGGCGGCTCGATGCGCTTCGCGGAAAGCGCCAGCCCGCGAAACCGCACCAACTCGGCGGCCATCACGCGTTTCGCCGTGGAATCGAACGCGACCCGAAGTTCGGTCTGCATGTCTTCGGGGAAGAGTTCGCGGAGCCAATCGGCCTCCACGGCGGTTGCCAGAGAAAGAATCGTCGTCACTTCCTTGTCCTTGCCTTCCACGTCGCGGACTTCGGCAGCGACAAACAGGGGGCTGTGCTGGACGACGCTTTCACGCGCCAGAACGCCCCGGCGGCCGTGGACCAATTCGCACCGCAACGTTCCCTGATCCAGCCGGTTCGCCACGCGATCCGAAAAGCCCGTCAACACGCACTTCTGCAGGGCCTCGTCCTTGATCTCCCGCGGTTTCACGTCGAGACCTTCGCGTTCGGCGATGCGCAAAAACTGATCCAACAAGGGACCGACCTGGCGGGCGGTCATGGCGTGGATGCCCAGCTTGCGGCAGGCATCGATCCGGAATTGATTCTTTGCGGCATAAGTCCAGGCCCGTATGAGGATCCAGAAATCGGACGATGCCTTCTCGCCGAGGAGGTCCTCGCGCAGTCCAGCCGTCTGCCGATCCACATTGCGCAGGAGCAGGTCGCGTCCCTGCGTCAGGGCGGCCACGAGCGCGGCCTGATGGACGCAGCCGTATTCCTGCGCCGCCAGCAACATCCGCGAATAACGCGGATGCACGGGAAACGCGAGCATCTTGCGGCCAATGGGAGTGATCTGGAGCATGTACCTCCTGGTACCGAAATTTCCAGGCTCTGCCTGTGTTGCGCCGATGGCAATTGCAGCGGGTGGGGCGAGACTCCCGGCGAGCCTCCGGCTTTCCGAACCAACGGCCGGTGCCAACTCCGTCGCTTTGATCGCCCCCAGGTCCGTCAGCACTTCCTCCGCGTGCGCCAGGGTGTGTTCGTCGGGCGGTTCCAGCCAGCGAAACGCGCGCAGATCCTCCACGCCGGCAGCCTTGAGCGTGAGAACCACCTCGGCCAGATCCAGCCGCTTGATTTCCGGCAATTCGCGCTCCGGACGATGACTGTGTTCGTCGCGCGACCAGAGCCGGACACAGATCCCTGGCGCGGTGCGGCCCGCGCGGCCGGCGCGTTGATCGGCCGAAGAATGGCTGATTTTTTCAATCAGTAGCATGTTGATGCCGCGGTAAGCGTCATAGCGCGGGATGCGCGCCAGTCCGCTGTCGATCACCAGCCGGACCCCATCGATCGTGAGCGACGTTTCAGCCACGTTGGTGGAGACAACGACCTTGCGCTGGGGATACCGCGCCACGGCCGCGTCCTGGTCGTGGGGGGAAAGCTCGCCATGCAGCGGCAACAGGATGAACCCCTTGGCTTCATCCGTGTGCCGGATGGCTTCGATCGTTTGTGCGATCTCGAAGCCTCCGGGCATGAACACGAGGACGTCGCCGCCGTCGCCGGAGACGACGTACCGGCTGAACGCATCCGCCGCCTGTTCCCAGACCGGCCGCTTGTCGGTGTAACTCGGTTGCGCGGCATATCGGATCTCGACCGGGAACGTGCGACCTTCGCAGGCGAGGACGGCGCAGGTGAATGGTTTCGTCCGGATCAACGCGCAGTTCCGGTCTTTCCCGTCGGAAGAGTGAGCCTCCCCGAGCCGGCTCTTGCATTGAGACAGGTAATTCGCCAGCAGATCCGAGTCCAGTGTGGCCGACATCACCGCCAGCCGCAGATCGGGGCGTGTCTGCTCCTGCAGATCCAACGCGCGCGCCAGGGTGATGTCGCCGTAAAGGTGCCTTTCATGAAATTCATCGAAAATCAGCGTGGAAACACCATCGAGGCCCGGGTCGTCGATCATTTGCCGGAGCAAAACGCCCTCGGTCACGAACCGGATCTTCGTTTCCGGCGAAGTGACGTTCTCGAACCGGATCTGGTAGCCGACCTCGCGCCCGAGCCGGACGCCCAGTTCCTCCGCCACACGCGCGGCCAGGAGCCTGGCCGCAAGCCGGCGCGGTTGGAGGATCACCAACTGCCCGTCGGCGAGAAGTCCGTCCTGCAGCAACATCTGCGGCACCTGTGTGGTCTTGCCGGAACCCGTTGGGGCGGACAGGATCACCCGGCTGCCCGAACGCAGCGCCTGGACAATCTCCGAACGGATTTCCCAGATGGGAAGAGAAGAGTCGGGCACGGCAACAGCAAATCGACCGGGCCGGTTTAGAGGTGGATGTGGCGCGACGCCAGGACAACGATGGTCACCACCAGCATCAAACCCGATGGCATGAATTTCCGGGTCTTCGCCAGGCGAAGAGCAAACACCACGAGCAATGCGGCCAGAAGAATGTCCGCGACGTAGTCCTGAAAGACAATCCTCGCCGCACAAAGGCTGAGCAGCGCCGCAAACACGACCGACATGATCAGCGACACCCGGCTTTTCCCTTTGAAAAAGCCGAACAACCCGCCGATGACCAGCAAGATGATGTATATCCAGAGAACTTTGCTTGGATTCATAATTGTTTGTGTTTGTTCGTGGCAACGTAGCGGAAACAAGACGCGAAAGGCACAAAAAAATACGCGGTCACGGGCGCGGCGCGGCCCATTCATGAGGGAGTGGGGACGGCCTCGTCCCCAGNNCCGTCCCGAGATCTACCCGGATTGCACTTCCAGGCTCAAAACCTCGCCCGGCTCGCATTCGGCGACGACCTCGAAGGGACGGCAACAGATCTCGCAATCCGTTGTAAAGCGCTGGAAGGCGGCGCTTGTGTCAACGACGATTTCAAAAGCCTGCCCGCAATAGGGGCATTGGATGGACTCTGAAATTTCCATGCCGCCACTCTAGCCGCGCCTCACGAAAAAGCAAAACTGCCTGCCGAATTTGCTCATGGGCAAAAAGTTAGCCTCCGTTGGCAATTGGGCGGAGGGAAGCCCTCAGCACAACTTCTTGTCCATGAATGACAAATGCGATTTGAAGCCGAGGCGAGAGAAGGATTGGCGCCCGGTTCAATTTATGCTAAGTAGAATTGTTATGAGCCGCTTTTTCAGTCCAAACATCGGATTTCATGGCCGGTTGGCTCGCGGTGTCATTGGGGCGCTCTGTCTTATTGCCGGCATCATCATGGCGGATTTTGAACTTTGGATTTGCCTGGTGCTGGTCGCGCTGGGTCTGTTCGGGATCTTCGAAGCGGTCCGTGGGTGGTGCCTCGCGCGGGCCTGCGGCATACGCACCAAACTCTGACCCTGCCGGGACTCCGCGCTATCACGAGCGCGGCTACAACCCGCACGCTCAAGGCTCGACGTAAACGGGCATGCCGATCCACACGAGCTTGAGCAGAAGCTCCGCGTTCCAGTTCGCCAGC
>PLQC01000014.1 GCA_003159675.1 Limisphaerales bacterium
CAGTTTTCCGGGAGCACCATAGACCTTGGCTATTTCTATTCGTAGCCGATCACGGCTTCCTGAAATCAGGGGGCCAGCTTTGCGCTGTTCATTTCCAGAAATCTCGGACGGCATCTTACCAAGGCATTCTCAAGCAAACAAAAAACTGGCCGCTCTTACGAGTTGATTTGATGTCCGGCGGAACCGCCTGATCCGGAGGTCGCCTTACATTTTGTTGAGTCGCAGCATCAACACATCGTGTCCCGGCACTTCAGCCGTCAAGGCGTCTTTAGTGGTTCCGATATCCTTCTTCGTCCACAGATCGCGCATACTGTAGGTTGTCGCGTCAAACTTCGCTTCTCTTTTTGAGAGATCATCCGACACGGTTTCGCTTTTCCAGTTGAACGCGACTGGTTGCGAATTGGTGCCGCGATTGAGAACACACATGGCCCAGGCATCGTTGCTCAAAGGCTTGAACCAGATTTCCACACCGTCTTTTGCGGAATACTTGAACCCTTCAACGCCCAGCGCGTCCTGATTAACGGCAATGACTTCCTTGTTGGCGAGAATTTCCCGGGTTTCCTTGGACATGTCCCGTAAATCGTTTCCAGAAATCAGCGGTGCCGCCAGCATGCACCACATCGAAAAGTGTGCGCGGTCTTCATTCACCGCCATGCCGTTTCCGACTTCCAACATATCGGGATCGTTCCAGTGCCCGGGACCGGCGTATTTCCGCAGTCCTTCCTGTTTGTCGAGGATTTGCAGGACACCCCAGTCCTTGTAGGTGCCGTGGTCCTTCACGCAATCAAAGCAATTGAAGATGTCGCCGGTCGTTCGCCACGAATAACCGACGTTTTTGGCCCAGAGCCACGGCTGGTTGTCGCCCCATTCGCACATACTGAAGAGAATCGGCTGGCCGGCCGCATACAGGGCGTCGCGCATGGTCGTATAGGCTCCCTCAGCCTTCAGGCCCTCGGCGTTGCACCAGTCATACTTCAGGTAATCAATTCCCCACTGGGCGTAAGTCAGCGCGTCCTGAAATTCGTGACCCCGGCTGCCGGGCCGGCCACCGCAGGTTTTGTAGCCGACATCCGAATAGATGCCGAGCTTCAATCCCTTGGAGTGGACATAGTCGGCCAGCGCTTTCATTCCTGACGGAAACTTCTTCGCATCCGGCTGGATGAACCCTTGGGCATCCCGTTGTCCCTGCCAGCAATCGTCAATGTTGACGTATTGGTATCCCGCATCTTTCATGCCCGAGGCAACCATCGCATCGGCAGTTTCGCGGATCAGTTGCTCGTTCACCTTGTCGGCAAATTTATTCCAACTGTTCCAGCCCATCTGCGGGGTCAATGCCAGTTGGTCGAACTTTTGGCCATGCGCGCTGAGGCAGGCCGCACAGGTGATGGTTAACAGGATTCGTTTCATGGTTGCAGGAGTGTTTTGATCATTAATAATAAGAAGGTGATTACCAATTTTGCGCAAAATAATATATACTACGGTTGCCGGTTGCAACTGCGGCAAAGCTTTTTTACACAAGTTCCCGCCCGCGTCGGTGTAAAATCCCGGTCCTTGATCAGCATTAGCTCTCATGCGGATCAAAACGCCAGACGATGCGGTTAATTCCATCCCTGACGCAATGGGACGTAGGCGCATCGCCGCGGCTTTCATCGCCAATAATCGGATTGTATCCCGGCGGGCGTTCCTGTGGAAAGCAACACGGCAGACAGATGGCAGGAAACAGTCTTGTTCACAAAAGTATTCATGTCATTCCATTCCGTGTTGCCCCGTTGCTGTGGGAATGGCACGCTTCGTTACGAGGGGAAAAACGGAAAAGAAGTCATTGATCCGGGCAAGGATTTTAAGGCTGGAGGGGGATTTCAAGAGGGACGGGCTGTTTGTCATGCAACCGGCGTGCGGCATCTCCGACGAGCCGCAAATACCAGTCGCTGGGCAGGCCATCGTAGCCGACAAAGTGCCCTTGTGGGGGGGAAGAACTGGTCACTTTGAAAATCGCCGTGCCCTCGTCAACCTCGTCAAACATTGCCATATATACGGTGTCCAGGCCCAGCCGGGACAACGCACGGAACTGCTCCCAGAGGAACCGGCCACCACGACGCGGGATCAAACTCGTGCCCGGCGTCTGCCGCTGCAGATTGTCCCAACTGAAGCCCGGATAGACGACTGGGATCCAGAGCATCCCCAGGCGTTCGCACTCGCGCAGATCTTCGGCCCAGTAATAAGTCGCCGCGTGCTTCACTCCGGATTGGTCGGGGACATAATTGCCAATATTCCAGGGACAGTAGGCGCCGAATCGCCGGTAAAACTTCTGCCATGCGGGGTCGGGATTGCGTCGCCAGTTCCAGTCGCCGCCACCGACCAGAAAGGCGGAGTAACGGTCAGGAGTTCGGAAAAAGTCGATGAGACGGTTAGCTAGTTCGGCGTTCATCGGATTGTGCTGGTCCCCGAAGTAAAAGCCCCAGATTTGCACGACCGGCTGGCCACCTTGATGCAAGTAACGCGGATCTTCGACGATTTGTTCGTCCACCATTTTCTTCCAGTCCGAAGTGAGGACGTCGAAAACGCATTCCACCGGCATGCCGGCGATATCATAGGAAAGCGCCCAAACCCGGCCTGTCTTCAGTGCCGCAGCTCGGACATGGTTCAGCACCCGCAAACGGGAGGGATACCGGGTTTGTTGCGGTCCGCCGGGCAGATCCACCAGGAAGTGTTGCAGCCAGGCACCGTCGATGCCGTAATCGCGCATCCACTCGAAATGGCGGAGCACGGTTCGGGCATTATCGGAGCTGAACAGCTCGGCCTGGCGGCCCCCGGGATAGGTGAAGCCCGGTGCCGGATAACGCTCCGTCGCGGAATAGTCGGCCATGTCAGGCCACATTTCGAACGTCAGGAGGCCGGGCGCGATCTCTCGCGGATCGCGACTCCAATGAATCCAACCCATGTTGGCAGCATCATCCGGGCAGCGGAACCAGCCTTGGTAACCGCACATGACCTTGCCCCGCAAGGACGTTGTGTCCACTGTGCCGGCGCGGCCCACCGGCTTCCTCGCGGCGGTTGACTGTTTATGAGCCGTCGAGCATCCGGCTAGCACGGCTATAACGAGAACGATTGTGCAATGTGGACGCATGGCGGCCATATCAACGTTGGAGCCGAGCCACGCCTGGCCGGGGACTCAGGGCAACCCGCGACTTCCCGGAAAACTGAGTGCGCCAACCGGCGTGGAGTCGAGCGATGTTACTAGGCGACTTTACAGAGGCTCTCAATGAGGTCATTGGTGTCATGCGTAAATCGTTTCATAACGTGAACTCAGCCACAGCCGCCGGAGCGTAACGTGGCCTGCAAGGATGCTGTCCGAGTTTCCATGATCGGTCAATTGCCCGGCACGGCGGCTGTTGGCAGCGCTGCGTCAGGCGGCCGGTACCACATCGCCAACCGCAAACTCTAATCCACCTGTCCATTTGGCTATCACATTGCACAGAGCCCCCGCAATAATGCCGCCAATAAAACCGATGAAAGCGTACAGCACAGGCATCAACAGGGCGAAAAAAAACACCACCGAAAAAGGCAGGAACACCGGCCCTGCTGCCAATCAATGCGGCCAGCAGGAAAAAGGGAATGAAGATCAACCCCAAAATCCCATAGAGGATTCCGAGCACAATGCCTGCTCGGAGTGGTGCACTATATGTCAGTCGCTTTTTCATAGGTACGTAACGTGTTGTTGGCGGTCATATCACCGATAAATCTACCCGATCTCGTTCCACAGCGGCTCCAAATCAAAATCGTCCATCGCCCTCAGCTTGATCTCCTTGCCGCCAACGTCCATGACCCGACGCAACCACTCCTGGGCCTCCTCCAGTCTCCCCAGGGCGCAGCAGACGCAGGCCAGGTCGTACGGGGATGATCTCGTCCGAGGGAAATTTCTCGACCGCCAGGCGCAGCGTGTCGTGGGCCTCCTGAAGCCGATTAAGTTCGCCCGGACTGCTGGGCGGTTTGGCTCAAGCGACGCCTCAACTTGACGGCTTGGCCAATTTGCACGAAAGTACTTGTGGGCAGGAGTTGATGTTATGAAAACCCAAAGCTTTCACAGGTTGTTATCGGCAGTCGCCGCTTTTATGGGACTGGCTCTTTTCGCAACAAATGCTGTAGCGCAGGATTACACCACCGCTGCCGGTTCCAATACGATGCAGATGACGGTGAGCAGCCAGACTGCGCCTGCCTTGTCCTACGGCGTGGCAGCGGTGTTGCAAATGTCGCAAGCCAAAGTCAGCGACACCACAATCATCACTTACATCCAGAATTCCAGGAGCCGCTACGGTCTGGATGCGTCCCAAATCATCTATTTGCGGCAGGAAGGCGTTTCCGATGCCGTGATCACCGCCATGTTAAGCCAAAATAGCAGTACCGTTGTGGCAAATGCCACGCAGGCGGCGCCGCAACCAGGCAGCACGGACACCAGCAGCACCCAAACTTCGACGCCTCTCTCGCAGCCCACGGCGACCGACGTTCAGCCCGTTCAGACCTCGACGGTCTATGTGATTCCAAACACCCAAGCCTACGACTATAGCACCTATTACTATCAGCCCTACTATTATCCGTATTACGTGGGGCCATGTCCCGCCGTATCAATATCACTTGGATTTGGCGGTTATCATCGTGGCGGTTATTACTATCGCGGCGGCGTTGGTTTCCACGGAGGCGGCTGGCATCGCTGACCATTAATGGCTGTGGAGCGTCAAAAGGACATTTCCTGGCAGTCAATTCATCTCCTGCATCCGTCAGTATAGCCTGCGATCTCATCGCTAAACCATCATCACTGGTCCGCGACGAAGCGCTTCGAGCGTGTCGAGGTTTGATTCCAGAACTCCTGACATAGCCTCCGCGATTTCTTGTGATTTACGGGTCTTTTTCGCGTTCTGAGGCGCGGGAAGGTGCGAACCCAAACCTGCCCGCTTTTTCGACCGAGACAGCGAAGTTCCCCCTCGCTGCGGACAAAGGGTTTGGTGGATTATGGAACAATCGACTGGGTTCGCCCGGAAAAGATCCGCTCGTGAAGGCGGACAAACCTTTTGGCCAATGGAACCATTTTCGAATCATCATGGCCGGCTCCAGGGTTTGGGTGTGGCTGCGCGCCCATCGTCACCGCGCTTGTATGAAACCCGGAAGCATTGCGCGATTTCATGATGCGCTTCGAGTAAATCATGTTTCGCCCCGCAACTTTGGTTCTTACCTGCGCGCGTAATATACGACCGCGGGAGGAAAGTTCAGGAATACGGGAACTGTGAGCAGGTTCGGGAACCTGGTTCTGATCTTCTTGCGGTCCAGCAATGAATGCTGAAATTGGATGTACATTCCGCCTTCGCCGAGGGCTCGGCGGATAGCGTCAATGAGAGCGAGGGCCTTTTCTCCGCCAAGATTCCCCAGAGGAATGCCGGAGATGACAAAATCTGGTTTCTCCATTCCGCGCCGGCCCAATTCTGAAAGCGGTTGTTCAGCCGAGGCTGAGACAACTTCCACTCTGCTGTTGTGGCCTGCCATCGCCAGGTTGTCTCTGCAATCCCGCGCCAAAGTCGGATTGATCTCGCAGGCCAGGATTCGTGCTCCAGGACATCTGGCCGCAAGCCGCAAAGTGAGGGCTCCGGTCCCGGCTCCCAGCTCGATGATCTGCCCATGATAGTCTTCCGGAACCGGAGCAATCATCTTGGTGATGAGGAAGCGTTGCGAAGGCACGAGACCGCCAGTTTGGCCATGTTTCACCAAGCCCGCCCAGAGGAAGTTCAGATAGTTTCTGAGACTGTTGGTCATAGAGATTCCTTCGTCAACGGGGCTGAGGTCCCATCGGCAACGCTATCGAGACGGCGGTGCTCAAACCGGCTACAGCTTCGCTTAGTCAGGTGCTTCATCATTTAGGTTCGGTTCGTGGTGCGGTCCGCCGACAAACCAGTTCAGACGATTGTGGCAATCGTTGAGTTCGCGCTGACAACGCTCCAGTTCGAGCCGAAGCGATTCGACCGTCGTGGCGGCATCTGCCGTCTCTTCCAAGTGCGCCTTCATGGTGGGTCGTCAACTGCGTTTTGTCATACCATCAACACGAATTATATTCTGTATAAAATGCTATTTCACAAGAGGAATTCCTCCTTTCAAAACTGGGTTCTTCACGGAATTTAGTGGGTGGAATTGAGATAAAACGAGCAGCAGGGCGGCTTTGGAGCCTTAAGCTCGCGCCCTGCTGCGATCGAAGCAGAGGGGCCAGTGTATGGAACATGCTTAATGTAAATCATTTATGCGGTATTTACAGATGCGGCACATGTTAAAACCGTCAAAACGTCTCTAGCCCGCTTCGGGCTTTACCCCCTAAATTCCCCGAATACCCCAAAACTGAAACCAGCTCCGTTCGTTTGAGCGATGCGAGGGTCGGAATCGCACAAGGCTTGCTGCTGTTCCAAAGCTCGCCTAAACCTTTCGGCAGCGGTTACTTCTCTAAGTGCTGCACCAGCAGTGCGCCAGTTTTAGTTTCTCGACTAGGGGTCCTCTAGGGGTCAGTCCCGGCTA
>PLQC01000130.1 GCA_003159675.1 Limisphaerales bacterium
AGATAATTGGCGATGGTCTCTTTCACGCCGCCCATTTGCTCGGCTGGCTGTCCCCGATAGCGTTCGGAAAAATGTTTGATGAGGGCTTTGTCGCGGTCAGTTGGATAATCCGTCTGCATCTCTCCCAACACCTCATTCATCGAATTGTCATCGAGAAGAAAATCACGGACATTGAACAGGGTCGCCTCCATGTCCAAGCGCGTCAATACTTCGAGAGCCAAGCCAATGTGCGTTTGCGCCTGACTTTTGAAAAAGGATTGCTCGGCGCGTTGTCCCAGGCTCGTCACCGTGTCCACGACAAACTTCGCGTAAGTGGACGGCGGAATTGTCCGGTCGGAAAGCAGATTGAAGGTGTATGCCGGTTTCCATTTCTCCGGCGGGTTGTCCGGCCTGACTTGCAACAGAATCAAATCGTCTTGACGATTAAACTTCGCAGCCATTTCTACGAGTGTTTCCCAATAGACGCCTTTGTCGTCAATGCACAGCCCGCCCCAATTAGGATCGTTTTGAAAAACCTGAAAGAGCAATTGATTGATGCCGGAGCGGGTTTTGCCAGAGCCGGTGTCGCCAGTGATGAGCCAGCCACGGCAAAAATCCTCGCGCGTCCAAGCAAAGCCCTTCAGCCGGACGATAAATTTGCTTTTTGCAATTTTAACACCCTTCGCCGTGGCCGCGTAAGCAGCAATGCCAGCGAAGATCGCCGCCACAATCCACGAGGCCGGCACGGGCAGAAAAAAGAGTGCGCCGGTAGCCATCAGCAAAGACAGGCCGGTTGTGATGTAATTTATCCAGCGCATAATCAGAGTAAATATTTCCCAATCAGGATTCCGGCCAAGAGCGAAGCGATTGCCACGCAGAAAAAAGCCACCGCACGCCCGGCGGAAAGCTGCTGGGTGATTTGGGGAACGCTCCGAATTTCCTGTTTCAACTCCCGCGCCTCCTTTGAAAATTCCTTGGTCAATTGGGTCAGCGTCTGGAGCGAGACGCGAACCGTCACCAACTGGATTGAATCCATGTCGGGCGGAATTTCGATTTTGACGTTCTGGAAAAATATCTTGAGCAATTCCAGCATCTGCAAAACGGAGTCGTCGTCCCGAATCCCGTGCTTGCGCCGCCATTCGGAAACCGCCTCGTTGAAGCTGTTCTTTTCTTCGTTCACAAAAGTGAGTCGCTGGATTTCGCTTCTTTTTTTGGCTTCTGAACCTTCGGCGGCGGCGGCAGCAACATCCCGCGCACAGATTCCAGTTGGCTATAAAGCAGGTGCTGCCAGTTTAGCAGCCGTTGCCGGTTGAAGAAATCGAAGGCAGGATTATTGATCCCAGCGGAGACGGTCAGGTCGTGCCGGTTCAAATCGGCCACGATCCAATCGTAAAGTTTCGGCATGATGATTTCTTTGGCGTCCAGTTCCTCCATCAGTCGTGTCCGGGTGGCGCTGCGCTCGTAGTTGTCGAACCGTTCCGACAACACCTCATTTTTAACAACCAGGTATCGGGCATTGTGATTGAGCCGGTCGGTGATGTTGCGAATCTGTTCCAAGCTGTCGGTTTCGTGATTCACCGGCATGATGAGATTCAAGGATGCGCCAACCTGTTTGAGCAGATCGAAGATTCGCACCTCGTCGAAATAATCGAGAAAGATGTCGGTCGAGGCCGCGCGGCAATCCATGACGACCAAATCCGTTTTGTCCAGCATGGCGAAAACCGAATCAATTTCGGTTGGGTCTGCGATGTTGAGAAACAGGGCTTCGGGATGAAACCGTTTCAGCGTCGAGTTTTCGTTGTCGGTATCAACGGCGATGTGGGCGACGCCGTTGTCTTTGAGGAACTGGACAAAATTGACGGCGAAGAAACTTTTTCCGACGCCGCCCTTGCCGTTGATGACGGCATTGAATTGTTTTTGCATAATTTTTGGTTAAAGGTTTTTTGAATCGGCGATGCGTGGTCCAGGCTTGCGCCGTGACCACGGGCCGGGGAAACGCTGACGTTGTTCCCGCAATGTCGCCTCTATTTTTTCAGGTGGCGGCAGCACCGGAATAGCTTTTGACGGTGAATTTTTGGGCGGGCGTGGTTTATGAAGGCGGACGGTCTTTTCACCGATCACGTCGCGGCAAAACCGATATATCGCATTAAGAGAAACAATTATTTTCTCCTCTGCCAAAATCAGCCGGATGTCGTCATAAGCGGCGTGGCGCGCACGAAGCTCCTTAATTTGCATTTTGAAGGGAAGCAACTGCGCCAGCTTGGGCGGCAGCTTGGGCTTATAGCCAGTGGCGCGCTGCGTTAAGCGATTCACGATTTCGTCTGATGAACTTTGTTCGCTCATAAAGGCTCAAAAAACCTTCAAAAATTGTTGAAACAACCTTCAAAAAAATCTCACGAAGTTTTCACAAGGATTTGGCAAACAAATTAAAAAACTTTCTTAAAAAGGTGATAAGCAAAATCTCTAACGACAGTTAGAGGTAAGGCGTGCCATGAAAAATGATGCTTCAATGACGTATTCATGCCTCCATCTAAACCGATTTCCGGCAGTCAGGTTGTTATGATTTCATAACAACTTTAAGTAGCGGGATAAGCTAAAAAGTGGATGTGCTGTCCACCAAAACACAATGCAACCTGTCCAACGCAGAAAAATACTTCAAAGAACATCTGCAACTCGGCGATTATTACAGTCAGGAAAATATCGTGTCCGGCGAATGGACTGGAATCGGGGCTGAAACGCTTGGGCTTACAGGCAGGGTGAAACAGGATCAATTCCTGAAACTCTGCCACAATCAGAATCCGAACACCGGCGAATTGCTAACGCAACGGATGAAAACTACACGTTGGGATTCGGACAAAATGGCAGAGGTCGCCAATCGTCGGATTTTTTATGACTTCACCTTTTCACCGCCAAAATCAGTTTCCATTCAGGCTTTGATTGCCAATGACAAACGGCTCTTGGAATCACATAGCCAGGCGGTGCGGATTGCGGTGAATGAATTACAGCACTTCGCAGGAACACGAACCCATCAAGGGCTGAACATTTCTGAACGGCTCACCGGAAACGTCGTCTGCGCCACGTTCCGGCATGACACTTCACGCGCGCTTGATCCGCACTTGCACACGCATTGCGTCATGTTCAACGCTACGTTTGATGCAACCGAAAATCGTTGGAAAGCGCTTTCCAATTACGAAATGCTGCAAGCGCGGAAATTCGCGGAGAATGTCTATTATCACGAATTCGCCCGCGAACTGCGGCAATTCGGATACGAGATTGAAAACAAGCCGCGTGGCGATTTTGAAATCAAGGGCGTGTCCCGTGAACTGCAATCGCGTTTCTCCAAGCGGCACAACGAAATTGATGCCAGCATCGAACGGATGCTCAAAGAAAAGCCGGAACTGGCAAATGGCAATCTGAAGGAACTGCGCTCACAAATCGCCCAAGCGGAGCGCAGCCGGAAAATTGCAGGAATTGCCCTGCCTGAACTTCAACGCCTCTGGGACAGCCAGCTTACGGGCGAAGAAAGGCAATCCCTGCGCGCGCTGGCCCGCCAGTCAAAGGCGGCGATTCAATCGCCGTCCGTCACGGCGCAAGCCGCAGTCCAGTGGGCGGAAGACCATTTGTTCGACCGCCGTTCGGTCGTGCGCGAAAACGAAGTTTGGAGCGCGGCTTTGGAGCGCGGGCGCGGGGCGGAATTGACGGTTCAAGGCATCAAGACGGCAGGGCAGGAACGTGATTACATCCGCAACGAACACGCGCCGTCAAAAATCACGACGCACGAGATTTTAAGCTGCGAATGGGAAATCGTCTGCCTCGCCCGCGATGGGCGCGGAAAGTTCGCGGAGTTCAATCCACGTTACAACATTGCCGCCGACCTCATGCCGGATCAGCGCGCCGCCGCCGAATTGATTCTGGCGTCACGCGACTTCGTCACGCTGTTCTGTGGCGGTGCGGGAACGGGGAAAAGTCACACGCTACGGGAAATCGGCAACGGCTTGAAAGCTGCCGGTCAGGTTTCTTACGTCATCGCGCCACAGCGCCAGCAAGCCCTTGATTTGAAAAAGAGTTTTGCCGATACCAAAACCGTTTCTGAATTTCTGGCGAAGCGGCAGATGATGCCTGGGTCGGTGGTGATAGTGGATGAAGCCGGACAAATCGGCGGAAAGCAGATGCGCGAACTTTTGAGTTTCGTTCAAGCGAATGGCGGGCGCGTCATTCTTTCGGGCGACACGCGCCAACACGGCGCGGTCGAAGCCTCGGACGCCCTGCGCGCCATCGAGCGGTATGCCGGTCTGGAAGCGGCACGGCTAACGAAGATTCGGCGGCAAAATCCGAAGGCGGGAGAAACGAAGTCCGAACGGAAACGCATCAAGCAATACCGCGCAGCGGTTCGCAAAGCACAGTCCGGCCAATACGCCGAATCATTCGACCGTTTGGATCGGCTCGGCGCAATTGTCGAGTGCCTCACCATTGACGAGCAGCGCGAGCGGTTGGTCGCCGATTATCTGACGCTGGCGGAAAGGAAAAAGTCCACCGTGATTGTCTCGCAGACGTGGGCGGAGATTCGGGAGATCAACGAGCGGATTCGTATTGGACTGCGAAGGGCGGGACTGATTGACAAGGCCGATTCGACGGTGACGGCGTATGAGCGGCTGGATTTGACGGATGCCCAAAAGCGCGACAAGCGATTTTATCCGGCCAATGCGGTGATTGTTTTTAACCGCGAGACGGGGGATTTCGCCAAAGGCGAAGTCGGCAAAGTGTTGGCCGCAACGCCAACTCATTTGCTGGTCAGGGGAGAAAAGAAAGAGCAGAAAGTTCCTTTCAAGTTTTTGAACCGGCTCACGGTCTGCCAGCCGGTTGAAATGACGCTCGCCAAAGGCGATCAATTGCAACTCAAGGCCAATGCGCCGTCACAAGACGGCAAAGAATTGATTAACGGCGAACTGGTGACAGTCAAAGCCGTCAATCCAAACGGGCGCATTGAATTGAATGACGGACGAGTTCTGCCCGAAAAATATCGGGAATTTGTGCGCGGTTACGCGATTACGTCCTACGGGTCGCAAGGCAAAACTGTTGAACACGTTTTGTTTTCCGATTCCTCGGTAAAAGCCGCCACAAATAATCAGCAATGGCTGGTCACGATTTCGCGGGGGACGCGGGCGGTAAAAATCTTTACCCAGGACAAAGCGCAGTTGCGGGAAAATGTCGGTCGCTTGGGCGACCGCGAACTGGCGATTGAATTTGCGAAGCAAGATTCGGCGCAGGCGCGGCGTGTGCCGCCGCCAATTCGCAAATATATCGCCGGACTGATTCAAAGCCGCCGTTCGGAAACGGTTCAAATACCAATTGAGAAAATTGATTTATGGAAACACAAACAAAGCCCTCAAATGAGGCCGCAACGGACGCGCGGACAAAGAATCTGACGTGCTGGCGCACCGCAACAAGTCCGCAATGTTTGCGGGTGGAAACCACTAACGAGATTCACCTGTTTCCCTACGGCTATTTTCAGCACGCAAAATTCATCCGGCAAAGCGGCAAGGACGCCGTTCAAATCCAGTTTCAAGACCGAATTGTCACGATCAAAGGAAAGGGTTTAGAACCGCTTTGCGATGCGCTGGAACGGCTCGCCGTGGAACGAATCAAAGTGCGGCCTGAAAAATACGAAGGGCTTGGCAAGAGTGAGGGGGTAATTGAGGAAATTGAAATAAAAAAAATCAATGAACGAGAGACAAATTAAAATGGGTAAATTCTATACTGCTTTTCTATACTATATGCCATTTTTAGGTCATCCCACAACCTAGCAGGACAAAAGCAAAAATGCGCTTTAATCAATAAAGACGGGGATTTTATCATCATGTCATGTTAGGTCGAAACAGAACAAAAGGACGTTTTTGACACCCCAAGCAAGCGCGCTAGCCGGGCTACGCTACGCCCCGAACCATTCCGCCGGATCGCTCCGGCAAGACTCGCAGTATGCGGGCCGAGCCATCGCTAAACAATCCTAAATTTCCAGGCCACGGTTTGCCGGTGCATCTTGACACTGCCCCCGACGCCACGGCATTCAGCGCCTGTCTCTGGAATGGGTGGAACGGGCGACTCGCCCGTNNGCGGGTCGCCGGGCGGGACGGGCCAGTGGCCCGTGCTACCCTTCCAAGCTTTTCACGTCGGCTCTAAAGGCCGCGCTCCGGGCTGTTTGCGATCGGGGACAGTGTCAAGATGCGCCCAGTTTGCCCGATGAAACCTGGGACCCGGCGGCCTTCTTGCGCGCCAAGGTGTGGGTTGCATGGCCGTAAAACGCCTCCGCAGCCTCCATCAGCGTCTCGGAAAGTGTTGGATGCGGGTGCACGGACAGCGCCAGATCCTTCGCCGTGACCCCCATCTCCACCGCCAGCACGCCTTCGGAAATCAGTTCACCGGCCCCCGATCCCACGATGCCCACACCCAGAATCCGCTCGGTTTCCGGATCGATGATCAGCTTCGTCAATCCGTCCGTTCGATCGAACGACAAGGCGCGCCCGGAAGCGGTCCAGGGAAATTTCGCGACCTCGACGTGGCGGCCCTTCTGTTTCGCCTCCGCTTCGGTCAGGCCGCACCACGCGACTTCCGGGTCGGTGAACACGACCGCAGGGATCACGACGTCCGAAAACACGGTATCCTGGCCCAGGATGACCTCGACCGCCACCCGCGCCTCGCGCGAGGCCTTGTGCGCCAGCAGGACGCCGCCGGCGACGTCGCCGACGGCATAAATCGCCGGATCGTCCGTCTGTTGCTTCTCGTTGACCTTGATGAAGCCCTTTTCGTCGGTGGTGACCTTTGTGTTTTCCAGGCCGAGGTCGCGGCAATTAGGGACGCGTCCGACGGCGACGAGCACGCGGTCGTAAAACTCCTCCGTCTTGCGGCCACCCCCTTCCATCTCGACATTGATCTGCTTTCCATGAGTGGCCATTTTCCCGACCTTCATGCCGAGCCGGATTTCGCTGAAGCTTCGTTTGGCGTAAGCCATTACGGGGCGGACCAGGTCCGGGTCGGCGCCCAGCAGAATTCCGTCCAGCGCCTCGACCAATGTCACCTTGCTCCCGAGCGTGGCATAGACGGTGCCGAGTTCCATCCCGATGTAGCCGCCGCCGACGACCAGCAGTCGTTCGGGGACTTCCTCGACCTCCAGGGCTTCGCTCGAAGTCATCACCCGCGGGTTGCCCAGATCGAAAGCTTTGGGCATTGCCGATTTCGAGCCGACGGCGACGATGGCCTGCTCGAAATGGATGAATTTCTGGCCTTGATCCGTCTCGACGCGCAGTTTGGTTGAACCCTCGAAGTATCCGCGTCCGTTCCAGACCTCGACTCCGCGGCTTTTCGCCAACTGCGCCACGCCGCTGGAGAGCTTGACGAGAATGGAATTCTTCCAGGCGCGCAGCGCCCCCAGATCGACGGTCGGGGGGGCGAAAGTGATCCCGCGATGTTGCGATTCCCTTGCCACGGCGACGGCGTGGGTGGCGTGCAGGAGCGCCTTGGAAGGGATGCATCCGCGATTGAGGCAGACCCCGCCCAGGGATTTATCCTGCTCGACCAGGATGACTTTCTTGCCAAGGTCGGCGGCGTAAAAGGCGGCGGCATAGCCGCCCGGCCCCGCGCCCACCACCACGATTTCGGTTTGCGTCGATTCCATATTACGATTCAATTGCAACGGCCTTTTCCTCAAAACCCTCGATCGCCGCCACCAAATCCACGATGAACCGCGCCGCGGCTCCGCCGTCAATCACACGATGGTCGTACGAAAGCGCGAGAGGCAGCAGAGTTCGAGGTTCAATCCGCTGGTCGCGCACCGCGGGCTTCAGGGCGCCGCGGCCCAGGCCGAGAATGGCCACTTCAGGCTTGTTGATGATCGGGGTAAAGTGCGCGCCGCCGATGCCGCCCTGGTTTGAAATCGTAAAGGTGCCCCCTTTGAGTTCTTCAGCCGTCACCTTCCGGTCCCGGGCCCTGGCCGCGATCTGTTCCAACTCCTTCGACAGCTCGAGCAGGCTCTTTTTGTCCGCATCCCGGAGGACGGGGACGATCAATCCGGCTTCGGTGTCCACGGCGACGCCGATATGCCAATAGTCCTTGAACAGGATCTCCTGGCCGGCTTCGTCGAGGCTCGAATTAAAGACCGGATGCTTGCGCAGGGTATCCACCACCGCTTTGAGAACAAACGACGTCACGGTCAGGCGCGCCCCCTTCCGTTCATAGGCTTCGATGTATTTTTTCCTCAATGCGATGAGGCCGGTGATATCGGCATCGTCAAACTGGGTGACATGGGGGATGGTGTTCCAATTCTCCAACATGCGCCGGGCGATCACCTGGCGCAATGGTGACAGCGGCTTCCGTGTGACCGGCCCCCACCGGGAAAAATCGATTGGCGAAGCCGCCGGCTTTGCCGGAGCCGCTCCCTGCGCGGCACTCCGGGGTTGCGTCGCGAGTTTTTGGAGGCGTTGCACGTAGGCGCACAGGTCCGCCATGACGATCCGCCCGCCTCGCTCCGACCCGCGCACGCGCGTCAGGTCGATCCCCAGATCGCGGGCCAGTTGCCGGATGGTCGGCGAAGCGGCGGGCGGGGCGCCGGCCGCTTCCACCGTCTCCGCGGACGGGTCCTCGCCGGACGCCGCATCCTCCGCAGATTCCGCCTCGGGTTCCTGAACACGAGGCGTGTGTCCGGCCGGCGCGGCCGGCTTCGCCTGCTCTTCACCGCCCGAAACCGAAAGGATTTTTTGCCCGACACCGATTTTGTCGCCGGCTTTGACAAAGATTTTGCCGACGATTCCGGCGGCGGTCGAAGGAATCGTGGCCACCGCCTTTTCATTTTCCAGTTCCAGAATGGGCTGGCCCGTGGTGATCCGGTCACCCTCTTTGACCAGCAAATTCACCACCGTCCCGGAATCGGCGCCTTCGCCAAGATTCGGAAGTTTCACATCCATAAGGCCAGACAATGTGGGGTAGAATCCGTGGAGTTTCTAGGAAAAACCGCTGCTCGAAACGGCGGGGGCGCATCTTGACATTGCCCCCGACGGCAAACAGGCCGGAGCGCGACGTTTAGAGCCAGCGTGAAAAGCTTGGAAGGGTAGCACGGGCCACTGGCCCGTCCCNNCCGTGGCGTCGGGGGCAGTGTCAAGATGCGCCCAAATGCGGCCAGCATGCGCACGAGACACTTGTGTCAAAACCCCCGTCAACTTCACACGCCGGGCGCGGACGATTGGACCGGATCGCGGCTGTGTCCGCCGAGGACCACCCGCGGCGCGGTAAAAAATCCATTTTGTCTGGAACATTTTCGAATCCCCTGCATCCAACTAAAAAGCCAAGCCAGTTGCAATTTTGTTTAGAATGCCAATCAAGCCCGGGATGGGAATGTGATCAGCAAAGCCATTTATAAAGAAGCAAAGCCCACGAATACTCAAGAAGACCAATGAAAATCATGTCCACTCGAAGCTCAATTGGGGTCGCACGATCTGCGATCTTCACCCAGAGACTGCTCCTGGCCTTGGCGCTGGCCGGAACAACTGCCTCCCTGCACGGCCAGAGCATTGACGCCAGCGGTCAAATCAGCGGAGTGGCCGCGGGCGGCGGGCTGTATGATTATACTTTGACGGTGAGCGAAGCCAGCGACGCCACCACTCCCATTGCGTCATTTTGGTATTCCTGGGTTCCGGGAGGATTCTTTTTGCCTTCGGATCCCAGCAGCGCCGCGGGACCCACGGGATGGTCGGCCAGCATCGTGGCCAATTCCATTCAATATTCGTCCGGTTCCACCGCGACCGACATCGCTCCGGGAACATCGAAAACGTTCAGCTATGTGGCATCCTTCTCCCAGGCGCAGTTGGCTGCAACCCCGAACTCAGGCATCACGTACGCCTACGCAGGAGCCGTTGACGCCAGCACCCCCTTTGAAGCCTTCACGGTGACGGAAGTCGTGCCCGAACCCTCGGCGACAAGTTTGCTCGCCATCCCGTTGGTCGGCTGGTTGATCGGCCGTTTTCGCGGGAGGCAGTCCAGGCTCCAGGTTTAAGTGCCGTCACTTCGGATCCGCGACAATATCGCCGTAGAAGATGCCGCGCCCATCGGTGCCGACATAGACCCGGCCATAAATGCGCGGATCTCCGGCGATGCAGGTATAGCGGTTTCCCCACTGGTCCAGGTCGTCGTTGATGCGCACCCACGTCGCACCCGCGTCGTCGGACCGGAAAAGTCCTTCCTGATGCCGATAGGTGCCGGCGACATAAAGGGCCGGATATTTCGCGCCCGGAGCCGGCATGCCGAATCCCAACGTGATCGTGCCCGGCGCATTGGCGACCTGTGTAAAAGTGCCGCCGCCGTCCAGCGAATGATACATGCCGCCACTTCCCACCAGCCATAGATCCCCTTCCCTGCCCGGTACCGGCCGCAGGAAGAACCTGCCCCCCTCTTGCGGCAACCCCGTCACGGCGCTGCTTGTGAAACTGGCCCCGCCGTCCGTGCTGCGGTAAATCTTCCCTCGCGCCACGCTCAGGGCGTAAAATTTTGCGGGATTGACGCGGTCTGCGACCGGTCGGACGCCCGTCGGCAGGCTGCGGACGGTTGACCAGGTTTTGCCGTGGTCCCTGGATATCTGCACCGGGCCGAGCGCGCTCAGAATGGTTGAGCCATCTGCGGAGAGGATAATGACTCCACTGCCGGCGCCGTAGCCCGTCTGGCGCCCCCCCTCAAATTGCAGGTCTCCCACGGTAAACGGCGCCCAGGTTCGGCCTCCATCCGATGAATAGGCCAATGTGCCCCGATCGGACACATGCAGCGCCTTCGATCCGGTTCGAATCATGATGTTCGGATTCTTCTCGGCAAAATCGAGCGATGTTGCGGTGGTGAACAATGGATGGAGCTGCATGCCGCTTCGGGGAGATACATCCAGATTGTCGTGCGAAAAACTTCCGATGTCTCCGAAAGCGCTGATCAGGTGCGGCCCCGCCGGCGGGCTGGCCAGTTCGAGGACGGCTGTTTCCTCGATCCCCTCCGCCCAAACCGTCCAGTGCGTCTCTTTGCCCGAATCCGCGTTGTCGATGTCGTCGGAGCGCCAGATCGTGGCGCCGGTCGCGTAGCAGATTCGCTTTGAATCGAACGGATCGATGGCCACCGTGGCGATCCACCAACCAAACGTCGGCTTGTCCTTGCCCCAAACCAGATAGGGAGACTTCGAGGCGTCGCGCCGGGTTTTGGCCGTGATATCCCGCCACGTTGCGCCGCCGTCGGTCGTCCGATACATGCGGTCGTCGTCATCCCGCACCTTGCGGTTCAGCGAAACCACCACGAGCGTGCCCGGCTTCTGTCTGTCCACCGCGATGCCGCCATACCCGCCCGGCGGACGACCGGGATCTTTTACGGGCGTGATGTCGGTCCAGGCGCCGTCGGCGGGATTGAACTTCCAAACGGCGCCATCGGTGATGCCGTTGGGTCCGACGCCATCGTCATAAACCAGGTAGAGCACACCGCGGGTATCAAACACCGCATGAATGGGCACGAACCTTTTCGGCTGCCCGGACACCTCTTCCCAGGACTTTCCGGCATCTGTGCTGCGGTAGAGCTTCCCCTGCGCCCGGTCCGTGGAACCGACGTAAAGGGTTTCAGTGGCTTTTCCGCGTGCTCCTGTCCCTGCGTCGAACACAACAAAACTCAAGCCGGCCCCATGCACGCTGCTGACGCCTTGCGGGCCGCTTCCAGCAACAGGAAAGCTTTCGACTTTGTTCCACGTCAAGGCGGCGTCCTTGCTGGCCCAGAGCCCGTCGTAGCGGGAGCCGAAGTAAAGAATGCGGTTGTCGTTCGGGTCGATCGCCAGGCGTTCGCCCACGCCGCGGCCGTCTTCGTTGGCCCCCATTCGAATGGGCACATCGATCTTCTGGAACGTCCTGCCCTGATCCATGGACCGCAGGATGGCCGCCGGTCCGTCCGAGTACATGCCTTGGGCGAGGTAAAGGCGGTTTGGATCGAGCGGGTCGGTGGCGATGCTTTCGGTGCCCTGGAGATTGGAAACACCATTCCAGTCCGTCAAAGGGATCCAGCGTTTTGCAGGGTCGTCCCATTTGTAAGAGCTGCCGATGTCAGTCCGGCAGTAGGCGAGCCCGGGCTGGGTGGCATTGAAGACGATTCCAGGGATGAATCCGCCCGCCACGACCTTCACGTTTCTCCAGACATAGGGCTGCGAAGGGACGTTTGTCGCCTCGGCGCACGCATCCATCGGCACAGCACCCGCGCACAAACCGATCGCCAACATAAGCGACCCCAAGGACACTCTGCTTGTCATATTCCTGTTGCCGTTCTTTCGGCCTCGCGGCACGGGCGGCTGAAATTGTTCACAAAAGAACTTGTGATGCCACACCGGGCGGTGGAAATCAACTCCCTTTTACCGGGAGAATCGTCTCATCGTCTCCGGCCCCATCCAGAGGGTGTTGCCCAAAGACATGGAGCGCGGACCGGTGGCTCTGTGGAGCGCGGCTGTGTCCNNCGAGGACCAGCCGCAGCACGATCAGACACAGGGAGCGCCCTGGGAATAGTCCTTCGTAGCAGAGCCACTGCGGAGTGGTGGACAGGTCGTCCCTGCCCGGGAAGGGGCAGTGACCTAATCTGGCGGAGTGTGGAGCATTGCTCCGCGCTTTGCGGTGGTTCCAGGCACTCGCGGAGCAATGCTCCGCGCTCCACCCGCTCAAACCAGGACACTACCCGGGAAGGCGGAAGATTGACAATGGCCGGGCGGCCGCCAACCATGGAGGCATGAGCGACATCATTTATCCTCGCAGCCCCCGTGAAACGATGTGCGGCTGGATGCATCTGCCCCGGTTCATCGACAAAATCCGCCTGCATCTGGCCGGCAAACTGCACCCGGATTACCAGGCCAATTTCTGCAAGGGGTTCGACCAGCTCTGGCTCGATCTGGCGGGTGTGGACGCCGCCCAGTTCATCGAGGCGGTTCGCAACAGCATCACCGACGGCGAAGTGTGCGATTGGGTCCTGAAGAACGTCAAGAAACCGGAATCCGCGAAAGCGGAGCAGCGGGATCGCATGCTGAATTATCCCCGCGAAGGCGACGCCGCGATGCTGGAGAGGCTGAAGTTGCGCAAGCAGCAGTCCGGCTTGTCCCATCGCGACGACATCCGCTGCTTTGTCGATTTCATCGATGCGGACGAGAAGAGGATATAGCCGCCGGGAGGCAGGTGTATTCGCCAAATAAAGTTGGATACTGGAAAATATCCCTGGATACTGGACAGCGGTCCCAAGCGTTTCGACGGAAAACATGGTGGGCGTGAGCACTTCAACGCAGACAAAGCGCGTCCCGACGAATCCCGGAACCAACGCTCCGCATGCCGCTGCCTTTGTCACCACTCATTGGTCTATCGTGCTCTCGGCGGGGCAAAGCGACACCACGCGCGCGCAAAGCGCGCTGTCAAAACTTTGCCAGACGTATTGGTATCCACTTTACGCTTACGTGCGTGGACGCGGACATTCCCGGGAAGATGCGCAGGATCTTACGCAGGAATTTTTCGCGCGGTTGCTGCAGAAGAATTGGATTGCCAGCGCCGACCGGGAGAAAGGCCGGTTTCGATCCTTCCTGCTCACCGCGATGAAACGTTTTCTCGCGGACGAATGGGACAAGGCGCGCGCACAAAAACGCGGTGGCGGGCTGCCATTGCTTTCGTTGCAATTCGATACAGCGGAAACGCGATTGAGACGCGAACCCGCGGATGAGGTGACGCCGGAACAAAGTTTCGAGCGGCGCTGGGTTTTGACTTTGCTGGACGAAGTTCTCAAACGGCTTCGGACGGAATACGAGCAGGAGGGAAACGCGGAACTGTTTGTGGAATTGAACCCCTGTCTCGTCGGCGACCGCACATTGCTGCCTTACGCGGAACTTGCGAAGAAGCTGGCCCTCAGCGAAAGCGCCGTGAAATCGGCGGTGCACCGGTTGCGTCACATCAAGGACGCCGCCCGCAATTTGAAACTCTCCACCGTGAACGGCCGGATCACCGCGGACATGATCTTGCTCGGCGGAGGACAATCGGTGTCGCTCGACGCGGTCAACGGCGAGGTTGAGCTTGCAGTGCCTGGACGATCTGGTGTCGCGCAACCTGAAATCGGCGGAGCATATGACGGAGTTGCCCGGCGCGCCGAACGGTTATTTCATCAAATGAATCACCCCCCAGCTTTATGAACGATGGATCGCTCTACAAATCAAAACGCACCGCCAAAAGTCTGTGGCAGCAGTACCGCATCTACCGCGACCGGCTGGAACTGCAATCATGGATTCTCTTTCATACTGTCGTTGTGCCGGCAAATGAAATTCAGGCCGTCGAAGTTCGCCCGTCGGTTTTCAGGGGTCAAAAAGGTTTTATATGGGGCCTAAAGATTGATAATTGCAGCCTCTGCCGCCACGTTTTGCTGATAAAAAAATCCGGTCTGTTCAAACGCATCGGCTTTTCGCCCGACGAGCCGGAAAAATTCGTCGAGATTTGCAAATCAATCGTGGCGGACCGGTGAGCAATCTTTCCTTGCGCTCGCGACGCATCACCGACACTTCCAGGCAAGTGTCAGCCAGGGTGCATGGACTAAACGGCACAGGGTGCCGTATCAGGATGATACGTTGAAGCCCGCGCCCCGCCATTTGTGAGACGACTTCCAGGCAGTTTCAGTCCGCAAGCCGTTGCGGGTTACTGCACCGCGAATCGGTAGATGATTGTGTTCCGGTAAAGCTGTCCGGGCTCCAGGACGACCGGCGGAAAATTCGGATGATTCGGTGAATCGGGGTAATGCTGCGGTTCCATGCAGAAGCCGTCGCGGAATTGATAGACCCGTCCGCCCTTGCCGGTAATCGTGCCGTCCAGGAAATTGCCCGAGTAAAACTGGAGGCCCGGCTCCGTGGAGAGCACTTCCAGGACGCGGCCGGAGCTCGGTTCGGTGACGCGCGCGAGCAGGGTGAGGTCGCCAATGCGCTTGGAAAAAACCCAGTTGTGATCGTATCCATTGCCGAACTTGAGTTGCTCGTCGTTGTCCCCGATGCGTGCTCCGATGGCGGTGGGAGAACGGAAGTCAAACGGGGTGTTGTCCACCGGTCGAAGTTCGCCGGTGGGAATGAGGGTGTTGTCCACGGGGGTGAAGAGATCGGCGGGGATCATGACGACGTGGCCGAGGATGTCGCCGTGTGCAGCCAGGTTGAAATAGGAGTGTTGCGTCAGGTTGACGATCGTGGCCTTGTCGGTTTTCGCGGCGTAATCCACGCGCAACTCGTTATTATCCGTCAACGTATAGGTGACATCCACGGTCAGATTACCGGGATAGCCTTCCTCGCCGTCTTTGCTCAGGTAGGCCAGTTCGAGCCGGGGCCCGTGCCGGCTGACATCGGCCCTGACGACTTTCCAGACGACCTTGTCAAAGCCTTTGAGACCGCCATGCAGCGCGTTGGGCGGGTTGTTCGTGGCGAGCGTGTAGGTGACGCCATCCAGCGCAAAGCTGCCCTTCGCGATGCGATTGCCATAGCGCCCGATGAGCGCGCCGAAAAACGGGCTGTTCTTCACATACCCGTCGAGCGTGTCACACCCCAGAACGACATCGTCGAAGTTGCCGTTCGTATCGGGCATTTTGAGCGACGTGACAATGCCGCCGTAGGTCATGATGCGGGCTTCCGCGCCCTTGACGTTGTGCAAGGTGTAGCGCTCGACCGGCTGCCCGTCCGGTGTCGAGCCAAAGGGCTCGTGAGTGATCTTGTCCATCCGCCAGTGCTCAGCCGTGGCGCAACCGACGAGGGCGGCGGCGGAAACGCACGCGGCGAGGTTAAGGATCCATTGGGATTGGTTGTTCATGTTTGATTTTCGTGTATTGGGCGTTTTGCGCGTTTCAATGTCTAACCCGATTGC
>PLQC01000088.1 GCA_003159675.1 Limisphaerales bacterium
TCCGAGTATTTACATAGTACACCCTATTACAAGGTGAGCTACGTCTTTCGTGGCCGCTTCACCTCCCGTTTCGTTCCCCGGCCGCAGGTGACGGCGGTTCGCGCCGAACTGGCCAATTACAAACGACTCCGAAAACTAACCGAAGCCTGGGTGGGATTAGCCCTGCGTTTGGCCAAGGAAAAGCGTAAATTGCCGGCTTGATTTTCAGCCAGAACGTTTCACTCTCCAGTTTTATAGTTGCAGACTTTATTTTCCAAGCACATCGGACGAACAATTGACCCAACGGGCTACTCGACGGTCACGCTTTTCGCGAGGTTGCGGGGTTTGTCAACGTCGCAGCCGCGTGCAACGGCGATGTGGTAGGCGAACAATTGCAGCGGCACGGTGGCCAGGATTGGACACACCGCCTCCAACGTCGGCGGCAGATAAATCACGTCGTCAGCCACTTTCCTGATCTGTTTGTCGCCTTCGGTCGCCACCGCGATGATCGGGCCTTTGCGCGCCCGGATCATCGCCAGGTTCGCCATCGTCTTGTCATACATCGAATCCTGCGGCACGAGAAAAACCGTCGGTGTCCGCGGATCGATGAGCGCGATCGGGCCGTGTTTCATTTCGGCCGCGGAATAGCCCTCGGCGTGGATGTAGGAAATTTCCTTGAGTTTCAGTGCGCCTTCGAACGCAATCGGCATCATGTATCCGCGGCTCAGGAAAAAGAAATCGTCGGCCTTGGCATACTTCGTCGCCAGCCGCTTCAAACCGTCAGTTTGCGCCAGGAGCGATTCGATCTGTTTGGGCGCGGCCTCGAGCGCGCGCAGGATTTCCAGCGCCCGATTCGCGGACAACATTCGCATCCGGCCAAAATGCACGGCCAGCAGGGACAGGATGGTCAGCGTTGAGAGAAACGCCTTGGTGGAAGCCACGCCGATCTCGGGACCCGCGTGCATATAAATGCCGCCGTCGGATTCCCGCGCGATGGTGCTGCCGACGACGTTGACGATGGCGAGCGCCCGGTGTCCGCGGCGTTTGGCCTCGCGCAACGCGGCCAGCGTGTCCGCGGTTTCGCCCGACTGCGAGATGACCAGCAGGACGGTGTCGCGCTCGAGCGGCGCGTTGCGGTAGCAGAATTCGTGGGCGAACTCGACTTCGACAGGCATGTGCGCGAGTTCTTCGATGAGGTACTCGCCCACCAACGCCGCGTGCCAGCTCGTGCCGCTGGCGGCGATGACGATGCGATCGATCGACCGCATCTCGCCCGGCGTCATGTTCAAGCCGCCGAACTTCGCCGTCGCGCCTTCAAAATCCACCCTCCCTCGCAATGCGTTTTCCACCGCGCGCGGCTGCTCGAAGATTTCCTTGAGCATGAAGTGCGGGAATTTGCCGCGATCGGCATCTTCGGAACTGAACTCGATGCGGCTGACCTGTACGTTGGCGCCGTTGGCGCCGAGATTTTGAACGTCGAAACGGTCAGCCGTGACCGTCGCCACGTCGTAGTCGTTGAGATAAACGACCTGGCGCGTGTGGGCGACGATGGCGTTGGCGTCGCTGGCGAGGAAGTTTTCGCCGGCGCCGATGCCGATGATGAGGGGCGAGCCGCGCCGCGCGCCGACAAGAGTGTCGGGCTGTTCGGTGCACATGACGGCGATGCCGTAGGTGCCGATCACCTCACGCAGCGCGTCGCAGACGGCCAAGGTCAGGGGATTGGAATTGTTGTCAGCCTGTTGGGGCGGCGCTGCCAGCGCAGCGTCGGCTGACGACTTTTTCGACTTGCGCGGATGCTTGCCCGATCCGGCGGGGAAATTCTTGTTCTGATATTTCTTGTAATGTTCCCCGATCAAATGGGCGAGAACCTCGGTATCAGTCGCGGAGCGGAACGTGTGGCCGGCCTTGAGAAGTCTCTCTCTGAGGCGGTCGTAATTCTCGATCACGCCGTTGTGGGCGACGGCGATTTTGCCCGATTGATCGAGGTGCGGATGGGAGTTTTCGTCGGAGGGCGGGCCATGGGTAGCCCAGCGGGTGTGGCCGATGCCAAGATCCCCGTCTGCGGGATCCTTCGTCAACGCCACCGCGAGGCCCTCATTGATCTTTCCCTTCTTTTTCCGGACCAGCAACTCCGTCCCCCGCAACACCGCCACGCCGGCGCTGTCGTAGCCGCGGTACTCCAGCCGCCGCAATCCCTCGAGGAGGATCGGCACTGCCGTCTTATGACCAACATATCCAATGATGCCGCACATAAAGTGATGTTGAGACCCGTCTAGCGGTTCTTATACCGGGGAGTTGACAAAAGGGAAAGCTTATCCTTTCCAAACACGCTTCCTCCGTTCCACTCATTTTCCACACAGGCTCCTCACGCCGCGCTCGTGTGCCTGTTTGCGAGCGTGGGCCGTGTCAGAATGCGCCCTTGGAAAACAAATCCGAAAAGAATCCTTGAAACCATCCCTGGGTTGCCGTTTTCTTACGCGCCAATGACCACCGCAGCTACAAGACAAACCACCATGAACCACACATTCGCTTCAGCACTCGCCGGCCTGCTGATCGCCGGATCGGCTTCGGCCGCCAGCATCGATCTCAGCAAACTTCCCCCGCCCTCCTCGCAGCAGGGCGTGACTTATGCGAAGGACATTCGTCCGCTCTTTCAGGCCTCCTGCATTCGATGTCACGGGGGCGAGAGAGCCAAAGCCGGTCTGCACCTCGACACGCTGGAGGGCGTGCTCAACGGAAGCAAGGATGGTAAAGTGGTGGTGGTTGGAAACAGCGTGAAGAGTCCGCTGGTCCTCGCGATATCGCGGCTCGATCCCAAAACCGCCATGCCTCCGAAGCCGCGGCCTCCCAAGGGACCCAACCCGTTCAACTCCGCTCAAATGCCGCCTGACGGAAACACCAACGCTGCCGCAAGCGGATCGCCGAGGAGGATGCCACCGCCCCCGAAGCCATTGACTCCGGAACAAGTCGGCCTGGTGAGCGCGTGGATCGACCAGGGCGCGAATTGAATTTCCGCGTGGACGGAGCTGGCTCCCGGTACCGTTATGAGGAGCCCGTGTGAAAAACCGGAACGGGTAGCACGGGCCACTGGCCNNGGAATGGGTAGCACGGGCCACTGGCCCGTGCCGTCCGGCGACCCGCCGGACGGCACGGAAACAGGTGTCCGACCTCGAAATTCAGGCCAAAGTGTCATCAATAGTCTAAGTCTTCCGGTCGGCGGGTCGCCGACCGGAACGCGCGGGTCGCCTGTTCCACCCATTTTTGACACAGGCTCTTCAGAACCGCTTTGTCAAAGTCAGCGTGACCGCCTGGCCCTGGGCGCGGCTCTCCGCCATGAATTCATACAGGTAGCGCACGGAGACAAAGAGCATGGGTTTTGGAAATGCCACGTTGATTTCGGGGCCCACGGCGGCAACGCGGTCGCGAGCTCCCGACGCTCCCGGGCCCCGATCGGTCGTCACCTTTTGCTGGTAATATCCCACCGGGCCCACATCGATGACCTGCGCGAGAGTTTTGCTGATCCCCCACTCGAGCGTGTAAGCCTGGCCGGGGCTGATGTGCGTATGGCGCTGTTCGGTGTTGAACTCGTATCGATTCAAGGCGGACACGGCCCAGGTTTTGTTCGTATCGATATACCATGTGGCCCCCGCGGTTTGCATGAAGTCCCAATAGCCCTGCCCCGGCATTGTTGAGGGGCCGGGACTGGTCGGAGAGTTGCCGGTGGGCGCCCAAACGCCGCTGCCGACGGAGAAGTCAAACTGATTGAGGTGCCATGAAAGCGTGCCTTCGGCGAACAGGTCACCGACGCCGAAAGTGCTATTGTTGAATCGCGGCGGCGCAGTATTCGCGCTGGCCTGCTGGTACACGAGCGGCAGGAGGGCATCGACCCCGACGAATCCACCCAGGAAGCGGGTATCGGTGATCCACAGCACGCGGGGAATATTGCCATACGTGAAAGCATCCAGGTCCGCCGGGGCGATTTTGTTTCCAGCCGCGTCGTTCAACTGGTCGGCGGTATAGAAGTAATTGTAGTCGCGGAAATAGATTCCGGGCGGCGGCAGGGAGGCGCCTTTGATCCCTTCGACGCCCGGCACATAATGGGCCGTGGGTTGCGCCTGTGTGATGGCCGGCAATGCCAGCAGGCAAGTGAAAAGCAGAAGTTTGTGAGTGCGAATTGGTTTGAGGGTTTGAGACTTCATGGTTCTTTGGGTTAAAGGGTACCGTGGGCTTCCCGCGGCGGAGGGATCACCCGGCCGCACGGGATCAAACATCCTGCATCTTTCCGGTGAGATAGGTTTCGTACGCGCTCAGGTCGAGCAAGCCGTGTCCCGAGAGATTAAACAGGAGCACGCGATTTTTTCCAGTTTCGCGGGCCTTGATCGCTTCCTGGGCGACCGAGGCGATGGCGTGGGCGGATTCGGGCGCCGGGACAATGCCTTCGGTGCGGGCGAAGAGGGTTGCCACTTCAAAGACCCGGGTCTGGTGATAGGCTTCGGCTTCGATCAGGCCGAGTTTGAGCGCGTGGCTGACCATGGGCGACATGCCGTGATAGCGCAAGCCTCCGGCGTGGATCGACGGCGGCATGAATTTGTGGCCGAGGGTATACATCATCAACAGCGGCGTGGTTTCCGCCGTATCACCGAAATCGTAGCGCAGTTCGCCTTTGGTCAAAGTCGGGCAGGCGGAGGGTTCGACGGCAACGATGCGATACTTCTTTTTCTCCTTGATCTTTTTGCCGATGAACGGAAACGCGAGTCCTGCAAAATTGCTGCCGCCCCCACAGCAGGCGATGATCGCATCCGGCTCTTCGCCGGCCAACTCCATTTGTTTGATGGCTTCCTGGCCGATGACCGTCTGGTGGAGGCAGACGTGGTTGAGGACGCTGCCCAGGGCGTATTTGGTGTGCGGATGGTTGACGGTATCCTCGATCGCTTCGCTGATGGCGATGCCGAGGCTGCCGGGACAATTCGGATCTTCGGCCAGCAGCTTGCGGCCGAATTCCGTCTGGTCGCTCGGGCTGGGGTGGACCGTGGCGCCCCAGGTATGCATGAGCATGCGGCGATACGGCTTCTGCTGGTAGCTCACCTTGACCATGTAAATATTGCATTCCAGGTCGAACAGCTTCGATGCCAACGCGAGCGATGCCCCCCACTGGCCGGCCCCGGTTTCCGTGGCGAGGCGTTTGGTGCCGGCGATCTTGTTGAAATAGGCCTGGGCGACGGCGGTGTTGGGTTTGTGGCTGCCGGCGGGGCTTGCGCCCTCGTATTTATAGTAAATATGGGCTGGAGTCTGCAGCGCCTTCTCGAACCGCAACGCGCGCATCAAAGGCGTGGGTCGCCACAGGGCATAGACATCCCGCACTGGTTCAGGGACCTCAATCCACCGGTCCGGACTCATCTCCTGCGCGATCAGGTTTTTCGGGAAAATGGCTTCCAGCGCCTCGGACGGTATCGGCTGTTTCGTGCCGGGATGCAGCGGCGGAGGCAGCGGTTCGGGGAAATCAGCGAGCAAGTTGTACCAAGACTGTGGAATATCGGCCTGACGAAGGTCAAAGCGTGTTTGCATAGCAGTTCCAGTTTTGTCGGACAAAGCCGGCACAAAAATGTTGCCTCCAACCTGCGTGCGCGTCACCAAGTTTTTTTGGCTTTTTTTAACCCTTTTTTGCCAATCCTGCCCCACAGCCGGATTATCGGGTTACCCAGGGTGTTCGGAAACATCGGCGTACGGATGAGCGTCGATGTGCTCGCGAATCGCCCGGCCAAGCCAGTCGATGGTCCGGCCCAGATCGGTCATGTTCCGCGACGCCTCGTCGTCCTTCTCAACATCGCCCTTGTCCAGGCCGAATCCGAGGTTCCAATAGGTGGATCCCGGAACGATGGCGCCGGACATGAGGAACATGTGGTTCATGGTGTCGAAAGCGTGGGTGCCGCCGCCGCGTCGCACGGCCACGACCGCGGCTCCGATCTTTCCGCGGAACAATCCGCCGTTGGCGATGGCGACAAGACCGCTGCGATCGATCAGGGCCTTCATTTCGGAGCTCACGTCGGTGAAATAGGTCGGCGATCCCAGGACGATTGCGTCCGCCCGGATCATTTTCTCCAGGCACCGGTCGAAGAAATCATCCTTTTGGCTGCAGCGGGAGTTTTTCCTGGTGAAACACTGGTAGCAGGCCATGCATCCGCGGATGGGCGTTCCCCCCAATTGAATGAACTCCGTCTGCCAGCCGGCGGCGACGAGGGGTGCGAGCACTTTCTTGAGCAGGATCTCCGTATTCCCACCCTTTCGCGGACTCCCATTGATCGCAACCGCTTTCATCGCTCCAATCCATTGTTGACCGCAATCAGGACATTCATGATCAGGCCGGGGTTTTGGAGAAAACACCCGCGATATCCGGTTAGTTTCATTTTTAACTTCGCAAATAAACATTAGTAAACGACATCTGTTTTGCAAGGCTATTTCGCACCCCGATCGACTGGAGCAGCGGGTGGCGCCGGCCCGCGAGTTCCGCCGGGAAATAATCCTGGGCCAGTTACCAGATCATCACGCCGCCGAGGCCATGATTGCGGGCATACTCGATCTTGATCTCGCAGGCGCGGGCGTGACTAAATGTGGGGTCAGGGAGCGCGGCTGTATGCGAAGCATCAGCCGCAGCGGGTAAGCAGGTTGATGGCGCCCGGGAGTCTATTACCGGGTGTGAAATGGCTTGGCGCGCTGCGGCTGGGCTTCGCCACAGCCGCGGTCCGGTGTGCGTGTTAACCCCCAGTTCCAATCGCACCCCGCAGCCGCAAACCGAGAAAATTGCAGTGGCGCGGGATCCGGACCTGGTGTATCTGTTTTCCAAGAACCCACTCGAGCAGGCAGGCGTGTCGCCCTGGCTCGAGTTCGTTCCCAAGCGTTCGGATGAAATGAAGTTCACATTTATGAAACGACTCGTTTATCTCGTTAGCGGGCTGGCAGGATTCGGCCTGAACCTTGCCGTTGCCGGGGACATGCCGCCGCGCGGCAACCTTCTGGAACTGCATTCGTGCGCGCTTTATGCCGGCGGTTGCGTGGTGTCCAGCGAGGCGACCCTCGAAGGACGTTACATGCTGCGCGCATGGAATTTCACAAGCGGCACCTTCAACGGAACCAGCCTGTCAGGACTCGGAGTCGCCGTGCTGCAGTCTTCGTCCGATAACCTCGCCATCCCGGAATCCAAATCCGGGGATGCCGTCATCTATCTGCCCCAGGGCGCAACCCGGGCCCAGCTCGACGCGCTGGTCGCATGGCTGAAATCCAGCCAGCCGGATTTCCATCCCGCAACGGCCCGCACGCGCGTCGTGCCACTGCGTTTTGCGAGATCCCAGACGGGCGACACGTTTTCAGCCGGGGATTTCATCTCAGTGAAAGCGTCGTCGTTCGCGCGCTGCCAAGCCTTTGCCTGCGGTGAATCGCTCTGGTACCAGCCCCGCTCCGTCACCAGCCTGTTCACGGTTGCCGAGGACCAGGGCTCACAGATCACGGAACCGCTGCTCGAATTGAAATGGGCTGACGCCGGGAAACGCAGTGTATTTCTCGCCCGCTTCGGCGAACCGGCCGCCGCGAAAAGCCTGTATGTAACCCTTGCGGACCTGTGCAGTTCCGCCCACAATCCACTCTGAAACCATGAGTGAGTTCAAGTCAAACGATGGCTTTTCCATCTCGCGCCGCTCCTTCCTCAAGACGTTTGGCACGAGCGCGGCCGTGGCCGCGACCGCGCAGATGGAGGCCGTTGCGAAGGAATTGGAAAAGGCCAACGCGGAGAAGGTTCTTGGCCCGGAACCGCTGCCCATCACGCTTCAAATAAACGGCAAACCGATGAAGGTGCAGGTCGAACCGCGCACGACCCTGCTGGACGCGCTGAGAAACCATCTGCCGCTGACGGGCTCGAAGGAAGTCTGCGATCGGGCGACGTGCGGCGCCTGCACGGTGTTGCTCGACGACAAGCCGGTCTATTCCTGCTCGATGCTCGCCATCGAGGCGCAACGCCGCGCGATCACGACCATCGAGGGCCTTGCGGCAAACGGGAAGCTGAGCAAGGTGCAGGAGGCGTTCATCGACAAGGACGCCTTGATGTGCGGTTACTGCACACCCGGATTTGTGATGAGCGTGACGGCGCTGTTGAAGGCGAATCCCCACCCCACGGCGGACGAAGTCAGGCACGCGTGTTCCGGCAACCTGTGCCGTTGCGGCGCCTACCCTGGGATCCTGCAAGCGGCCCTGAAAGCCGCCGGAGTTTCCACCACCGCCAAAACCGAGGTGATTTCTTATGCCAGGCTGGCCTGAAAAGAGAGTTTATATCGGCAGCCACACCCGGCGCATCGATGCCCCCGCCAAGGTGACCGGCGCGGCCAAATACACTTCGGATGTCCAGCCGGAAGGATGGCTTTACGGCATGATTCTTCGATCGAAATGGGCAAAGGCAAAAATCACGAAGATCGATCTGGACAAGGCGCTGAAGCTGCCGGGAATCAAGGCCGCAGTGCTCGCGCGCGAGGGGGAACGCACGGTGCGCTACTACGGCGAGGAACTCGCGGCGGTCGCGGGCAGCACCAAACAGGCCTGTCTCGACGCCTTGCGGGCCATCGAGGTCGAGGCCACCGAGCTGCCTTTCGTGGTTCGTGAAGATGAGGCGATGGGGGATTCGGCTCCCCGCGTCTGGGAGGATTCTCCCAATGCCGCCGCGCCGCACGTGAATGAAAAAGGCGAGGTGGACAAGGCGTTCGCGGAATGCGCGACCGTGGTGGAGGGTTCTTTCAGCACGCCCGTCCAGATCCATCACCCCCTCGAGACTCACGGCAACACGGTTTCCTGGGCGGACGACGGGATTACGTGCTGGGCCTCGACGCAAGGCATCACCAGCGTGGCGGAGGGGCTGGCGGACAATTTGAACGTCCCCCAAAGCCGGATTCGGGTCCTCTCCGAATTCATGGGCGGCGGGTTCGGCTCGAAGTTTGGGCCCGGCGTGGAGGGCGGTCTGGCGGCACGACTGTCCCGGCAGGCCAAAGCCCCCGTGAAATTGATGCTGACCCGGTTCGATCAATCGCTCGCCGTCGGCAACCGGCCTTCCAGTTTTCAAAAAATCAAGCTCGGTGCCACGGCGGATGGAATATTGCGCGCCTTCGAATTGGAGTCCTACGGCACGGCCGGCATCGGTGCCGGCGGCTCGACGGCGGGCGGGGGCGGCGGCGCCGGTTTTCCCGCGCCTTACATTTACACGGTGCCGAACATCCGGGTGAAGCAATCTTCCGTCGCCGTCAATGCCGGATCGGCCCGCGCCTTCCGTGCTCCCGGCCATCCCCCGGCTTCGTTCGGCATGGAGTCGATCATGGATGACCTTGCGGTGAAACTCGGCATGGACCCGGTCGAAATCCGTTTGAAGAATGACCCCTCCGAGGTTCGCCGGAAGGAATACCGGCTGGCGGCGGAGCGATTCGGCTGGAAGGAAAAGTACAAGACGCCCGGCAGTTCACCCGGACCGGTCAAAACCGGCGTTGGTTGCGCGGGTGCGACGTGGGGCGGCGGCGGCCGGGGCACCCAGGCCGAGGCGCAAATCAATCCGGACGGCAGCATCGAAATCCGGTGCGGCACGCAGGACCTGGGGACCGGCACCAAGACGCTCATCGCCCTCATCGGGGCGGACATGCTCGGCCTCAAACCGGAGCAGATCCTCGTGCGCATCGGGGACACGCGCTATCCGCCGTCGGGGGGCAGCGGCGGCAGCACCACGGCGGCATCCGTTTCGCCGGCCATTCACAATGTCTGCACCCGGGCGCTGGAAGAATTGCAGAAACAAACGGGTATTGCCGACGCGCGCGGTGAAAACTGGATGGCGGCGTGCAAAAAGCTCGGACTCAATCCGCTCGTAGTCCACGGCGCGTGGCAAGAGGGCCTGTCCTCCAGCGGCGCCGGCGGCGTGCAGTTCGCCGAAGTCGAGGTGGATACGGACACCGGTTTCGTCAAAGTCAGGAAGATCACCTGCGTCCAGGATGGCGGGTTGATCGTGAGCCAGCTCACCGCCGAAAGCCAGGTCCACGGCGGCATCCTCATGGGCATCGGCTACGCGCTTTACGAGGAGCGCATCATGGACCGGCAAACCGGCTTTGTGCTCAATCCGAACTTCGAGACTTACAAACTCGCCGGGCTGGCGGATGCGCCGGAAATCGACCTCGTGCTCCTCGACATGCCCGAGCGCGGCGTCATCGGCATCGGCGAACCCGTCACCATTCCGACCGCCGGCGCAATTGCCAACGCCGTCGCCAACGCCATCGGCGTGCGGGTCGGCAGCCTGCCCATCACTCCGCAGAAAGTGCTCGCCGCCCTGGGGAAGGACAAACTCACGACCGCATGAAACCCTTTCAATACGCCACCGCGCTTTCACCCGCCGGCGCCCGCGAACTGGCCGGAGAAGACGGCGCTTATCTGGCCGGCGGCAACGATCTGCTGGCCCTGATGAAGGAGTATCTCGTCGAGCCGAGGATTCTGGTGAACATCAAATCGCTGCCGGGCCTGAACCGGGTCAAACCGGGCGCGAAGGTCTGGACCCTCGGCGCGGGGGTGACCGTGGCGGAGCTCGAAGATCACGAAGGTGTGAAGAAGGTCTTTCCCGGATTGCAACAGGCCGCGGCGGAAGTCGGCTCGCGGCAGATTCGAAACGTGGCCACCCTGGGCGGCAACCTCGCGCAGCATTCGCGGTGCTGGTATTACCGCCATCGCGACATTCTGTGCCTGAAAAGGGGCGGCGACACGTGCTACGCCCGCCATGGCGAGAACAAATATCACAGCCTGTTCACCGGCAACACCTGCATCAGCCCGGTCGTGTCCAACCTGTCCGTCGCCCTGACGGCCCTGGAGGCGACCGTCCTCGTGCAGCGCGGCGACGAACAAAAGAGAATGACCCTGAAGGAGCTGTACGCCAGGGCCTGGGACAATCCGACGGCGCACAACTCGCTCGAACCCGGCGATCTGATTCTCGCGGTCGAAATTCCGGTCCGGGGCGGGAGCAGCGCCTATCTGCAGGCGAGCGAGAAGTCGGCCTTCGATTGGGCGCTCGTCAGTTGCGCCGTCGCCGGCAGGGTCAAAGGCGGCACGATCACCGGCGCCCGGATCGTTCTGGGAGCGGTATCCCCGATGCCCTATGAGGCCGCGGCGGCGAACGATTCTCTCGAGGGCAAATCGTTGGACGCCGAGACTGCGGCCAGGGCGGCCGATCTGGTTCTGGCGCGGGCCCACGCGCAGGCGCAGAACGGCTACAAAATCCCGATCGCGCGCGCCCTGATTCAGCGGTCGCTCCTGCAACTCAAGGCCCAGTCATGAAGCCATCCCTTGTCTGCAAACATCTCCGCACGAAAAAAATGTTCATCCCTGCGCAGGCGGACGAGGTGTTCGAGCAACAAAACGGCAAGTTCACCGATTCCTCCCATTGCTGGTGCAATCGAACCCTTGCCGAAGCCGGTCCCGACGACAAACGGGCGGGCGTTCAGGCTTGCTCCGCGTCGCGACCGTGTTTCCAGGAATAACCCCCGGCCGGAGCAGCCGCTCTAATTCGCCAGCACGATTTCGATGGGCTCGTCGCGTTTCTTCAGATTCTGTTCTCCCTCGTCCGCGGGGGTTGCGGAGGCGGGCGCTTCCGTTGAAGCCGCGGACTGCGGGACGGTGGCATCGGATTTGCGGAATTTCACGCTGACGATCTTGCTCACGCCATGCTCTTCCATGGTGACCCCATAGAGAATGTCGGCCATGCCGATGGTGCGTTTGTTATGGGTGATGATGATGAACTGCGAGTCGGCGAGGAAACGCTGTAGAATGAGGATGAACCGGTTGATGTTCGACTCGTCCAGGGGCGCGTCCAGTTCGTCCAGGACGCAGAACGGACTCGGCTTGACCTGGTAAATCGAAAAGAGCAAGGCCACGGCCGTCATGGTCTGTTCGCCGCCGGACAGCAAAGAAATCGACTGGAGCTGTTTGCCCGGAGGACGCGCGACGATGTCGATGCCGCTTTCCAGGACGTCGTTTTCGTCCACCAGAACCAGGTCGGCTTTGCCGCCGCCGAAGACTTCGGTGAAGAGGGTGCGAAAATTCTCACGGATCCTGGCGAACGTCTCGGTGAACATCTGCTTCGTCTGGGCGTTGATGCGGTTGATGACTTCGAGCAGTTGCGCCTTGGCCTGGATCAGGTCATCGTTCTGTTTGCTGAGGAATTGATACCGTTGCTCCGTCTCCTCATATTCTTCGATCGCGACGAGGTTCACCGGCCCGATTTCATCCAGACGCTTCTGCAGCTCCTCGATCTGCCGCCCCACCGCGTCCCAGTCGGTCGCCGCGCCCGCCGCCGCCATCTCTTCCGGCGTCATGACATGCACTTTGGCCGGGCCCTCCTCGGCGAATGTGATCGTGATGCATTCGCTGCGCACGTCGTCGAGCCGGACGTGATACTTCTGCTGGACGCGCTCGCGCAGGTTTTGGACGGACATGTTCTTTTGCGCCAGTTCCACCTCCAACGCCCCCCGCTGCTGCTGCAGCTCCGTCAATTGGCGCCGATGCTCGCGGAGTTTCTCTTCCCGGCCGGCGATGTCCGATTCCTGCGATTGCTTTTGCGCGAGCAATTCGGCGGTTTGGGCGCCCACCTGCTCCCGATCGTGCCGGAGCCGGTCGATGCCGGTGCGGGATTCGGCGATTTCGCTCTCGGCCTGCTCCTTGCGTCCGACGAATGTTGCGCACTCCGCCCGGCGCTGTTCGACCACCTGGGTCAGCTCGCGAATCCGCTGTTCCAGGGCCGTGTGTTGCTGGCGGAACGACGCGAACACCTGCTCCTCCGAGGCGAGCGCCACCCTGCTCTCCGTCAATTGCGCGTTGGCCGCGTCCCGTTGCTGTCGCAACTGCTCGAGCCCGGCCGTCAGCGTTGAGACCTGTTCCCGGCCGGAGCGTTCGCACGCCTCCAGTCCGGCGGCCTGGGCAGACAAGGCGGCCCGCTTCTCCGAGCCTTCCTTTTCCTGCGCGGCGAGGCTCTGGATTTCATAGACCACCGTGTCAATTTTCTGGTGCAACAGCCGCCGCGAAGCTTCCAGCGCGGCAAATTCCCCTTCGCGGGTGGCGATGGCGACTTCCTGCTGTCGCAACTCCACCTGGGCCTGCTGCAAGCCGGCCTGCAGTTCCGTCTGCTCGCCCAGCAACGCTCCCTTTCGGCGGCTGAACTCCGCCACCTGTTCCAGGAGAACCCCCACCTCACCCTGGAGCTCGGAGATCTGGTTCTTGCGACCGAGGATCGACGAAGGCGCCCGGCAGTCGCCGCTTCCATTCAAATAGCCTCCGGTGTACACGCCGTGGCGGCTGAGCAGATCGCCCGACAGGGTCACAAAATCACAGCCGGCGTGGCCATTCTGCAACTGGGACGTGGCGGACGGCAGATCCCGCGCAATGAAGGTGCGGCCGAGCAGGCTCCTGACCAGTTTTTCCACGGACGGATCCGCGCGGACAACGCTCAGCGCGGGAACGACGTCCCCTTTGTCCAACCTGCCTCGCGCGGCTTGGGCACCGTCCGCCGGAGCCATGTCGCCTGCAAAGGCCAGTTGCCCTTCCGGCACCTCGACGGACAGAGCGGCCACGCTGGCCCGACCGGCCTTGCTCGCGGTGAGCTCGGACAGAATCTGCTGGGCCGATTCCGGCTGCTCCGTCAGGACCAGTTGCAGGTGACGCCCCAGCGCGTTTTCGATTGCGATGACAAAATCGTCGGCGACGCGGATGCGGTCCGCGAGGGAGCCGATGACGGCACGGGATCGCTGGAGCGCGGCGAGCGCGCCGGCGCCGAATCCCTCGTGCGACCCTTCCAACTGCTCGATCACGCTGAGGCGCGAGCGTTTTTCCGCCTGTTGCTGCAGGCGCTGGTCCTGCTCCTGCGAAGCGCGGTTCAATTCCTCCTGGATTTCGGCCAGGCGCCGCTGCCGGTCCTCGACCGAACCGAGTTTGGTCTGCGCGCTGAGTTTGTCGGCTTGGACGTTGGCCGCAAATTCGTGAAGGCGGGTTTCCAGGCGGTTGCGCTCTTCTTCGAGCTGAATTTTTTCCGCCGAGAGCTTCTCCAGACGGATGCTGTCCCCCTGCTTCTGCAGGTCGAGCGCGGTCAGTTCGTTCCGGACGCGGGTCAGCTCCTGCGCGGCCGCGAAGGCTTCGGATTGGGCCTTGCGCAGGGACTCCTGTCGGGCCTGCAAATCCTGCCCGACCTGTTCCAGCGCCTGCTGTCGGGCCTGCAACGCCTGCCGGTGCGTGGCGAGCGCCGCCTCGGACGACGCCAGGCGGGCGGCGACGGAGACGAGTTCCCCGGCCGCGGCATGGCGGCGCTCCTCGGCCTGCGTGATGTCCGTCAGGGCCTTGGAATTCTGAGCCGCCAACTCGCGGAGACGCTCCTCGTTGAACTGGATCCGGCTTTCGTGCCGGTCCATTTCGCCCTTCAACTCCAGCCCGCGCTGCTGCATCGCCGCCATTTGCTGCTCCAGGTCCGACAGTCGTCCCCGCAACTGGCTGATCTCGTCTTCGCAACGCAGTACCTCGGCGGACCCGGTCTCGATCTCGGCTCGCAAACGTTCCGCGTCGGCCTGCTTGCCGGTGATCTCGGTCTGCAGCACGTCGAACTGGTGGCGCGCGAACTGGGTTTCGAGGTGTTGAAGCTCCTGGGAGAGCTGCTTGTAGCGGCGGGCCTTGCCGGCCTGGCGCTGAAGCGAGCCGATCTGCCGCTTCACTTCCCTGATGAGATCGGCGACGCGAACCAGGTTCTGCTCGGTGTATTCGAGCTTGCGGAGCGATTCCCGTTTCTGGCTTTTGAATTTGGTGATGCCGGCCGCCTCCTCGAAAATCAGGCGGCGGTCCTCGGGCTTGCTGGAAAGAATCTGAGTGATGTGACCCTGGGCCATGATGCTGTAACTGGTGCGGCCCACACCCGTGCCCATGAACAGCATTTGAATGTCCTTCAATCGGCATGGGACCTTGTTGATGAAATACTCGCTGGCGCCATCCCGGAAAATCCGGCGTGTGATGGAAACCTCGTTGAAAAGAACGTCCGCGCCGGCCGCTCGCAGGTTCTCGTCATCCACACCCCCCAGCGTCAGCGACACCTCCGCCATGCCCAACGGCTTCCGCCCATCCGTCCCGTTGAAGATGACGTCCGCCATCTCGCCGCCACGCAACGCCTTTGCCGATTGCTCCCCCAGTACCCATCTAATAGCGTCGGATACGTTGGACTTACCACAACCGTTGGGGCCAACAATCGACGTCATCCCGGGCTGAAAGTTGAGCGAAGTCTTGTCTGCGAAGGACTTAAAGCCTAAAACTGTTAAGTTCTTGAGATACATTTTCTTTAACAAATCAAACTTAGCCCGATTAGTAAAGTGGAAAAACCACAATATACAGGGCTACACTTTCCGTCGGAGCACAACTAATGGTGAGGAACCGAGATTTGAATTGTGCCGATTTCTGCGTTTTTAAAATCCCAACCAACAACCCAACTATTGCTTTTTATATCCCAATTCCGGTCCCGGTTCAATAAGTTTTTGAAGAAATGTTTTCGCGCTTTCTACCCGGGGCCCCATGCGTATCCTGAGACGGTGTTGGCGAACTCCCGGGCGTGCAGCAAAATTTTATGAGTTTGATGAAGGTCCTCCGCCTGGCGGCAGCCTTTTTTGCGCCGGCGTTTGTCGTCGGCGCCGTCGGCTATCAACCGTCCGCACTCGTTCCTCCGGGAACGCTGCGGGAATTTCGCGGCGTGTGGGTCGCCACCGTGGGGAACATCGATTGGCCGTCGAAGCCCGGACTGACGACGGCGCAGCAGAAGAGGGAATTGATTGAGATCCTGGACCACACCGCGCAGTTGAAGTTGAATGCGGTTCTGCTCCAGGTGCGACCGGCGTGCGATGCGCTTTACGCCTCGCCCATCGAACCGTGGTCGGAGTATCTGACGGGCACCATGGGAAAGGCGCCTCAACCCTTTTACGACCCGCTCGCCTTCGCCGTCGAGGAAGCGCACCGGCGCGGCCTCGAGTTGCACGCCTGGTTCAACCCCTATCGCGCGTTGCATTTCACCAGCAAATCCCAGATCGCACCCAATCACGTCAGCAAGACGCATCCTGACCTCGTCAGAAAATACGGCAACTACCTCTGGCTTGACCCGGGCGAACCGGGCGTGCGCGATTACACCTTGAGCGTGGTGATGGACGTCGTGAAGCGATACGACATCGATGGCGTCCACTTCGACGATTACTTTTATCCGGACCGGCGGGATTCGGGGGCGGACTCGGATTTTCCGGATGAGGCAAGCTGGAGAAAGTATCTTGCGAGCGCCTCCGGCGCCCGGATGAGCCGCGAGGACTGGCGGCGCGAAAACGTGAATGCCTTCGTCGAACGCGTCTATGACTCGATCAAGGCCGTAAAGCCCTGGGTGAAGTTCGGGATCAGTCCGCGCGGGATCTGGCGTCCCGGATATCCGCCGCAGATCAAGGGCATGGATGCCTGGGGGAACGTGTACGCCGATTCGCGCAAGTGGCTCGCCAACGGGTGGCTCGACTATTTTACGCCGCAACTCTATTGGCCGATCGAGTCGAAGGAGCAGAGTTTCGGCGCGCTCTTGAAATGGTGGTCGCAGCAGAACACGAAGGGCCGCGATCTCTGGCCGGGCCTCAACGCCACGAGGGCGAACCAATGGAGGCCGGATGAAATCCCCGACCAGATCCGGCGCGCCCGCAACCAACCGGGAATAACCGGTTACGTCTGTTACAACGCAAGCAGCTTGTTCCGGAATGAGTCCCTCTCGACAACGCTCGAGCAGGAAATCAATGTCCAACCTGCACTGGTTCCGGCCTTGTCCTGGCTCCACGCCGGCGCGCCCGCCAAACCCGCCCTGTACCTGAGCGGCTTCACCCGCGGGAACCTGCAACTGTGGATGGGCAAGCTCTCGCAGGACGCTCAATCCAGGTGGTGGCTCCTCCAGACCCGCTCCAACGGAACGTGGACCTCGGAAATCCTCCCCAGCACGACTCGCGTCAAGTCCTTTGGAAACGAGCAACCCGACGTCATTGCCCTCACCCTGATCAACCGATTTGGCAACGCGAGCCCGGTCGCTGTTGTTGAGAAGAAACCGCCGGGCGCCGCCTCTCCGGGTGCTCGAAATGAAAACGGCGCGAAGAAGTGAGTCCGGCGCAAAGCCGCCGGTGGCGGGATCCCCCGAATCCGCCGCCGGCCCCGGTTCAGTGATGCCCGGGAGGCTCGCCGGTTTGCTCCGATCCCGTGCTTCCCTTCTCGCAACCGCGTTGTGCGCGCTCGTGTTATGGACGTTCTTTCCCGCCGTGCACGGCGACTTCGTCGGCTACGACGACCCGGACTACGTCACGGCCAACGCCCGGGTGCGACAGGGGTTGACCTGGAGCAACGTGGAATGGGCATTTCAGAGTTCCGATCTGGGCAACTGGCATCCGCTGACGTGGCTGTCGCACATGCTGGACTGCCAGGTGTTCGGCCTGGAACCCTGGGGCCACCACCTGACGAGCGTCGTGCTTCACACGCTGAACGCACTGCTGGCCTTTCTGGTTCTCAGGCAATTGACCGGAGCCGACTGGCGGAGCGTCGCGGTCGCGGCTCTGTTTGCGCTGCATCCGTTGCGCGTGGAATCGGTGGCGTGGATCGCCGAACGCAAAGACGTCCTGAGCACGTTCTTCGCACTGCTCGCGCTGTGGATGTATGCGCGATATGCCGGGAAGCCCAAGATCCAAAATCCGCAGTACAAAGTCTTCTACGGCCTGGCCCTGTCGTTCTTTCTCCTGGGTCTGATGAGCAAGTCGATGGTGGTGACGCTGCCCTTTGTCCTGGTGCTCCTGGATTACTGGCCCTTGAATCGGTTCCAAAGCGAAAACCTTCGATGCCTTGTTCTGGAGAAAATCCCGTTCCTCCTCGCCACCATCACTGTCAGCGGTATCACGCTTGCCGCGCAAAGCCGCTCGGGTGCCCTGATGACGGGCTTGCCCTGGCAAGGTCGTGTCGAAAACGCGGCGGTTTCGTACTGCCGTTATCTCGGCAAATTGTTCGCGCCTGCGGATCTTGCGGTCTTTTATCCCTACGCCGCCCACAGGTCCGTCGCGGTCGTGGCCCTGGCCTTTTCGCTTCTGCTTTTCATTTCGCTGTTCGCCGTCGCCTCGCGGCGCCGATATCCCTGGCTGCCGGTGGGATGGCTGTGGTTTCTCGGCACGCTCGTGCCGGTCATCGGGCTGGTGCAGGCGGGCGAACAATCCATGGCCGATCGTTACTCCTACATCCCTTCCCTGGGCATTTTTTTGATCGTCGTCTGGGGGTTGGACGAAGCGACCCGCCGCCGGCCTGGCGGACGGATGGTCCTGGCCGCCCTGTTTGCGGCGGCAATACTTCCGAGCATCGTCCTGACCCGCCGGCAAATCGCTTATTGGAGAGACAGCGAACACCTGTTCCGGCACGCCATCAAGGTCACGGAGAAAAATTACGTGGCCTACAGCAACCTGGGAACAGCTCTGGACAGGCAGGGGCGGTTGGACGAAGCGGCCCGGGAGTTCCGGGAAGCCATCCTTGCAAAGCCCGGCTATGCGGAAGCGCACAAGAACCTGGGCCTTGTTCTGGACGAACAGAGGCGGTTTGAGGAGGCCATCAGCCAGTTCCGCGAAGCGTTGCGAATCAACCCCGATTACGCCCAGGCGGAGGATGCCTGGGGCACGACCCTCAACCAGCTTGGAAACCTCGACGAGGCCATTCGCCATTACCGGGAGGCGACAAGGCTGAGGCCCGATTACACCGACGCCCATTATAATCTTGGCCTCGCCTGCGCGCGCTCGGGGCGTGTCGATGATGCCATCGCTGAATTCCAACAGGCGATCAGGCTCAATCCGGATTCGGCCGATGCGTACAACAACCTGGGGGTTGCGTTCGGACAAAAGGGACAACTCGATGAAGCCGTCCGCCAGTACCGGCGGGCGTTGCAATTGAAACCCGATTTCGCGAGGGCCCATTTCAATCTGGGGATCGCCCTTTGCAAAACGGGGAACCTCGATGAAGGCATCCCGGAATTCAAGGAAGCCCTGAGACTGCAGCCCGACTATGTCGAAGCGAGGAAAAATCTCGAGACGGCGTTGGGCGTCAAGCAGGCAGCGGAAAGGCCCGCGACAGCGGAGAAGCCGTGACTTGCGAATGGATGACGGATCGTTCGGACGGCGAAGGCAATCCGCGTGCGACTTGCAGCCCTCAGCCCGGAACATTGGAAGAGCGGTTTTGGAAGGGCTGTAAGCCGAATTTTGTCTTCCCCGAAACTTTCCGGGGGAGAGGATCATTTGTCTCAGCAGCCAGTACCCGGAACTCGTTTCGCGTTGCGAAACATGGAGCGGGCAGCTCCAGAGTCCCCTATTTGGCCTTGCACCCGANNCCGATGGGGTTTTCCGTGCCTCCGCGCTTGCGCTTGGAGCGGTGGGCTCTTACCCCGCCTTTTCACCCTTGCCGCTCCGAAATTTCAAATTTGAAATTTGAGATCTCAGAGCGGCGGTTTGTTTTCTGTGGCACTTTCCGTCGGGACGCCTCGCGGCGTCTTCTCCCGCGTGTATCTCAAAGAGCCCGCAAACTCACTCGCCTCCACCGTGTTGCGGCAGGGCAGGCGTTCGCGGCTGCAAGTTACGCGGCATCGCGCCCTCTGGTGTTCGGACTTTCCTCCCCGCCCTCTCAACGAGCGCGGAGCGATCCTCCGCCCTTCCAAAACCGTGCCCAGTTTACCCGAATTCCTGCGGAGTGGCAAGCCGGCTCATGAATCTCGATCCGGCAACGGGAGCGGGGACGCCGCTCAATCCACGGCGGCCAGGTCCATGTCGCGGGTGTAGTAAAGAATGCGTCCGCAATTGATACATGTGACCAGTTCCTGCTGGGCCTGGCAGGTCACAAGGACCTGGGGCGGCAAGCGCATGTGGCACCCGCCGCACACGCCGTGCTGCACGCCCACCACCGCGTTGTCACCCTTGCTGCGCGCCAGACGCTCGTAGCGATCCCGCGCGGCATCTTCGACCGCAGTCGAGAGTTCCTGACGGTTGGCCTCCAGCTCGGCGAGTTCCTTCTGCAGGGCCTCTTCCCGCGTCCCCAGTTGGGCGATCTGGTTGTCCGCCAGCGATTTGCCCTCGTTGAGCGCTTTGGTCAGCGCAGCCACGTCCTTCTGCGTGGCTTCAGCCTGCTCCATGAATTCGATTTCCTGGTTTTCGATCTTGAAAATGGCTTCCTTGCACAAATCGATTTCATGGGCGAGCGCGCGATATTCCTCGTTCTTTCGCGTCTGGAGCTGCTGATTGGAGTACCGCTCGATCAACTGCTTCTTGGCTTCCACTTCGAGTTCGAGGTCCTTGCGGCGCGACTCGATCTCCTTGACCCGATGCCGGGCCTGTTCCAGTTCCGCTTGTGTCTCGGCGGTCTTGGTCTTCAATCCGTTGCGCTCCGGTTCGATGTGCGCCAGCCCGGTTTGAACGCGGTGAATCTGTTTGTCCCGATCCTGGAGGATCAGCAGCTTCTCAATCGTCTCAAGCATTTCGTCCTGAACTTTCTCGGCTTCAATGAACTGAAATGGTATCCGCGCGTCCAATGCAAGTCAATGCACGGAAGCAAAAATGCTCAATCCAGCGCATCCGCACACCGCCTCCGGCCGCGCGATCTTCAGCCCGCTTCAGCGTCCGAGCGGGCAGAGACGAAACGATGGACCTGTGGGCTTCCGAACGATGGAGCGGCGTAAACGCCGCGCGCCGGCCTGTTAGCAATCGCGGGCAGTGTCAAGATGCGCCCCTCGATCCAACCGCAGACTCGAGGCCCGGCGAACAATTGCGTCCATGGATCCGCGCCGGTTTCGGAGCCGGATGATGGTTGAGAAAGTTATTTCTCGGCCCTGAAGGCGCTGTAACTGTGCGGAAGGAGATGAACTTTGAACGAGGTCAGCTCCTCGGAAGGGCCGCCCCGTCCCCGGCCGTACCCCCGCCGTTCCGATTGTCCCGAACTGATCTCGCCAGAAACCAGATTGCGCAGCCTGACCGCTTCGCCCGCGACCGACACGGTCACATCGGCCGCCGTCGGCAGAAACGACTCCACAACAAATGTGTTGTTGTCGTAGGCAAACAGTGCGACCTGGCTGGGGCCGTCCACACGGGTCGGGAAGCCGGCCATCACGAAATTCCTGATGCCGCGGGTCACCGACGGGGGCAGGCGGTAGAGATCGTTGAAATTCTCGGGAATGGTCCACAGGTAAAGAATGCCTTTCGAGTACCGGTCCATCAACAGGAGCGGATACCCTTTGCCGTTCGCCATCGCCCGCACTAGCGCCCACGAATCATTCGTCAGGAATCGGATGTCCGGGAACAGAATGTCCGCGTTTTCATCGCCGCCCGCGTCGGCCGCGTTGCCGGCCCCGAACCCGGTGGAATACTGGTGCGCCAGAATCTTGCGATCCGTGTACTGCCACTCAACAATGTCCTCAATCCCCTTCCCTTGCAGGGCATGAAGCAGTCCGGACGTGATGACAACCGATTTGCCGGCGGTCAACTGTCTCTTGATCTTCGCAACAATGTCAGGATCGAATGCCGCCGACTCCGTCAACAGCACCAGCCTGGCGTCGGCGGGAAACGTGGGATGGAGATCGACCGGAATGCCGATCATGCCGAAATAGTTGTGGAGAAAATCCTCGCCGGTGGATTGATACGGTTTGTAGCCGGCGATGCCGATGGGCCGGCCGAGCTTGCCGACGACCGCATCCACCTGCTCGAGCGAGTAACCGGCGACGCGGGCCATCGTGGGACCGGGCGATCCGGCGGGGGCGTTGGACAGATACGATCTCTCCATCTGTTCGTAGTCAAAGCTGGTATGCAGGCTCTGCCAGTTCGTCCGATTCCCGGGGCGGGCGGGCTGGAGGATCGCCGCCCAGTTGAACAGCATGATTTCCGGCGCCTTGGCGAACATCGTGTCCCAGAGCTGCTCGGCGTAACGATCCACATACCGCAAACTGAAGGTGTCCACCCACCCGCCGCCGTTGCCCCCGGGTTTGATATTTTCGAAATAACGGAAGATGAGATAACTTTCGTATTGCTGCAGGTTCTGGTCCGTGCTTTCCGGATCGCGGGTTTCAGTGCCGGTGTAAATCCCATCAAACAGCCTGGGCTCCTTGTCCAGATCGTAACCAAGCCCCTGGAAATGCTCGTACCAGTTCGGAAATTTGATCACCATTTTGACCCTGGGATTCACCGCCCTGGCAGGCTTGATGAGCAGGTCTTCGGCGGCCTCATCCTCCAGGCCAAGCCGGAATTTAGTCCAACTCCTCGTCCCCTTGGCCGCGATGTCCGAGTCGTTCTTGGTGGTGATGAAAAAGAAATCGTCCTGGATGATTTCATCGAAATGCCGCGCCGCCAGTTGAACCGCGCGCTGGATGAACTCGCGATCCTTCGGGTCGGTGTAGCAGAAGGAACGGAACTGGCCGCCACCGCCTTCATCGGACAGGGCCATCCCCCCGGCCACGCGCACGCCTTGGTCGAGGAAAAACTTTTTGACCCGCTCCAGCAGGTCGTCTCCCGCCAGTTGCCGGTTTCGCTGAGCCTCGATATAGACCTTGTCCACTTTCAACTGCGTGCGGATTCGATTCCATTCGTTGCTGAGGATCTCCGGGTTCTCGAAAGTCCGCACGACGCCGACGGGGATGTAGATGGCGACATCGAAGTTGGTGTATTGGCCGGCCAGACAGCCCATGGTTGCGAGCGCGAGGACGCACGCCAGGCTCCAGGGCAAGAAACGGGATCGGGAGGTAATCTTGAATCCATTTTCCATATCAATACGCACGGACGCCTTCACGCCCCCAAATAACGCAGGGCAGCTTTGTTCGAGACGGCAAATCGAAAACCCGTTCCTGCACTGCAAGCGCATCTTATCGTGAGGCCACCGCCGGACGCAAGGGTGCAGGCTCAGCCTGGATCTTTCCCAGCGCCGGAGACAATCCCGGCGAGCCGGCCGTCACCGTGATTTCACCGGGTTTTCCCGTGGATTGCACGATGAGCTGGGCAAGGCCATTGAACAGGCTGCGCTTCCAGGCGCCGGACGGTGTGGTGAACCGAATCAAACCCGGGTTGCTGCGTTCCCGTTCGTTTCGTTCCCCGCTGCCGCGCATCGGTCCGGCCACCACCGCCACCCCATTCGTGCCGGGTCGCAAAAGGTCCGCCCCCAGCTCGACCTCAAAGCCTTCGCGGGATCGACGAACCTCCCGCGCAATCGGCCGGCCGTTGAGGTAAATCGTTTGCTCGTCGCCCAGGCTGCGCAACAGGAGCGACGCGGCGGTCGCGGGGGCGCCCTGCGGGAGTTCAAACACGCCGCGAAACACGTTCGTTCCCGAATACGAGTTGTCATCGCGCCGATCTCCACCGCGCCGATCGCCGAATACAGGCCGCCATCCGGAGTCGTCAAAATCAACCGCCACCGCCGCCAGGTTTGTCGGACTGTCCAGCTCGTGACGGCGCCAATTCCCGATGGGCACCGCCGTGACCCGTTCGATCAGCCTGTCCGGCTCGTGGCAGGAAGGATCCCCATTGCCCACCCCGATAATTTTTCCCGGACCCTGAATCTCAAAGGTCACCTCGTTGTCCGCCGTCGGCACCCGGCGTCCCTGTCCGTCGGCCACCTGAACGGTGATGACCGCGACATCCTCCCCGTCGGCGTTGATCCCCGATCGGTCCGGCGCAAGCTGGATCGCCGCCGGGTCGCCGGTTGTCTCGACCCGGTCCGTGACGACTTCGTTCCCTTTGGCATAACCCCGCGCGAGCAGAGTGCCCGGTTCATACTTCACCATCCATTCCAGGTGCGAGTTCTTCTCCATGGTTTTACGGCCCAGACTCCGGTTGTTGAGAAAGAGTTCGACCTCTTCGCAGTTGCTGAAGCAGCGCACGTCGATTTCCTGCCCCTCCCTGCCCGGCCAGTTCCAATGTGGGAAAATGTGGACCAGCGGCTGGCCCACCCACGCGGCTCGCAGATAATAAAAGCTGTCCTTCGGAAACCCGCAGGTGTCGAGAATGCCGAATTGGGAACTGATCGCCGGATACCCGAACGGGGTGGATTCACCGCGATAATCGAAGCCGGTCCAATAGAACAACCCGGCCAGGAACGGACGGGCCGCATAGTACTTCCATCCCGCCTCGCAATTGCCGCCGGAGTCTCCCTTTTCGAGCGGTGCCAGGTGCGCTTTAGCCCGGTCATCGAAGTAGGTGCCCCGCGTTCCCTGAGTCGTGGTTTCCTCGGTCCCCAAGCCCGGTTGTCGGGGAAATTTCTTGTGGTGATCGTCGATGTTGCCATGGATGATGTAATTGTAGCCCATCACCTCTATCGGCCGCGAACTCCCCGAATCCCATCCGCCGCTGCTGGCGACCGTGCAGAGCCGCGAGGGATCGAGATGATTGGCGAACGCCTGCATCGTTTCCGTGATGCGCTCGCCCTTCTCGTTGCCTTCAATGCCCCTTTCTTCGTTGCCGAGGGACCACAGGATGACGCTGGGATGGTTCCGATCGCGCTCGATCATCCGCTTGAGGTGGTCGAGCTGGTCCTGCGAGGTTCCCATCGCGCGGTTTTCGTCGATCACCACCATCCCCAGCCGGTCGCAGGCATCCAGCAGCTCAGGAGTGGGCGGATTGTGCGCGCAGCGATACGCATTGCAACCGATCGCCTTCAGCCGCTCGACGCGAAACTGCTGCAATGCGTCGGGAATGGCCGTGCCAACACCCGCATGATCCTGATGGTTGTTCATCCCCTTTAACTCGACACGCTTCCCGTTCAGGAAAAATCCCTCGTCCGGATCAAACCGGATCGATCGGATTCCAAACGGCGTTTCATAACAATCCACATCGGCGTCCCCAGACCGGATTGTGGTGATCAGCCGGTAAAGAGAGGGTGATTCTATGGACCATAGCTTCGGGCCGTGAACCGTCATCTCGCAGGAATACTCCCCTCTGGCCCACGCCTCGAGCCCGCCCGGTTTGACGATTCCCGACGCCACCGTTTTGCCGTCCGCGTCCACAACGGCCTGGTCGATCTCGAACGAGGCGGCATGGGTCCCTTCATTCACGACGGCAACCCGGGCGGTGATAGCGGCCGGGCCGGTACCGACCCGGGAAGTGACAAACGCACCGTTCCGCTCGACGTGCAGCGGGTCGGTTTTGACGAGCCAGACATGGCGATAGATCCCCGCGCCCTCGTAAAACCAACCTTCCTCCATCGTCGCATCCGCGCGCACGGCGATGACGTTGTTGCCGCCATAGTTCAGGAATTCCGAAAGGTTCCAGGCAAAGCCGGTATAGCCGCTCTCCTCCCTGCCCAGAAAATGGCCGTTGACCCAAACCATCGAATCACGAAAAACCCCGTCGAACTCGACGCTGATCCGGCGGCCGAGATCCGAGGCGGGAATGAAGAACGACTTGCGATACCAGCCGACCGAGGTGTCGGGAAAATTCCTCCCCACGGCCTTGTAGCCGTGACTGTGGCTGCCATGGCCGTCGAAGGGCACTTCCACGGCCCAGTCGTGCGGAAGATCCAGCACCCGCCAGCCACGGTCGTCGAAGTCCGCACCAGCCGCGCCGTCGCCATAACCTGTTTTGGCAAGATAAGAGAAATAACCCGTTCCGGTGTTGAAATCCTTTCGGACATCGGACGGATTGCCAAAGGCAAACCGCCAGCCGAAATCCATGAGCAACCGCTCGCGCCGCCCCGGCTCGGCGGCGCTCCCTTCAGCCCGGGTCGCCGGCAGACCGCTTGTGGCCGCGATCAGGAGAATGCTGGTGGTGAAGACGAGGGTATTGAGGCGAACGCTTTTCATTGGGGGGGACTTCATTTCTCGGCGGTAAATACGCTGTAACTGTGCGGCAGAAGAGACACGTTAAAACACACCCTCCGCTCACCGTTGTCGAACCGGCTCAGGCCCTGCGTCTCTGCCTCGCCAGTGGTCACTGCTCCCGTCACCAGATTCCGAAGCCTGCTGAAGTCACCGGAGACGGAAACCTTCGCGCCAGTTTCAGACGGCAGGAATGATTCCACGATGAACGCGTTGTTGTTGTAGGCAAAAAGGCTCACCTGTGCGGGCCCTTCCAGGCGGACGAAAAGGTTTCGGGTCACGGCGCGCCTGAGCTGGGTCAGGACCTCCGCGGGCAGATTGTAGATATCCCCGAAGTTCTCCGGAAGGGTGAGCACGTACAGCCAGCCATTCGCATACCTGGCCTGGAGCAGCAACGGATAGGGTATGCCGGCGGCCAGTCCGGACGCCAGCGGCCACGCGTCGTTGGTGATGTAATCGATCTCGGGAATGAGGATTTCCGACTGTCCGCGAATGACGCCACCGTAGCCGATGGTGAAGTCCTTGATCGCGATGGTCCTGTCCGTATGGCGGATTTCAGCGATACTCTCGATGCCTTTTCCCTGGAGCACACGCAACAGGCCGGACGTAATGACCACGTTTTTTCCGCGCACCAATTGCTTCTTGATCCTGCCCACGATATCGGGATCGGCACTCGCCGACTCGGCCAGAAAGACCGTGTCTGCATCATTCGGGAATTCCGGCGTCAACTCCAGGGGAAACCCCGCCGTGCCGAGGTAATCATGCACGTAATCTTCACCCACGGAGTTGAGCGGCTTGTAGCTTTCCACCCCGACAGGTTTTCCGAGCTTGCCAAGAAACGGATCCACCTGGTCGAACACAAATCCGGCCGCGCGTGAAATCGTGGCGGCGGCCTGCGATGACCCTCGGCCACCGTCAATGGATGCCATCATCCTGTCAAAGTCGAAACTGGGGTGCTGGTCCTGCCACGCGGCGCGGTCCGAAGGTTGCATCGGCCGCTGGAGCTGGCGGAGGTCGAAGAGTGTGATTTCCGGGGCCTTCGCAAAGAGCGTCAGCCAGAGTTGTTCCGCGTAGCGATCGGCGTAACGCATCCCGCCCGTGTCCACCCACCCCCCGCCGTTGCGGCCCGGATCGGCGTTCTCAAGGTATCGAAAAACCAGGTAACCCTGGTATTGCTGGAGGTGTTGCGGCGTGTTGAAGGGTTCGCGCGTTTCGGTGCCTGTGTAGATCCCGTCAAAGTGCTTCACCCCCGATGCCAGGTTGTAGCCGAGTCCCTGATAATGCTCGTACCAGTTCGGAAACTTCAGGACGACCTTGACCCTCGGATTGACGGCTTTGGCGGGTTTGACCACCAGGTCGCGGGCAACCTCATCCATTTGTTCTNNAAGAAGTCGTCCAGGATGATCTCATCGAACAGCCCCGCTGTATAAGTCACCATCTCCTTGAGTTTCCGCCGGTCGGCCGGCGTGCTGTAACAGAAGGATTGATAGCGATTGCGTTCGTTGGCGACCGTGGCGATCCCCCCCGCCACGCGAATGCCCCGGCTTTCAAAAAAATGTTTGGCCTTGAGAATCATCTCCTTGTCCGGAATGACACCGTCGCGGTGGGTTTCCAGGTAAACCTTGTCCACCTTGAGCTGGCTTCCGACCGGGTTCCAGGCGTTCGTCAGCCACGCCAGGTCGCTCATCTGCCGGACTTCATACGCGCGGCAGTAAACCGACACGACGAAATTGGTGTAATGGCCGGCCACGCTGGCCTGGAGTGAAAACAGGACCATGACGAATGCGGACATGCCGCATGCAATGAACCGCTGCATAAATACTCATTCCGGATCACCATAAATAATGCCGCGCCCCCCCGTGGCAAAGTAAACACGTCCGTAAACGCGCGGATCGCCCGTAACGTGGTTGATCCAGCCGAATTGATGTGAGTCGTCATTGATGCGGACCCACGTCTCCCCGGCATCGACTGAACGGAACAACGCCGTGACTCCATGCACGCTGCCCGCGAGAAAAAGAGCCGGATAAGACTTTCCAAGCGCGGGCTTCCCGAAGCCCAGCGACTGCGCCGCCTGAACCCCCACCACCTGCGCGAAGTTCATGCCGCCGTTGGTGGAATGGAGGAGCCCCTTCGTCCTGAAACTCAGCCACAGATCGCCTTCGTGCCCCGGTGTCGCAGACAGCATCGCCCCCTCCCCGCCGCCACCGCCGAAGCCCCCGCCAAAGCCTTCCGCGGACGCGAACGTCGCGCCTGTCTGAGTGAACCCCGCGGCAACATTGGCGCTGGCGAAGAACTTTCCCGCGCGCGGGTCATAGGCGTAGAAACGCGCGGGATTGACGGAGTCGGCGACAACGCGAAGGCCGGAGGACAACCCCGGACATGGAATCCAATTCGTCCCCCTGTCCACGGAGTAGTGCGGCGCGCTGGATCGAGGCGTCCACACGATCGAGCCGCCGTCGGCCGACAGCGTGATGCTGCCCGCCCCGCCGCCAGGGGCCGGCTCGGTGGCGAAGGCCTGCCACGTGCCCCCGCCATCCAGAGAGTAGGCCCCGCGAGATGGGTTCCCCCGCCGCCCTCGGCTCGTACCAGTGCGGACAATCACGTCTGGTTTGTCGGCCGCGAAGGCCAGATCCTCGGTGTTGCCGTAGGTGGGACCCGCAAATGTCGCTTGGGGCGATACCGTCAGATCGTCATGACGGAATCCGTCGATGTCGCCGAGCCCGCTCAGCAGGTGCGCACCGGCGGGGGGACTGATGAGCGCGAGCGGCACGGTCTCTTCAAGCCCGGCATCCATAAACTTCCACCGCGTCGCCCTGCCCGTGTCGGCTTCCGTCACATTGACACAACCCCAGATGCCAAAACCCGTGGTGAACAGCACCTGATCCGGATTGAATGGGTTGATGACGAGGCTGCCCATCCAGTGAGGCGTGCGCGACCGGGTGTAGGGCGCGCCGGAGGAATCCCATTGGGTGTTGTCGCCCCACAATGGAACCCAGCTCGCGCCGGCGTTCGTGCTGCGGAAAATCTGATCGTGCGGCCTCCAGTGGGCGAACGTGGTGACCATGACGGTGGAGGGGTGCTGCAGATCCACGGCCACCGCACCATATCCAAACGATTGACCGGACGTTGCGGGCTTCACAGGCGTAATGTCCGTCCAGGTCGCCGCTCGCGGGTCGTATTTCCAAACCGCTCCGTCGCTCATGGTGTTTGGCCCTGGCTCGTTGCCGTAGGTCAGATAGAGCAATCCATTGGACGCGCGGACGAGATGGTTGGGGCGAAATCCAACCGGCTGGCCCGGGACGGGCTGCCAGCTCGCACCCGCGTCGCTGCTCCGGTACAGGTTGGTTTCGGTCGTGGACACCGCCGCATAGAGGACGGCCGTGACGCCACCGGGCCGACCGCCGGACGGGTCGAACAGAACGCACACAATGCCCACCGGCTGCTGGCCAAAGCCGAACCGGGGACGACCCGACGCCGCGCCGGAAGCCGCCTCGGGTTGCTGGCCCGAACCAACCGCTGGAAAACCTTTCACCGGCTGCCACGTCTCTCCCCGATCGGCGCTCTTCCACAACCCGTCACGCCGTGATCCAAAGAAAAGGATATCGCCTTGATTCGGATCCACGGCGAGCCGTTCACCGTTGAATCGTCCGCTTTCATTGCCCCCCATCTTGAACGGCACATCCGTCCGCTTGAATGTCCTGCCCTGATCGTCCGAACGGAGGATCGCCGCGTTGCCGCGGCTGTAGGTTCCCGCCGCCAGATAAAGACGGTTCGAATCGGAGGGATCCACAGCGAGACTTTCGATACCGGTCAGATTCACGTCCCCAGCCCCAACCCAGTCGGTGATCGGAATCCACGCCTCGGCGGCGGCATCCCATCGGTAGGCGCCGCCAACATCCGTGCGGGCATAGATCAGATCCTTCTGGTGGGGATGGTAAATAATCCCCGTCACAAATCCGCCGCCGCGGATCACCACGTTGTGCCAGGCATAGGGCGCCGGGACGGGCGGCTTGTCATTCGCCGGCTGAGCCCCCGCCATGACCGCCAATCCGGTTGCCAGAAAGCACACCCAGGCCGCGGCAATTCCTGATGAAACACGTCTCATGGGTATCGGTACAGTTTCACACGCTGAATGCTCGGCTGCGGACCGTACAGTCTCAACCCGGTCCCGTCAAATGTGCTGGTGTGAACTTCGTCGCCGTTAAGCCGACGGCCAGGAACCCAGTGGCCGCCTTGAAACGTGCCCTCATCCACAAAATCTATGGCCGCCCACGGCAGGTCGCCCGGCACTTTCGGTTTGAAGAAAACGTCAAGGCTCTTGCCGGCCACGATGAATTCGCCGGGGCCCGTGGCAATCACAATTCCTCCGGCGACTTCCGGCGCCAGCAGGCCTCGTCTCGCGCCGCCGAGACGGGCCTCGATGAGGTAATCGCCCAGGGTCACGCGCTGCGTCGGCTGGTTTGTTGTCACCAGCAAGCCTGCCATTTTGTCACCACCCTGGTTTTGCAGGATCAACGGCGCCAATTGCGATAGGATCGAATAGCTCTGTGCCATTGGCCCAGCCTCCGCCGGACTCACGCTGTCGATCCCAAAAGGTGAAAAACCCATCGCATCATGCCGTCCCATGCTCCAGAACACCCTGGCCGCGCCCACCGCGCCGCCGCGGGTCTCCGGAATGAACAATGGATTCCCGCCGCGATGGTATTGCCCGCAGATCCACTCGAACTCCGGCATGTAAATGTCCGGCGCGATGAGATCGATGGCGGGCGCGCCCGCCCGCCAGATATCCAGCACCTGCGGCAATGGGCCGCCGCTCGGATACCTGCCCGGCGAGCCGTAGTCCGGCTGCTTCAACCAGGCATTGGCATACATCGGCAACGGATACTCCGCCTTGCCCGCCGCAGCCACCCGCCCCACGTATTGCGCATAATTCCATGCCATGAAGATTTCTTCCGGGTAATGCGAATACGCCTTCCAGTCAGCCTCGTTAGACGTGCCCTTGCCGAAAACCTCCTCCCACGTGCCGGAGGGCTTGAACCCGTTGGTTTCCCACAGCTCGCGCAACTCCGGAACGAGCGCATCCCGGTGCGCCTCCAGATAATCCATGAGCGCCCGCGGCACCGGACCGTCGAACGCCGCGCTTGCCGCCGGAGAAAAATCCCGCGGCGCGTTCAGCACGCCCACTTCGTTCTCCACCTGCACCATTACGACCGTGTGCCTCCGGCCGTCCACGTCTCGCAAATGGCGCATCAACGCCGCAAACGCCAGCGCATCCGCGTCACGGCTCGCGCCTCCGAACGTGGACAGGATTTCCTGCGTCCTCCCCTGCGCGTCCTTCACCCGGGGGAAACGCTCGATATCCTTCTTCACCCAGGACGGCTCATACGTCGAGGCTCCGTTCTTCCAACTGCCGAACCAGATCAGCACCAGGCGCAGGTCGTTTCGCCGGGCCCCGTCGATCATGCCGTCCACCAGGGCAAAGTCGAAACGCCCCTCCGCCGGCTCGATCAACTCCCAGGAAACCGGGGCTATCACCGTGTTGAGCCCCATCGCCGCCATCCGCGGCCAGATCGGTTTCATGTAACCCGCATCCGAAGTGCTCGAGTTGTGAAGCTCCCCCGCCAGCATCAACATCGGCTTGCCATCCAACACGAGCTGCGTCGCCGTCCCTTGCTTCCTGAGATGCGGCAGGGACGGATCGCCCGCCGCCGCCACCGCACCCACGGCGAGCGATAACGCTGCGGCCCACAGCATGCGGCTTTGTGTTATCATCATAAAATCAGGGGCTACTCACCGCTCGAAAGCCGGATGGATCTTGAATTCGACTTTGCCGGCGAGCGGATTCCCGGCCAGTTTGAAGGTGCCGCCTTGCCTGCCCAATGACAACTCGTGCAACTGATTGTCGGAAGGCAGGCACACCCATCCGCGGGCGGTCGGCTGTTCCCTCGCAAACACCGCCAGCTCCAGCTTCGACCAGTCCATCTGCAGGGTGGATTGCGCCAGTTTGATCCGCGGAATCACGGTGCCGTCGCGCACCAGCATCACGATGGGGATCTTGCCCGCTTCGATGTGATGCCAGCCGCCGGACCAGGCCTCCCCGGTCTGATAATCGATCCAGTTGCCCGGCGGGAGATAAACCTCGCGGCCGGTGGCATTCTCGTGCAGCAGCGGCGCCGCCAGGATGCTCGAGCCGAAGAGATACTCGTCGTCGATCAGCCACGAGCCCGGATCTTCCGGGTACTCCACAAACAGGGCCCGCAGCATCGGCAGCCCCCGCTCCGAACAATCCTTCGCCTGCGCATAAACGTAAGGCATGAGTTCATACTTGAGTTCATCGATCCGGCGGAAATCGTCCATGAAAGCCGCACTGTAATTCCAGGGTTCCTTGGGAGCCGTCCCATGGCACCGCGTGTGCGAGGTCAGCACTCCGAACGCCAGCCAGCGTCGATACAGATCCTCCGGAGCCTTCGCCACAAAACCGCCCACGTCGTGGCTCCAAAACGAAAAACCCGACAGGCCGAACGACAGGCCGCCGCGCAATTCCGCCGCCATGCCGTCGTCGGTGTTCTCCGCGTCGCCGCCCCAGTGGATCGGATAACGCTGGCTCCCCGCCCACGCGCTCCGCGCCCAGATGATGTGTTCGCCGGTGACCTTCAGCGTGATGTCGGCCACCGCCTTGTTGTAACGCAACGGATACAGGTTGTGCTCGTAGAATCCCGTCCTGCCGGAGGCGAACAGCCCGTTGTTCGGCGCCGCTTCGCCAAAATCCACCTTGATCGCACCCACCCCCATCTTCAGCAGATGCGCGAGCTTGGCCTGATACCACTCGACGGTGGCCGGATTCGAAAAGTCGAGGACGGCGTCTTCGTAAGGCAGGTTGCCCTTGGCATCGCGCACCACGAGGTGCTTTTCCACCAACTCGTTGAACAGCGTGTTCTTCGGCACAAAATACGGAAGCTGCCACAGCGAGATGTGAAAGCCATCCCGCTTTAAATCCGCGATCATCTTCTCCGGGTCCTGGAAACGACTGGTGGAAAACTCATAGTTGCATCGCCAGTCCGTCTCAAACCAGCCGGTATCCAGGTGGATCACGTCACAAGGAATGCGGTTTTCGCGCAGCCGGGAGGCCACGTCGCGCACCTGCTTCTCCGCGTTGTACGTGCAGCGGCTCATCCACAGGCCGAATGACCAGAGCGGTGGCATCGGCGATTTCCCGGTGAGTTTCGTGTATTCGTCGAGAATCTCCTTCGGCGAACCGAGAAAGACGAAGAGGTCCGCCTCGTCGTCGCCCATCATCAACGAGTTGACACCGCTGAAGTAATTGCCGAAATCACAGGTGATGGGCGTTGTCGTGTGCAGGAACATCCCGTAGCCGCGGCTGCTCATGAAGAACGGAACCGGCTTGTACAGGCCCTGGTTCTGGACGCCGTTCGCGTCGTCCGCCCACAGCACGATCCGCTGACCGCGCTTGTCCAGGCCCGTGAACGACTCGCCGCACCCGAATATCTTCTCCCCCGGCGACAGCGTGAACACCGCGTCCATGCTGCGGGAATAATCCGCCGCGCGCCGCACGAATGAAAACGGCAGGATCGGAGTGAAGCTCGTGCTGTTGTCGGCGTTGTGGTCGGTCTTGGTCAGCAACCGCCCCCCCGCGTCCCGGATCTCGATGTGAAACGGGTTTTCCAAAAGTGTCACCGAGCCGAACGCGCTGCGGTACCGGTGACCGCCTTCAACCTTGGTGTATTGCCACGACTCATCCTTCGGCACCGGCCCGGCCAGCATCAACTCCTCGGCTGGCGTCGCAAATTGCGGCCCGCTCGTGGCGCGAATCCGCAAGGTCCTCGGCGACACAAACTCGATCGAGAACGGCAGGGACGGGTTCGCCTCGTATTCATTCTCGGGAAATTCGTTCGGCGCGACCGGCCGGATCACCGCCAGCATGTTGTCGAACGCCTGACGCGTGAAATACTGCGCGCGCTGGTAAACAATCTTCCCCGAATGCGCCGCCGGATCGAAGTCCGCAATCTTGTCGGCCAGATAATACGTGTCCGAAAAATCCCGAAAATCGCCGCTGACATCGATCGGATCGTTCAGCAGTGGCAGGGTGGGATTGGCCGCCGTCAGCGGACGGGTTGCGCTTAAAAGAAGGCCCGCCGAGAGGCAGAGGATCGCCGTCACATTCCCGGTTCGTTCGCGTTTCATGGCTCAAATCATCGGCCGCCCGCCGGGTCCTGGCAAGCACATGCTCCCGCACCCGGCGGGAACGCCATAGGATCTCGGCGCAGCGGCTTTTACTCGCAGCAAGCGTCTGTTGGGGTTGGGTCCGTCTGAGATCGGGACCCGGCGCTTCCTGCGGACGACACCAGCAGAAAGTGTTTTGGCCAAAATGTCTTGTCGTCAAAATACATGACTCCAATTTGCAGTTTGTGATTCGTTCGCCCACACCGCGACCATACACCCTGTTGTCGGAGAGATTCCCTGGCTTCAGCACGCACGCGCTTTCCCTCGTGCATCCTCAGACACCGGGATGTAACCAGACGCCGACACACGAACGACAATTGTTCAAAAATCGCTTGACGACTTTGCGGACCAGCACAACACCTGGATGGAAAAGGGAGCATCATTTGGGGCCGCATGTGAATAAGTAATGCTTGCATTGTGGTAGACACTCCATGAAATAATCTTAACGGCAGCTTCGGTTCATCGAGGTTCGTGTGGGAAGGCATTGGAACTATGACAACTATCAAGCGAAGAACAATCCTATTTTGCGCAGTTTTGCTTCTGTCAGCACTACAATCCTTCGCAGTTGAAGGTCTCACGACAACTCGGCAGGCAACTAACGTCATCCTGTCCTGGCTAAGCTCACCAAGCGAAACTTATATCGTCCAACATCGGCCCGCTCTCAGTCCGGGTTCGCCGTGGCAAACATTGGTCCTGTCGCTCGCAGCGGCCGTATCCACGAACCAGACAACCTACGTTCACACAAACGGCGCGTTAGGGAACAACATGGGATTTTATCGCGTCGTCGCCAATGACGTGCACTTGTACGGAATCACCAACGGAATCACCATAAGCGGGACCGTCAATATCCCAATCGAATACTCGGTGAGCAGCGGGGATCAGGTTTCAGGCTTCGCCTTCTCGATCAATGGTCTTCCAATAGCCGGAGCCATACCTCAGACCAACGGGGTAAGCAGTAGTCTCCAGTGGGATACGACAGCAATGCAGAACGGAACCTACATTCTCACACCTGAAATTGACTTCAACACAGATGATCCAGTGCAGGGAACAACGATCACGATTACCGTGAGCAACTTGGTCTCGTACCCGAATTACTTCACCTCGGTTTTTGGCCAATGGATGTGGATTTACGCTGAATCAGCCATTTACCCTGCAAACTATCAGTTGGATATGTATGATTCCAACACGAACTACATTGGTTCCTTCACTGGCCCCACCTCAGATGGTGTGATTTCGTTCATCTGGGACTTGACCGATGGAAACGGAACCACTTATAGTGACGACACCTTCACAGGCCAGTTCACGATCACGCCGACTGCCCCTGATATTGCGCTTTTCAAATCACCACAAACCGGTGGAGTGAATCCTTTGGCGAATTCAACAACGCTGCCTCCCAGGAGATGGGGAAAGGAGACGTCTTATTCTGGTCTCGGAACTTTCGTCGTTGCCTTTAGCGCAGTCGACAACAACTCGACCAAAACGATGAAAGTCGGTTATATGGTCTTAGGAGGACCAGACGGCACAGACAATGGCGTGATCGGCACACTCGGCTTTCAAGGGTTGGGTCCTTACCAACTGTCTCCAGGCAATAATTACGCCAGCTCAGCCTTTTACATGGGGGACTCTACCACAAGAACCCAGCTGCTGGGTTATCTCGGAGATTTGAATTCTCGAAATTTCTATTTCTTCGGCCATGGATCGGCAAATTCGTTTGGCGGCGGCACGGGCCTGATTCCGACGATTACGTCTAGTCCTAAAACAAGCGAGT
>PLQC01000024.1 GCA_003159675.1 Limisphaerales bacterium
TAGGTTGACGCCTATGGGCGACTCGCCGGACGGCACGGGCCAGTGGCCCGTGCTACCATTTCAGTTATTCACGCATAATGACCTCGAACTGGAGCAAATTGACGGCGATGGCGGCCGACGAAGTCGAAGCCACGCTGGCCCGCCTGCCCGCGCCGCTGCGGGAGAAGGCGATCCGGCTGCCGATCACCTTCGAACGGATCCCCAACGCCGGCCTGCAAGCCGACGGTCTCGCGCCGGACACGCTCGGGCTTTTTGTCGGGCCGGACTTTGCCGACGAGGAGGCGGTGCCGATGCCGCCGCAGATCATTTTATTTCTCGAAAACCTCTGGGACGTTGCGGAGGGCGATGCGGACATTTTTCGCGAGGAAGTCGAGACCACCTTGCTGCATGAGCTGGGGCATTATCTCGGACTCGATGAGGGCGATCTGATGGATCGCGGGTTGGATTAGAACTCACCTCATAAAATCCACGAACAGGTAGGGCGAGCGAGCCGTCACCTTCAAGATATCGGGGTGGCGACGGCTCGTCGCCAGGACAGGTTTCTGCGATGTTACTCGGGACGAGGCCGTCCTCACCCCGTTAAGAGTTCGCCCTGGGAGTAACAGCTGATCCGGTTTACTGGCTTGCCCCAGTCCCGACTTTGCCGCTAAACAAGATCGTGCTCCGCTCGAACGCCAGCCACGCCGCCGATCCGGGCCAATCGGCCGGCGCCAAATCCGTTGCGCGCACTCCGTGGTTCTGGATTCCGACGTTGTATCTTGCGGAGGGCCTTCCGTTCGCGATCGTCACCGGCGTCTCGGTCGTCTTGTACAAGAATCTCGGTTGTTCCAACGAGGAAATCGCATTCTACACGAGCTGGCTTTCCTTGCCGTGGGTCCTGAAACCGCTCTGGAGCCCGGTGGTGGATATTCTGAAAACGCGGCGCCTGTGGATCTGGTGGATGCAATTGGTCCTCGGTGCGGGTTTCGCGGCCGTGGCCCTCACGTTGTCGGCGTCCCATTTTCTCCGGTATTCGCTCGCGATTTTCTCCCTGTTGGCGTTCAGTTCGGCCACTCACGACATTGCGGCCGACGGTTTTTACCTGCTGGCGTTGACCGAGGGGCAACAGTCGTTTTTCAGCGGTATTCGCAATGCGTCTTTTCGCGTCGCCCTCATCTGCGGCCAGGGACTGCTCGTCATGCTGGCCGGAGAAATTCAGGAGCGAACGGGAGGGAACACCCAACTGGCCTGGCAGGTTGCCTTCGCGGCAGTCGTGGGCCTCTTCCTCGTCTTGTCGATTTATCATCGTCTCATTCTGCCCAAGCCCCCGAATGACCGGCCGGCCGCGGCAATTTCGGCCGGCAATTTCCTGCGACAATTCCTTGCCACGTTCGCTTCCTTTTTCCAGAAGCCAGGCATCGGCAGGATGTTTCTGTTCCTGCTGTTCTATCGCTTTGGCGAGGCGCAACTGATGAAAATGGTGCCGCCGTTTCTTCTGGATCCGCGCGCAGCCGGCGGACTCGGCCTGACCACCAAGCAGGTCGGTCTGGTGTATGGCACGATCGGTGTGACGGCGTTGTTGTTCGGCGGGATTGTGGGCGGAATGCTGGTGTCGTGGCGCGGCCTGCGCGCGTGCCTGTGGCCGATGGTCTTCATCATGCATCTGCCCGACGCGGTGTTTATTTACCTGTCCTATGCCCTGCCGGAACATCTGTGGACGGTCGGCACCTGCGTCGCACTCGAACAGTTTGGTTACGGTTTCGGTTTCACCGCCTACATGCTCTATATGATTTACATCGCCCGGGGCGGGCACCAGACGGCGCACTACGCCATCTGCACCGGCTTCATGGCGCTGGGCATGATGCTGCCGGGAATGTGGAGCGGTTGGCTGCAGGAAAAGCTCGGCTATCCGCACTTCTTTATCTGGGTGCTGGCGGCCACCCTCCCCGGTTTCATCGTCACGGCCCTGGCCCCGTTGGATGCCGGGTTCGGGAAAAAGAAAACGTCCGGCTGACCGGTGTGTCCTTGCAACTGAAGCTCCGGCGGAGAAGAGCGCTTTCGTTCAACTCTTCTTCACAAACAACGCCAGGGAAGCGGTGAATCCGTGCAGGAAATTCTTTTCGCCGATCGGTCCGATCTCGCCGTTGCAGAAAAAGCCGGCCAGCCCGAGCGGCCCGAGCTGTTGCTGGACCATCCGCGCATCGTGATCGGGTTCGCCGAAGAGACCCTGGCCGCGGCCATTGCAACTGCACAGGCAACCGCCGTAAACTGTGGCGCCCTCCAACTGCCGCTTGGCGCGGGCCAGCAACGCGTTCATGTCTTCCGTCGCCGCCGCGGCGTCACGTCGCTGGAACTGGACGGTCTGGCCCGGCCGCGGCAGCGCTCCGACGGCAATGCTGCCCGAACGGGGGTCGGCGCCGAGCAGATTCCGGATCAGAAAATCGCCGCGATGGAAATCCTCGAGATACTCGTTGACGACCAGGCCGATGAACAGGTTGCCGCGGGCATGGCGCTGGTCCTCGGGCGACAGGGTGTTGAAGGTTTCGGCCAGCACTTCGTAGGCCGGACGGTTTCCGATTTCGTGGATGATGTTTTGATCCACCTTCGTCAGGGTCCAGGTTTCCCCGATGGGCGTGCAGCCCTGCGAGATGACTCCCGCGAGCTTCACCCCCCCGCCCACGGCTATCGCCACGCCGCCCTCTTCGAAAACATCGCCGTTCAGATAAAGCTGGGTGCGGTGCTCGGCAAAATTGCCGCTGGCTAGCCCGCCCAGCACCGGCAACGGCGCATAGGCCTCGTTCCAGGTCCGCAGCCAGGATTCGCTGTCGAGATGAAAGGGGTCGATGAAAACCAGCCAGCCATTGGTCTGGTCCGTCTCGACGCCCGTTTCCAGGCGCCAATAGCCGGCCCCGTTGGCCTCTTCAACCTGTTCCTGGGTGAAATGGACCGCCTTCAAAGCGGAGCCGGGCAACGCGTAAAGGCCCAGTGTAATTCCGGCGCCCTCCTCGACCTCGCGCCGCTCGACGATCAAGCCCTGGCTGGAGCACCCCGCCAGCAGCGGGATTTGCGCGTGCACACGGAGGATATCCAGGACCTGCTTCGCGTGCGGGAAATATTTCGGCGACATGAAGACGAGGCCCAAGGCGATTCGAGGGCTGGACAATTTCCTGCGCAACTGTTCCGCCCACCGCTGAAGCCCCGCTTCGTCGAATCCGCCCGACCAATGGTCCGCGACTGAATGCTCGCTGTTCACCAAGGCAAGTTAATGGACGCCCCCGTGAATGCAAACCCGCAATCCCAGCGACGGGGTGGCGACGGCTGGCACGGTCTCAGGGGATTAGT
>PLQC01000076.1 GCA_003159675.1 Limisphaerales bacterium
GGAAGTCGGTTGGTTCGCCGGAACTTGAAATAGTGAACAACGGCTCTGTGAGCCGCAGCGGGTCGGCCATCTCTGCGATGTAGGAAGGTTACGCCAGCGTCCCGGGTTGCCTGCGTTTTCAATGTGCTGCGGGTCACAGGCTCGTGCTCCTTTGGTTGCGGCTATTGCCGCGCTATGTGTTTCATGGTTCTTCTTCTTCATGGATATGGCCAGGGCCGAAAGCGACGCTACTTTCTGTCCAGACAATCGCGAACGGCTTGGGCGAGCGTGGAGCGGGTGTAGGGTTTCTGCAGAAACACGCCGCCGCCATTGCGGATGAACTGGGTGTCCAGGTAGTTCACGTTATATCCGCTGGTATAGATGATTTTCAGCGCGGGCTTCTCCGCGAGGAGCTTCCTGGCGAGATCCACCCCGGACAAACCCTGCGGCATGACGATGTCCGTGAGGAGCAGATCGATCGCGCCCGCATGCCGCTGCCACACGTCAAGAGCTTTGACCCCGGAACAGGCTTCCAGAACGCGGTAACCGCAGTCTTGCAGGATAATCCTTCCCATGTTGAGGACCGTGACTTCATCCTCGACCAGGAGGACGGTCTCATTGCCGCCCCGAATGGGCGCCTGCAGGGCGTCGGGCTGTTTGGTGGTCCGGGCCGTTTCCGCCGTGGCAGGGAGGAAGATGCCGAAACTCGTGCCTTTCCCCATCTCGCTTGCCATTTCAATCCATCCCTCATGTTGTTTGACGATGCCGTAAACGGTGGCCAGGCCGAGGCCGGTGCCTTTGCCGGGTTCCTTGGTGGTGAAGAACGGCTCGAAAACCCGGCTCCGGGTGGCGGCATCCATTCCGCATCCGGTATCGGTGACGCGCAGATAAACGAACGAGCCGGCACGCGCCCCCGGATGCGTCTGAACGTACGCGGAATCGACCGTGACCGACTGGATGCTGAGGATCAGCTTGCCGCCGGCGGGCATGGCGTCGCGCGCATTGAGGGCGAGGTTCATGATGACCTGCTCGATCATGCCGGCGTCGCCGCGGACCAGCGGGATTTCCTGCGGCGGACTGAACTCGATGGCAACGGGTTCTCCGAGGAGGCGCTTGAGCATCTGGCCCATGTTGCCGAGGATTTCCCGCAAATCGAGAAGGCGGGTCTGGAGAACACTCTTGCGGCTGAACAGGAGCAACTGCCGCGTCAGGCCGGCCGCGCGTTCGGCGGCGAAAAAAATCGCCTGAAGGGAATCACGGAGTTCGGGTGGCGAATCGCTCCGCGCCATGAGCATGCCCGTATGGCCCTGGATGACCGTCAGCATGTTGTTGAAATCATGCGCGACGCCCGCGGCGAGCTGACCGACCGATTCCATTTTCTGCGCCTGCAACAATTGCGCCTCGAGACTCAACCGGTCGGTGATGTCCGTCACATAACAATGCACCACCCGGCTCGCAGTCACGGGATGCAGCGACCAGGACAGCACCCGTCCCTCGATGCGTGATTCGAGGTCCAACCGGCTTTCCCCGGTCGCCAGACACGTCTTCACCAGATCCCCGATCCCCGGCGGCAGCACATCGCGCGGGTGTTCGCGCCTGACCTCTCCGGCGAGCCGCAGCGCCGCCTGGTTGAAATAGGTGATCGTGCCGTCCGCCGCCAGCTCCATCACCGGGTTCGGATTCAACCTCGCGAACTCGGCGAGCTTTTGCATCTCTGCTTCCGCCTGGCGACGCTCGACCGCCGCGGCCAGGGCATTGGCAACCGCCAGGAGGAATTGCACGTCGTCACCGGTGAATTCCCGTTCGCGGATCGAGTATACGCCGAGGACGCCGTAAGTTTTTTCCGGCGTGCGGATCGCCACGCTGACGCCGCTGATGACTTCGTTTTCCACCAGCAGCACCTCGCTTTGGAACCGGGTCTCGGCGCGCAGGTCCCGGATGACGATCGGCTCGCCGGACTTCAGCGTGTAGCCGGCCTGGGAGCCGTCCCCCACCCCGATCGTGGCCGTCCCGGCGGTTCCCTTTTTCCATCCGATGCCGGCTCGCGTCAGCATGGATTGGGAATCGGACGACAGCTCGAGGATCCGGCAGAAATCGACCTCGAGGGTTTGCGAGACCAGGAGGACGGCCTGGTTCAAGAGGGTGGAAAAGTCGTTGGTTGTCAGCGCGAATTGACCCAGCGCGGCGACGGCCGTTTGCTGCAGCGCACGGTTCAACGACCGATGCTCGGCTTGTTCGCGTTCTTTGACGCGTTGATCGAGGCTGGCGGCCATGGTGTCGAAGGCCCCGGCCAGGAGGCCGATTTCGCCCGGCGCGCCGCCCAGCCCGGTGCGGCTGCCCAGGTCGCCGGATCCGAGGCGCCGGACCGCGGCCACCAAGCGGCGCACATGGCGCAGGACAAAACGTTCACCGCCGAACCAGGCGGCCACCAGGGCCAAAAGCCCGATGGCAAATCCGGTCCAGGGCATTTTGGTGAAGTATAGGAAGGCCATGGCGGGTGCGATGGCCAGAAAAACCGTTCCCACAAGCCGCACCCGCAAGCCGGAAAAACCAGGTGCCGGTTTCGAGTCTTTCAATACGGCCGAGAATAGTCGTCGGTCGAGTGATGCCAAGCCAATTTGTGCGCTTGCCAAATGCGCGGGCGGCTTTAGATTACCCGTCCACTTGATCGTGGAATTATGCAACTTATGAACCTGAGCGTCATTCAGGCAATGGGCACCCCGCCCCAACCGGGACAGCAATCGCCGCCGTTTTGGACAAGTCTGGTCCCCATCGCCCTGCTGATCGTCGTCTTCTACCTCGCCCTGATCCGCCCGCAGCAGAAAAAGGCCAAACAGCAGGCCGAACTGCTCAAGTCCGTCAAGCCCGGCGACAAAATCGTCACCTCCTCCGGCATCCTGGGCGTCGTGATCACGGTCAAGGAAAAATCGGTTTCCATTCGCTCCGCAGACTCCAAACTGGAGATTACCAAGTCCGCCATCGGCGAGATCCTCGAACGTGGCGTCGAGTCGAGCGAATCCTAGCCCTCTCCTCATGAATCGAAATCATTTCTGGAGACTGGTGATCATCCTGGGCATCGTCGCCTGGTCGATCGTTGAAATGTATCCTCCGACGAATCGTGATCTGGTGCCGTTTTTCAGGGATCGCGCGGTGAATCGGGATGCGAGGTTCGCGACGATTTTCGCCAGGGCGCAGGAGTTCGGGAAATCACGGCCCGACCAGGGCTACGAAAACGTCCAGGAAGCCGTCGGCACGAATGATCTGAACCGGTATTTCCCGTTTTTCGAGGCGCAAAACGAGCCGCATCCGACGACTTACATTTTGAACCGGCTGCAGCGCGAGGCGGCGGGCCGGATCAAACTCGGGCTGGACTTGCAGGGTGGAGTTGCGATCACCGTTCAACTGACGAACCGGCTGGGCAGCGCCTCGGGCGATACGAACCAGTCGGCGAACGCGCAGATCAATCCGGCCGCGCTGTCGCAGGCGGTCGAGGTGCTGCGCAAACGCGTGGACAAATTCGGCGTGGCCGAACCTGTCATTCAACCGGAGGGCATGGACCGGGTCCTGATCCAGTTGCCCGGCCTTTCGCATGCGCAGATGGAGAGCGCCAAGGAGACCATCCAGAAGGTGGCCTACCTGGAATTCCGCCTGGTGCATGAAAAAAGCGCGGAGTTGTTGCAGCAGGGAGTCGTTCCGCCCGGGTACCAGATTCTGGCCGTGAGCCGGACCCGCGAGGATGGCCAGAAGGAAACGCACAAGTATCTCGTCAGGAAGCGGCCGGAAATGGTGGGGGGGGTGGAACGATCCGGCGTGACGCGTGACAACATCGGCCGGGCGGAAATTGCCTTCACGCTGGATTCCCAGGCGGCGGGCACGTTCGCGAGGATCACGCGCGACAATGTGGGCCACGACCTCGCCATTGTCCTGGACGGCGAGCTGCAATCCGCTCCCGTAATCAATACGCCGATCGAGAATGGAAGCGGGGTGATCGAGGGCGATTTCACCGACCAGGAAGCTTTTGCCCTGGCCAACGTGCTTCAAAACCCGCTGAAGACGCCGGTTTCCATCACCAGCTTGAGCGAGGTGGACCCGACGTTGGGCAAGGACTCGATTCACAGCGGCATCAAGGCGGCCATCATCGGCGTCATTCTGGTGGCGCTGTTCATGGTGGTTTACTACATGCTCGCCGGACTGGTGGCGGACACGGCGTTGATCCTCAACATCGTCATCCTGGTGGGAGTCATGTGCTCCGTGGGCACCACGTTCACTTTGCCCGGCATCGCCGGAGTGGTGCTGACCATCGGCATGGCGGTGGATGCCAACGTGCTGATCTTCGAACGCATTCGTGAGGAATCAGGCAAGGGCAAATCCCTGCGCGGCGCGCTGAATGCCGGCTATGACCGCGCATTCGGCACGATTTTCGATTCCCACGTCACGACCCTCATTTCGTCCGTGATCCTGATTTTCATGGGCACGGGCTCGGTCAAGGGATTCGGCATCGCGCTGACGATCGGTGTCGCCGCAAGTTTGTTCACGGCGCTGGTCGTGACGCGATTGATTTTCGATTTCCTGATCACGAAGAACCTGATCACGAAACTGCCCATGCTGCATATCATCCGGGCGGTGCGGATCGATTTCATGCGCTGGGCGATGCCGGCGTTCGCGGCGTCGTGGCTGCTGATTCTGGTGGGCAATAGCTACGGCATTTTCGTCCGCGGGCACGATGTCCTGGGCGTGGAATTCTCCGGCGGTGAAACCATCACCCTGAACTTCAACCAGCAACACAAGGTTTCCCAGGAAAACGTGCGCGCCGCCGCGGCCAAGGTCGTTCCCGGGGAAGTCCTGGTTTCGTACCAGCGTGATGTTTCAACCAGCAGGGAAACGTTGCGTGTCACGGCCCGCACGTTTGACAAATCGGGGACACAAGTTGACGTCGGCCGCAAGATTCTCCAGGAACTCCGGATGGAATTTCCTGAAGCGCAATTTCCCGACCAACCGCTCAGCACCGACAACGTCGGGCCCACCGTCGGCCAGGAGATCCAGCAGACGGCCGTTCTGGCTTCCCTGCTCGCGATGCTGGGTATTTTGATTTACGTGGCGTTCCGTTACGAGTTCTCCTTTGCCGTCGGCGCCGTCATCGCGATCATTCATGATATTTTCATGACGCTCGGCATTTATTTTATGGCCGGGCGGGAACTCAACGCCACGACGGTGGCGGCCGTGCTGACGATCATCGGGTTTTCCATCAACGACACCATCGTGATCTTCGACCGCATTCGCGAGGATTTGAGGCTGGGCGTTCGCGGCACGTTCAAGGAGGTCATGAACCAGGCGCTCAACCAGACCCTGAGCCGGACCATCATCACCTCCGGCACGGTTTTCATTGCCACCGGGTCGCTTTATATCTTTGGCGGCAGCGTGATCAATGACTTCGCCTTCGCGTTCCTGGTCGGCATCGTCACTGGCACCTATTCGAGCATCTACATCGCCAGCGCGTTTGTGCTGTGGTGGCACAAGGGCCAGCGGCCGAAGATCGGGGCCTCGCAGCAGCTCACCGCCGAAGCGGTTCCATCGCCTGTGCGGGGATAGCCGCCCACTGCCATGCTTGCAGTGGTCGAGAGAATCACGGGTTGGCATTGGTTCGGTTTCATCGCGTTCGTCCTGACATTCCTGGCCCTCGATCTGGGTGTCTTTCATCGGAGCGCGCATGTCGTCCGCTTCAAGGAAGCATTCCTCTGGACCGTCCTGTGGTTTTCCCTCGCCATGCTTTTTGCCCTCGCCCTCAAACCCGCGCGGGGCGAAAAGGAGTCGCTGGAATTCCTCACCGGCTACCTGATCGAGATCTCCCTCTCGATGGACAACGTCTTCGTGATCGCCCTCATTTTCGCCTATTTTCGCATCCCGCCGGAGCACCAGCACCGGGTCCTGTTCTGGGGCATCCTCGGGGCGGTGACCCTGCGCGGGATGATGATCGCCGCCGGCGTGGTGCTCATCGACTCGATCCACTGGGTGCTCTACCTCTTCGGCGTGCTGCTGGTCTGCAGCGGTGTCCGGATGGCGCTGGTCAAAACCAACGTGCAGCCGGAAAAAAACATCGTCATCCGATGGGCGCGCTGGCTCTATCCCGTCACGAGCGAACTCGACGGACAGAAATTCCGGACGCGCTGGAACGGGCGCATGGCGCTCACGCCGCTGGCGCTGGTCCTCCTGATGGTGGAAACCACCGATCTGATCTTCGCCCTGGATTCCATTCCGGCGATCTTTGCCGTCACCCTCAAGCCGTTCATCATTTTCACATCGAATGTCTTCGCGATCCTGGGATTGCGTTCGCTGTACTTCATGCTGGCGAGGGCCCTGGGGTATTTCCGTTATTTGAAATACGGCCTGTCTCTCGTGCTCATGTTCGTGGGGGTGAAAATGTTGATCGATCCGCACGACCGGCCGGCTTGCTGGTTTCAGGCAAAGCTGCCGATCGGCCTGTCGCTGTCGGTCGTGGCAGGCATCATTTTATGTTCCGTAATCCTCTCCGCGACCGCGGCGTGGCGTGAGAAAAAACTGTGAAATTCCACTGGTCATTGGCGCCGCCGCAGCCGTTGCTCGCCGGGCAACTGGCGAAGGCGCTGAACCTTTCGCCGCTGCTCGCCCAGTGTCTCCTCAACCGCGGCCTGAGTGAGCCGGCGCAGATCAACGGCTTCCTCCAGCCGCGCCTCAAACAACTGGCTGATCCCTTCCTGCTGCCGAACATGGCGGCCGCGGTCGAGCGCCTCTTTCAAGCTCGCGAACGCAAGGAATCGCTGGTGGTTTTTGGGGATTACGACGTCGATGGCGTCACCTCGACGGCGCTTCTGGTGGAGGTCCTGAACCGGCTGGGCTGGAGCACACACCACTACCTGCCGCATCGATTGGATGAAGGCTACGGCCTGAGCCGGGATGGCGTTGAAAACTGCCTGCAGAAATTCCCCGTCCGGCTGCTGCTGGCGGTGGACTGCGGTTCGACTGCGGCGGGCACGATCGCCTGGCTGAAACAGCGCGGGGTCGATGTGATCGTGCTGGACCATCACCAGATTTCGAATCCGGCGCCGGAACCGGTGGCGCTGGTGAATCCGCAATTGAGTTTGAGCGCGGAGTGTCGCGCGGCAAGTGACTCAGACAAGGCGGCTTCCGCCCCGCCCCGGCCGCCGCTAGCCACAAGCCACACCGAATTCTGCTCCGCCGGTCTGGCGTTCAAACTCGCGCACGCCCTCGTCAAGCGCGGCCGCGAGACCGGTCTGCCCGGCGCCGCCGACTTCGATCTGCGCCCCCTGCTGGATCTGGTTGCGCTCGGAACGATTGCCGACATTGTCCCGTTGACCGGGGAGAACCGCATTCTGGTGTCGGCCGGGCTGGACCGGCTGAACGCCACTCAACGAGCCGGCCTGGCGGCGCTCAAAAGTGTCGCCCAATCCCCTGCCCTGCTCGGCACGTACGAAGTCGGATTCCAACTCGGACCCCGCCTCAACGCCGCCGGGCGACTGGAAACCGCCGAAGAGGCGCTGCGCTTATTGATGGCGTGCGACCCGGCGGAAGCCATGCCCATTGCCCGGAACCTCGATTCACAAAATCGCGAACGGCAGAAGATCGAACGCGGCATCGTCGAACAGGTGGTCGGCCCGCTGCGAATAACATTCAATCCCGACACCGACCTCGTCATCGTGGAAGGCCGCCTGTTGTGGCACATCGGGGTGCTGGGCATTGTCGCCTCGCGGGTGGTGCAGGAGTTTTACCGGCCCACCATCATCGTCGGCGGCGAAGGCGATGAATGGCGCGGTTCGGGCCGGAGCATCGCCGGGTTTGATCTGGCCGCCGCGCTGCGCGAATGCGACGATCTTCTGCTGAGCCACGGGGGCCACGCGATGGCCGCCGGGTTGAGCATTCGAGCCGAAAACCTCGATGCCTTCCGTCTCCGTCTCAACGAGATCGCCCGCCGCACGATGAATCCCAAAGTCCTGCAACCGCCGTTGCGCCTGGACGCGGAAGTGGGCCTGGACGAGGTGACCCTGGATGGGCTGGCCCATCTGGAGTGTTTGCGGCCGACCGGCCAGGGCAATCCGGCTGTGCAGGTGTGCGCCCGCGATCTGGCCCATCAACGCCCGCTGCAACGCATCGGAACGGAAAAGCAACACGTGAAAATGTGGGTGACGGATGGCATGACCACGCACGAGGCGGTCTGGTGGGGCGCCGGGAACGGGTCTCTGCCTGTGGGGCACTTCGATCTGTCGTTCGCACCGCAGATCAACCATTTCAACAATCAACGGGCGGTTCAGTTGAAAGTGCTGGACTGGCGACCCGCCCGGTAGCTGGGTTGCGGGTTGCGGGTTGCATGTTGCAGGTTCCCAGGTTCCAGGCACTGCAGCGATTGGAGGCGACGGGCAACACGCGCACAGCCGCAGACCGCACGGCTTGTGGAGCGCGGCTGTGTCCGCTGAGGACCAGCCGCAGGACGGCAGGAAAGGGCAACGCCAGGGGATAGTCCCACAGCGTGGTGACGAAAATCCCGGCGCTGCGGCTGGGCTTCGCCACCGCCGCGATCCGGTGCGCGTGTTGACCCGCACTTTCACTCCGTGCAACCTAACGCTTGCGCCCACAACCCATAACCTGCAACCTGAAATCCGATTCATGACCTCCGCCATCATTGTTGCGGCCGGAAAGGGAACCCGGATGGGTCCGACTCAGGACAAACTGTTCCTGGAAATTGCCGGCAAACCGGTCGTCGTCCATACCTGGCAGCGGTTCGCCGAGGCGGAGTGCATCGATGACATCATCCTCGTCGTCCGCGAGGGGATGCAATCCGCGTTCGAGGAACTGGCAAAAAGGTTCCAACTCGGAAAACCGTTTCGGCTGGTCGCAGGCGGCGCGGAACGGCAGGACTCCGTCTGGAACGGACTCGAAGCGGCCGGGGAGGAAACCGAAATTGTGGCCATCCAGGACGCCGCCCGGCCTTGCACGAGCGGAAGATTGATTGCGGACACCGTCACGATGGCGCGGGAAAACGGCGCAGCCGTCGCGGCGCAGCCGGTAACGGACACCATCAAAGAGTCTGTGGACGGCAAATCGGTGACGCGCACGCTCGACCGTTCCCTGCTCTGGTCAGTCCAAACCCCGCAGACCTTCCGCATCGAGATCCTCCGTCACGCCTTGTCGGAAGCGCGGAACAGAGGCCTGCTGATCACGGACGACACAGCGGCCTGCGAATTGATCGGCCAACCGGTTCGACTGGTGACCAGCGCCGAACCCAATCCCAAGGTGACGCGCCGCGAAGACCTGGCCTATGTCGAAATGCTGTTGCGCAATCGAGTCCCGGCTTGATTTCCAGGGGTCGTCCACATTCCCGGACTCCCCATCGCACCCGACTCCACCAGCGCTTCTTGCAAACCGGCGGGTTGACCGTTATCGTGAGCCGGAACAGCATTTTGATGTTATGAAACGACGTTTGATCTTCGGGCTGGTGACCGTCTTGCTGGCGGTCAACCTGCTCATCGGCGCCCGGGTTTACACGCAGTCAGCCCAGGCCGCGCAGAAGGATTCCGCGTATCCCAACCTGAATCTTTTTTCGCAGGTGATGGAGAAGGTGCGGCGGGATTACGTGGACGGCCAAAACCTGAGTTATCAGGAGCTGGTCTATGATGCGCTGAAGGGAATGATCGACAAACTGGATCCGCACAGCGAATTTCTCGATCCGGAAAGATACCAGGAACTTCAGAACGATACGGAAGGACATTTCGGCGGCCTTGGGATCGTGATCGCGATGAAGGACAACTTCCTGACGGTCATCGCTCCCATGGAAGACACGCCTGGTTCCCGGGCCGGAATTCTCTCGGGGGACCGGATCGTCAAGATCGAGGGCAGGAGCACCGAAAACCTGAATCTGCAGGATGCCGTCAAAGTGCTCCGCGGCGATCCAGGCACGGACGTGGCCGTCACGATCCTGCGCCCTTCCACGGGACAGGTGAAGGACTACAAGCTGACACGCGCGATCATCAACGTGGACATGGTCAAGGACATCAACGGCAAGAAGGAATTTCCCCTCGACGACAACAAGATCGGGTATGTCCGCCTCGTGCAATTCGGCGACAAGACCGGCGATGAACTGGAGGCCGCATTGAAAAAACTCAAGGCGCAGCAGATGCAGGCGCTCGTTCTGGATCTCCGTTGGAACCCGGGCGGGCTCCTCGACCAGGCGGTGGAGGTTTGCGAAAAATTCCTGCCGCGCAACCAGCTTGTGGTGTCCACGGAAGGCCGCAACTCCAGTCAGAACAGCGTTCGTCGCGCGAGCGGGCATGGGGATGAACTGCTCAACCGGGACGGCTCTCCGATGCCCATCGTCGTGCTCGTCAATCCGTGGAGCGCGAGCGCGTCGGAAATCGTCGCCGGCTGCCTGCAAGACCTGCATCGCGCCATCATTCTGGGCGAACGGACCTTCGGCAAAGGCTCGGTGCAGAGCATCATTCCGCTGGATGACGGCTCCGCATTGCGGCTGACAACCGCCAAATACTATACGCCCAGCCACAAGGTCATTCACGAGGTGGGGATCACCCCCAACGTGATCGTGCCCGTCACCGACGACGAGGATCGCGACCTGCAACTCAAGCGCACTCCGGGCGGGATGGAGACCCTCGATGAAACCAGTCGCAACCGGGTGATGAACGAACGCGACCTCCAGTTGGACCGCGCGACCGACCTCCTCAAAGGCATCCTTCTCTTCACGGAACGATCGCCGGGCCGATCGGGTGGATCGGAGGGTAAAATGGCGGCGATGCAGAAAAGTGCGAAGTGAGAAGTGCGGGCGCACGGGGATCTCCGGCCCCGGGTCCTGCCCTCCCGCCTCCAGCCTCCCATGACCCTGCTTGCCTTCGAGACCTCCTGCGATGAAACCAGCGCCGCGGTGATTCAGGACGGTCGTGTTCTCTCGACCCTGGTGTCCTCGCAAATCCGGTTGCATTCGGAATACGGGGGCGTCGTGCCCGAACTCGCCGCGCGGGAGCATTTGCGGAACCTGATGCCGGTCGCCCAGGGCGTCCTGCGCGACGCGCGGGTCGCGCCCTCGCAGTTGGACGCCGTCGCCGCCACACGTGGACCGGGATTGCCGAGCGCGCTGATGGTTGGGTTCAAGGCGGCCCAGGCGATGGCGTTCGCCCTGCAGCGGCCCTTTGTGGGAATCCATCATCATGAAGCGCACCTCTATTCGCCCTGGATCGCCGGCCATCCGCCCGCGGCGGATTTCGCGGCTTTTCAACCCAACGTCTCGCTCATCGTCAGCGGCGGCCACACGATGCTCGTGAAGGTCGAGAGCGAACTGAAACACCGCCTCCTCGGCGCCACGGTGGACGACGCGGCCGGCGAGTGCTTCGACAAAATTGGCAAGCTGATGGGCCTTCCCTACCCGGCCGGGCCGGAGATCGACCGATTAGCGGAGCGCGGCAACCCGGGCGCATTCGATTTCCCGCGGCCAATGATCCAGGATGTGAACGATGATTTCAGTTTCAGCGGATTGAAAACCTCCGTGCGCTATTTTCTCCGCGACCACCCCGGCCTGACGGAAGACATTCGGGCGTTGAGCGATGTGTGCGCGAGCGTCCAGGCTGCCATTGTGGACGTGCTGGTGGCGAAGACGCTCAGGGCCGCCGGACGGATGCGGGTTGGGTGCGTGACGGCCTCGGGGGGTGTGACCCGCAACAACTCCCTGCGCCACCGGCTCAAGGCCGCCTGCGAACAGTCAGGTCTCGAGTTGCGCCTGGCCCAGCCGGATCTCTGCACCGACAACGCGGCCATGATCGGGATCCTGGCGGAACGCAAGCTCCTCCGCCAGGCAGGGGCGCCGCCGATGTTCGAGGAGGTTCTGCCCGGCTGGCAATTGGACGAGGCGCTGGAGGCTTAATCGCGCACTCCCGATTGGCCGTGAACCGCGTGAGGCTCGCAGGGGGAGGACGGAGTTCCGCGATCGGGTCGTTTGACCCTTTCCTGATCCGATTCGTCCAGCAAACAGCGGATGGTGTCCAATAGCAAGCCCAGATCCAATGGCTTTTCCATGAATGCGTCCATTTCGACGGGTCTGGCGCGTTCCGCCACGCTGTGTCGGGCGCTCATCCCGATCACCCGCACCAGCAGTTGAATCCGATGAATCAGCTCGAAGGATTGACTCCCGTCGCTGTCCGGCATGTCGGCGTCAAACAACACCAGATCGGGTGAATTCGCCAGCGCCTTGTTGACTGCCTCCCATCCGCTCCCCGCGAGCAATACATTGTAATCCTCGGACTCCAGGACGCGTCCAACCATCTTGCGCACGGACTCATCCCTGTCGGCCAGAAGAATTCTTTTCTTCATCGTCGGTCTGCAAACAAAAAAATCCCTGTGGCCGGTGCGGGCAGGAACCAAGCCACAGGGCAGCGGTTATTTACCGCAAACTCTGGCCTTTTCCGGGTTCCCAGCCGTCTTGTGTATCCTGCGGAGGACGGCACAATCTTCCCTCTCGCTCTCTGCTTCAAGTCCGGATTTAATAAGGCCGATTTTCCTCCAAGCGGGAACCATGCCAGCGCGCGCGAAGGAGCGACAGCCCTTGATTGTTCGGGATTTTGCGCCCGTCTCCGCCTGCGGAGAGGACGGTGTGGAAAAAACCCTTGCAGGTGTGATCATTTCCTTTGCGTCCAATGCCGTCGTTCCGTCGAATGTCACCCTTGCCGGACCTTCACGGGCAGCCAGACCGGGTGTTGTCGCCGGCGAAACGGCACTCGTATTGTCGGGGAACCCGATTTAAACTTCTCGGCGCTGATGAGTGGCGGCATCAGATTCAGGCTGGTGGCATTTGTTCTGGCGATGGGCTTGATGGTCAGCCTGATCCAGAACGCCGCGGACAGCATCGGCCGGAACGGCGCCATCACCCCGAGGGTGCGGGTCGAGACAAAGCGGCTTTCGGACCGCACGACCGAGGTGGTTATCCTCGAAGTCGCCGACACCGGCGAAGGCATACCGCCGGAGGTCGAGAAGCGGCTGTTCGATCCGTTCTTCACGACAAAGGAATCCGGGACGGGACTCGGCGTTGCGATCGCTGCGCGCATCATTGAAAAACACGGCGGCGCGTTGCAGTATCAAACCCAGATGAACCGGGGCACGGTTTTTGGCATCGTACTCCCGCGCGCACGATATGGACGCGCCCGGCAAAATTCTGATCATCGAAGACGATCCGGCGATCGTCGTGACGCTGCGGCGGGTCCTCGTTGACGAGGGCCACAAGGTTTTTGTGGAGACGCGCGGTGATACCGGCCTCCGCTGCGCGGCCGCCCGCGACTTCGACCTGGTTCTTTGCGACATCAAACTGCCGGGGCTCAGCGGCCTCGATCTGGTTCGCGAACTGCGCCAGACCCGGCCGCGGCTGCCGATCATCCTCATGACGGCGCATGGCACGACCGAAATGGCGATCCAGGCGACGCAGACCGGCGCGTTCGATTATTTGCTCAAGCCCTTCGAGATGCCGGAGATGATCGAACTGGTCGAGAAGGCGATTGCCGCCAGCCGGCTCATGTCCTCGCCCGTCGAATTGGGCGCCCCGGATTCCACGCGCGATGCGATCGTCGGCAACAGCCGCGCCATGCAGGCGATCTACAAGGAGATCGGCCGGATCACCTCCAAGCCCGTGAACGTCCTGATCCGCGGGGAAACCGGCACCGGCAAGGAGCTGATCGCCCGCGCGATTTACCATCACAGCGACCGTTCGAACGCGGCGTTTGTCGCCATCAACTGCGCGGCCATCCCCGAGACGTTGTTGGAGAGTGAATTGTTTGGCCACGAGCGCGGGGCTTTCACCGGCGCGGATCTGCGACGGATTGGCCGGTTCGAGCAGGCCAGCCACGGCATGATCTTCCTGGACGAAATCGGGGACATGATGCCGGGAACCCAGGCCAAGCTGATGCGGGTGTTGCAGGAAAAGTGCCTGCGGCGGCTGGGTGCCAAGGAGACGATTCCCGTGGACGCGCGTGTGATCGCGGCGACCCACCGGGATCTGGAGGAAGCCATTCGAAGCGGCCAGTTTCGCGAGGATCTTTTCTACCGACTGAGCGTCGTGGTGCTTTCCCTGCCGCCGCTCCGCGAGCGCAAGGAGGACATTCCCGATCTGGTAAACTATTTCCTTCGCAAATACAGCTCCGAGCTGCAGGTGGAAAACCCGGCGATCCACCCGTCCGCGATCGAATACCTGCAATCGCAAAACTGGCCGGGCAACGTGCGCGAACTCAAGAATGTGATCGAGCGAGTCCTGATTCTCAATCCCCGCGCCCTGCACATCGAGCGCAAACACCTGCCGCCGTTGACCCACAAAGCCGGCACTCGTTCCACGGAAGAATTCTCCACCCTCCAGCAGGCCCGCGACGCCTACGAACGCGAGTTCATCCTCAAAAAGATCGATGAATCCCGCAACAACATGAGCCGTGCCGCCGAGCTGCTCGGCCTGGAACGCAGCCACCTCTACCGCAAGATGAAAGCGCTCGGCATCAGNNGGCAACGTGCGCGAACTGGAGAATACGATCCGGAAAGTCCTGCTGCTGGCCCGCGGTTACACCATCAGCGCGGACCACGTCCGGGCCACGACGGCCAAATCCGCCGTCACCGGGGATGGATCACCCGACCAGACCCTCCGTCAATATGCCGACGACCTGCTTGGGGCGGCGCGGCGGGGCGAGTTGCAGGACGCCCGGGCCAGGCTGCTCGATGCCGCCGAGCGGGAGATTTTCAGCAGGGCGATCGAGCTGGCGCGCGGCAACCATGCCAAGACGGCGCGCTGGCTGGGCGTCTCGCGTCTGACCCTCCGCGAAAAGTTGATGCAGTTCGGAATTCATCCCACACAGGAGATCCCGGATGACGGGTGATTGGGAGAAAAACGTCCGCCCGCTGTTTGCCGCCGCCCCTTCGACGCTTCCGTCCAGGGTCAGAAACGATACTGCATGCTGGAATACAGGAGTTGCGCCTCGTAGTTGTTTTGCCCGCCTGACAGTTCATCCTGGTAGCGGTAGTAGCCGTACTTCAGGCTCAGGCGCAGGTGCTTGTTGATCCGCCGCACCAGCGACGCGGTGACTCCCTGTTCTTCCGTTCCGGCGCCGTAAGGCACCCCTACGCCCGCGTTATTGCTGTAATCGTCCGCGCGGTAGTAAAAATAGTCGAGATTCAGGTCCGTCTTGTCGTCCAGCACCAGCCCCGAGGAAAAACTCAGCGTCCAATAGTTGTTCTGGGCGGCGAGAACGGCCTGCGTGTAATCCGAGGCGGGGGTTTTCGTCGTGCTCAGCACATAGTTGAACGTGGCTTGCAGGTTCAATCGGGACCAGGGAATCCAACTGACGCTTTGAGCGAAAATGTGGCTCCTCATTTCCGAGGATTCCACCTCGTCCAATCCCGACACCGGGTCCGGCGCCGTATGAATGGTGGACCACTGGTACTCGTAGCGGCTGATCAGGGTCACGTTCTGCCAGGGCCTGAGTGTCAGCCCCACATTTGCGTCGTAGGTCTCGAAATCCTGCATCACCAGGTACCCCGGATACCGGTTCGCACTGTTGTTCGGAGTGCTGTCCAGGTTGTTGTCGTAATGGTAGTCGTTGATCTTGTAGTAGCCGCCAGCGTCCACGCTGACGCGCCGGAGGGGATACCACCTGGCATCGACGCTGTATTTCTGGAAGAAACGCGCGTCGTCGGTCTGATTCTGAACGCCGGGTGTTCCAATCCCATTCACAGGACCCAACCCGCCGGCGTCATTCAAATTCCCGTCGCCTTCCGTCCAGTCTCCGCGGGCGTCGAAAACCCAGTTCGTCACCCCGGTATAGCGCATATCCAGGCGTTCGCGCACGTCCAGGACTTCCCCGCTGCCGGAGGCGTCAAAAGGAATTGCCGGGTCCGCTGCGAGGGTCTCCTCCCCGTTGACACTTGAATCGAGATCCTCCTTCTGCACACGCAAGGAGGGGACGATGGAAAACTGCGGCGATGGTTTCCACAGGAGGTTCAGGTCCATCACGTAGTCCCGCAGCCGCGATCCTCCGCTCAAGCCGAGGTAGCCGAACCCGTTTTGAGCGGCCGGCACATAACCGACATCGAAGTCGGAACCATAAATTCGGCTGCCGGAGAAACCGCTGTCCAGGTCCGAAAACGAGTAACCGGTGGAAAGCAGCAGGTTCTTCCTGATCCAGGTTTCCGTCGAGGCGTTCGCGCTCAGGAGATCGTACGTCGTGCCTTCGCGGTCCGTGATCTTTTCCTGGACGGGTTCGCCGGGGTATTGACTGATCTCGAGGGCGTCGTCCAGCTTCCCCGTTTCATAACGCAAACCCAGGCTGATGTCGGTGGACTTGATGCGGTGGGTCACGTCCAGTTGAAAGGCATCGCTGTGCTCGTCGATGTCAAGGATGGACGGGCTGAGGCCCTGGGCCAAAGAGCTGCCCGGCGGATTCACGTATCCCCAGCTCGTGGAACCCTCTTGTCCGTTCCGGAAATCGTGGGTGTATTTGAACGTGATGTTCGGCACGTTCTCCAGCCTCAGCCCGGCTTCGAAGGAGACCGACCCTCGATCCAGCGCCAGGGCGCTTTCCGACAGCGGATACCAGGCGCCCGACGGCGGGTAAAAGCCTCCGTCGCCATTATACCAGGTTCGAAACTGGTCATATGTGACCTTGAGAAATCCGACCTTCTCGCGCGTGACTCCCAGGCTCAGCTTGTAATCGTGTTCATCGATCAGCGCATGGCCGTCCGCGGTAATCGTGGTGGTCTTGTCGAGATCGTGCTGGTAATGGAAATCGCTGATGCCGCCGAAGGGCCCGGGGACACTCTGGTGCGTCTGCTGGAACTGGGCTTTGCTGCCGCTCGTGATGAACCCGCCAGTCGAAAGCTCGATCCAATTGTTGTAGGAAGCGCCTCCCCCCTCGAACAGCTCCTGCTGGCTCAAGGGCGCGACAACGGTCGTTTCCGGCGCATTGGTTTCGGCCGCCGAAAGGGTGGATACCGCCGTGCCCAGGGCGAGCAACGCCGTTCCCTGCCACAGGATGCGTTCGTTTTGGAATGGCCTTCTGGGTTTCATCGGCATTCTGGTCGCTGGTTAAAACCGCAGGGAGGGACTCACCCGGGACCCGTGAACCGCCTCATGACAGCCGGCCGTCCAGCATGTGCCTTCGCGCAGGCGCAGGGTGTGGTCGGATCCACCAATCAGAATGCCGCCGCCCGGCACCTGCTGTTGAAAATGGCATTTGAAGCAAAGGTTTGCGTCCCGGACCGTCAGGAGCTTGGCGTTGACGGATCCATGGGGGACATGGCAGACGGTGCACCCTTCGCGCAGCGCCTCGTGCTCGAACACGTAAGGGCCGCGTTGGGCCGAATGGCAGCGGATGCAACTGTCGTTTTCCGAAAGCAACGAAGTGCCGCCCCCCGCCAGGATGGATCCCTTGTGCGGCGAATGGCACTCGGTGCATTTCAACCTTCCCTCGGGAACCGGGTGATGGCTTGGCAGATTGAACTGCCCGCGAACATCCGCGTGACATTGGTAGCAGACGGTTTCCACCGCCCGACCCGGCTCGATCGCGAGACGGGCGCCATAACTGGACGAGGCCGGCCGACCGGAGCTGAAACTGTAAGGGGGCTTGACCTCGCCGCCCGAATCAGAGTGCAGGCTGCAGGGACCGTGACAGGACTCGCAGCCGGCATTGAGGGCGTTCGGCCCCTCGGCCATCAGCCGCGCGTGGTCGGCGGTCTGGAAATCCCGGTAGATATCTTCGTGGCATTGCTCGCACTCCTTGGAACCGATGTATTTTGCTCCCGGCACGTCGGGAAGCTGCACCACGGAACGGTTCACCGTGCGACAGGAAATCACCGCCAGAAGCAGGACTCCGGCGGCGGCGATGAGCGCAAGCCCCCGGCACCGGCGCGCCGTCGCCGTTGGTCTGCCGAGAAAATCGCGGTAGTTCATGAGGCCTCAGGATGTCGTGTCACTGGTTCAACTGCTCCTGAATCCAGTTCTCAGCCGTGTCGAGGAGCGTGGTCGCATAGAGGATGTTGTGGATGCCGTAACTGCCGTCGTAGAGCACCACATACAGGTCGTAGCGGGCCATGCGGATGTTTTCAGGGATCAGGGCCTGTTCGGCAGCCGTCGGCCCCGGGCCGCCCGGCGACAGATCGCCCGGCGTCGTGTATTCCCAGGCTCGCGTTCCATATTCCGTCCACAACGAGTCCGGGGCCTGGGCCATAGCCCATAGATCCAGGTCCTCCTTCACCTGTTGAATCTGGTTTGAGATGCCGGTTTTCGTAAACTCCGCCAGCAATTCCGGCTCGAATGGATGGCATTGAAGGCACGTGTCGTAGAGCTCGATCCGGAAGCTGTGACCCGTGATAGCCGGCTGGCCGCCTGCGGCATCCTCCGTCTGCATGTGGCATTGCACACATTGATTGGTCACCAGCAGCGCGTGCGACCCAGGCTGGTTCGGAGGCGCGCCTGTGTCAAGGACACCCACCGTGCCGAGCAACATATTGTACTGTGGTGAGTGGTGCGGAGGCGCGATGGAATTCGTCCAGGAAGCCGCCAGATCGTTGTGACATTGGGCGCAGAGGTTGATGTTGGTTTTGTATTGTTTGGTAAAGTTTCCAGAGGCGGTGATGGAATAATTGGCGGTTGACGCGATCGGATTGCGGAGCTGCGCGGGGTTGGGAGTCACCTGATGCGGGTCGTGGCACGTGACACACACCACGCTGACGTTGAAATCCCCCACAGGCAATGGGTTGCCCTCCAACAGGCTCAATCGCACGGACCCCGAATGGCACCGGCCGCAATTGTTGAGGTTGGTGGTGGAAGAACTCATGCTGCTCAGCGCCCCTGCCACCACTTCCGCATGCCCGCTCGTCAACCATTCCTCATACGTGGGATGTCGCGAACCGGTATGGCACCCGCCGCACACGGTTGCAGCCAGTTCAACGCGTGGCACGGCGATCGGATCATCCGGGTTGGCCGCGTGCTTCGCCGCCGGACCATGGCAGTTCTCGCATTGAACTCCCGCAAGCCGCGGAGTCTTGGACAGGCTGACAAATCCCGTCGGCAACCCGTAACCCACCGTGTGACAGGCCAGGCAGTAACGGTTGGTCTGGCCCCCCTCCGCCACAAATTGGGCGTTGGTAAAAGCCGCGGCATGGCCCGTCTTCAGTTCGGTGGCGTGAATCGCCGGATGACACTCGGCGCAGGCCTGGGATCCGACGTACTTCGGCGACGGCCCCGAAACCCGGAAGAAGGCGTTGCTGTAAAGAGCGGTGATCGTCGCGTTCCTCACCAGATTGGTGGCTTTGCCCACCGCAACCCACTTCAAGCTTCCTAAAGTCGCTTCCTCAAAAACCTGGTAGTACCCCGAGGGACCGTCCCAAGTCACCTTCACTCCGTTCGTGACTCGCGTGATCCCCGTCATCACCGGCATCCCCGGCATGCCGCCCGGCTGCGGGACACTCAAGTGCTGAACGGTTTGCGACCGCACCGCCGGGCCTGTCAGGAGAAAAATTGCGCCGGCCACGACCGCACACTCCGCAAACTGGATTCGTGCGCCCATATGATCAAACGAAAACTACACGGCCCCCAAACGCGAGCTATACGGATATTGTCGGATATTCACCTCCTATTGCTTTGGAATGAGCAAGAGAGACTCGCCGCTCACGGTGCGGGCTGGGGCGGCCGGAGTTCCGTCCCCTCCCGGATTTCTAGTCTCAGCGGCAGCATCAGGGCGTGTGAGCCCTCTGTGGCAGCGGATGCTTTTGATTGCGCAACCGTCCCGCCTCCCGGCGGCGCGGGAGTGGGCTTTCTGACAAAGGGAGCAACTTTTACTGGCTCGGATCACCATAATTTGGCAGGCTGCCATTCAACAGTGGATAAGCTCAGCGGGATGGAGCACCGACCTCAGCATGAGGTGTTGGATCCGGGTTTGAAGGTTGCACGTCACGCACATGTTATGAAAACAACGGCGAATGATTTCCCAATCGAACCGCAAACGCGAGAACTCGCGGGGGCGAGGATCAACCTGCTGGTCCTGGCGCTGGCGTTGACGCTCGCCGGCGGCGGCGCGTGGTATTACCGCAGCCTCAGACAGCAGCCCGTGGCGAAGGAGTTGCCACCCGCGGACCCCATCGTGTTGTCCGAGAGCACGCGGGCCGTGCTGCAACGTCTGGTTTTTCCCGTTGACATCCGTTTCTACTCAATCCTGGACCCGGCCGGCGTTCCTGCTTCTCTTGTCTCATACGCCGGGCGTGTGGACCAACTGCTGTCCGGGTTCCAGCGCCAGGGCAACGGCATGATCAACGTGATCCGTTACAATGTCGTCTCCGATTCCGCCGCTGAAAGCGCTTCGTCGGACGGCATCAAACCCTTCAACCTTGAGAAGGGCAACGCCTGTTACCTGGGTCTGGCCGTGGCTTGCAATGACAAGCGCGAATCCCTGTCCGACCTCGGTCCGGAGTGGGAGCAGGCCCTTGAGTTCGACCTGAGCCGCGCCATCGAACGTGTGTCTCGTCCGAACCCGCAGCCGAAACCCAGCGCGGAGGCGTCCAACATCGCCACCGCCGCGACGCAGGAAGTGATGGGGGCGATTCCCAATCTGGCGGCCGTGTCCGTCGAGGAAGGGACGCAGATTCTCCGCGACGCCGCGATGAAGCAATTCAAGGCGGCGGTCGATGAAAGGGGAGTTCAGGTCAAGGCAGCCGAACAGCAAATCATCCGAGCGCGGCAGAGCGGGTCGGAAACGGACCAGGAAGCCGCCATGAAACGCCTCCAGCAGGTGCAGTCCGACCAGGCGGAGAAGCTCAAACAAATCGCCGCCAGTCTCGAAGCGCAGCTCGCCGCGTTGGAGCAGCTCAAAGCGAAATGAGCCGGCTGGCTAGCTGATGACAAAAAACCCCTCCCCACCGAAGCGGGGAGGGGTGAAGAGATCGGCCTTGGTCGATCCAGGATATTCCCGGCTATGGTGTATGGGCCACGCGGTAGAACTGCTGAACGTTGTTCCGAGTCGGGGTCAGGTAGCTCACCGCGTTTCCCGTGCCGGCGATCGGGCCGCCCACGTTTTGCCAGCCGCCGCCCAGCGACGAGATGGACTGGATCTGATAGCTGACCCCCACCTTTGTGTTGAAGGTCACTTCCGCGGCGGTGTAGATCTGAACCGTGTTGGTGGCCGAATTGATAAGGGCTTTGCCATCCGCCCACACAACTCCATTCGGGAGCACAACGCCGGCCGCCGTGGGAACGAGGCCCATGGAGTACTTCAGCCAGTTCGGCACACCGTCGCCGGCGGGATCGGCATTCGGCGCCGCATTGACGTTGGTGATCGACCCAAAATAATAGATCTGCCACCAATCCGGGATGCCGTCGTTGTTGGCGTCGCCCGTGAGATCGTTGATGGACGCCTTGAGCAGGCCGACAGCGAACGGAACATTGTGAATGCCCTTGCTGCCGTCATTGTTGACGAACTGCCAGTTGTAAGCGGCCTTCAGGTAGGCCGGCGCCCAGTTGGTGGTGACGGAGGGGCTCTTCACCAGGCCATCCACCACCCCGTTCGTGTTCGGCAGCAGCGTAGTGAGGTGGTCGAGCAGATGCTGAATCTCGGTCTGGACGCCCTCGACAATCCCGTTGCCATCGTAATCCTCCACCGGGAAGTTGAAGGAGGTTATCGGGCCATGGCACTGCACGCACACATCGACCTTGTCAACGATGTTGGTCACGCCGTTGGCGACAACACTGTAACTCATCTCGAAGGTGTGGCCGCCCGCCTTGAGGAATGCCGGGTCCGTTGACGCCACCGTTTGCATGTGGCAGTCCACGCAAGTGTTGGTCAGCACATATTGGTGCGCGGTACTCGGAATGGCCTGTCCGTAGGTGATGGCGTTGACCCCTTCGATCATGTCGCCCTGCGGATTGTCGTGCGGGCCGAAGCTGGATCCACCGGCCCAGGTGGCCGCCCCGATGGCATAATTGACAACGTTGTTGGTCGCCGCACCGTCGCGGCTGTGATGGCATTCCATGCAGAAACCGCCGGCGCCGGCGTTCGTGACCGCGGTGCCGTCCGGCAGAGTATAATTCAGTGCGGTGCGTAATTCGTACGGGTTGGACGCGTCGTGCGGATTGTGACAGGCCTGGCACGTAATCGCCTCGTAAGCCGTGTTTGTGGTCGTGCTGCCGGCCAGGTAGCCAATGAAGCCGGGGGCGGTGTGACAGCGGACGCAATTGTTGCGGGTGGGGCCGGTGGGGATGCTCGTGGTGATGGCATGCATGGAATTATTCCATTCGGCGTTTTTGATGTGATTGGGCGTGTCATCGTGGCATTGGCCGCAATCGCCTGCGCCGTAACTGATCCCGATTCTCGGCCAGTTGAAAAGGTTGGTATTGCCGAAGGAATAGGCGTGTTCGCTGCCCGGCCCGTGACAGTTTTCGCATTGGATATTGGCAAGATCCTGCAGAGCAGTAGGCATGGCCGCCCAATTACCGTTGGTCAACACTGTCGGAAAAGTCCATCCCAGTTGCGTGGCAATGTCGTCAAAGCCGCCATTGACCGCCAACGCGTTGGTATCGTAGCCGACCGTGTGGCAGGAAATGCAACTCTTGTTGTAATGACTGCTCTCGAGGCCGTCGATGGCCAGGGTGAAGAATGTCGCGTGCGGCGTGTTGGTCCAGGTCGAATAAATATTCTCCGCAGACGCGCTTCCGCTGTGGCAAAACTCGCAGACCTGAATGCCCATGTACGTGCTGCCCGAGATGTTCTGTGTAATGTTGGTGGTCCCGATGCCGGCGACCGTAATCGTCGCGGCCACGGTGTATTCGCCGGCGATGTCCGGGCGCAGGAGGATGCGCGAGGCGACCTTCAACGTCAGGCGATCGGCCATTTTGTACGTCGGAACATTGATGCCGAGCGGACTCGTCCCCAGCACGGCCACTGATCCGATCGGTTTGTTGGTCAGCACCCAGGTCACGGTCACCGTGCTGGAGGCCGGGATGGCGATATTCACCAGGGCTTCCAGGTAGGCCGGCTGGCCGACACCTACGGCGGACAAGCCGCCTGAAGTCTCGTAGACTCCAGTTAGCCCGTAGGTGGCGATTTCTGATGTCGTCAGAGGGCGAAGGGCGATCTGGCCCGTCAAGGCCGTCGCCGCCTTCACTGTTGTAGTAGCGGTTCCAAAGGCCATCAGCACCACCGCCGCGAGACAAACCGCCGTCTTTGTGATGGAAGGATTCATCTTCATATTTGCACTGCTGTTTAGAGGTTGACTGTCACACTTTCTTCATTAAGACCCTGGCCGCACACCGACGATCATCTGTTGTTCAAAAGCTGGGGTTGCCGCAAACCGCGGGTTGAAACAGGGTGAAACCGGGCTGGCGCGAATCCCGGGGTTTCCCGGCCTCGACCGGCCGCTCCGCAAAGCGCGCCAGGACCTCGCGCGCGTGCTTCGCGATGATGCTCCCGCACCGCGCCAGCTCCTGCTCGCGGTGCCGCACGTTCTCGCGCACGATCACTTCCAGATCATCCACGTCGTAGAGATAAACATTGGGAAGCTGCTGCACGTCCGCCGCAATGTCGCGCGGCACAGCGATGTCCACGAGGAACAGGGGACGGTTGCGCCGGGCCGGCATGATCGACGCAATGTCGTCGCGATGCAAAATGGTGTGCGGACATCCGGTGGAACTCACCACGATGTCGGCCTCGACCATCGCCGCCAGACACTCGTCGAACCGGATCGCCCGGCCGCCAAACTCCGACGCCAGGGCTTCCGCGCGGTCGTAGGAGCGGTTGGAGACAAGCACCGAATGCGCGCCTTTCTTGCTCAGATGGCGCACGCATGCCTCGCCCATCTTGCCGGCGCCGATGATCATCACCGTCTTCTCCGACAGGTCCCTGTCAAAAATCCGTTCCGCGAGCTCGACCGCGACGCTGCCCACCGACGTGGCGCCGCGCCCGATCCCGGTCTTGGTGCGAATCTCCTTGGCGGTCTGGAGCGCGGTTTGGAAAACGCGGTTCAGGACGCGCCCGGTCAGCTTCGCCGCCTGAGCGGCCTGATAGGCATGCTTCACCTGACCCGTGATCTCCGTCTCGCCGATCACCATCGAGTCCAGTCCGCTCGCCACCGAAAAAAGATGCTCCACGGCCTCGGGACCCTCCTTCACATAAAGGTAGGGAGAAACATCGAAGCTGTCCCCCGACAGGTGCCGGAAGATTCCGTGAACGTTTCCGTTCACCTTCGAAGCCACCCCATAAACCTCGACCCGATTGCACGTGGACACCAGGACCACCTCGGAAAGTTCGCCGCCCACCTTCAACCGGCACCCGTGACATTGCAGTTGCGAGGCATGCACCGCCAGTTTTTCCCGGCACTCGACCGGGGCTGTCTTGAAACTTAATCCGGCGACAAAAATTTTCATGCGTATGCCTGTCGGGACCCGGAACCGGGGTTGGAGCTTCCTCTGGCTGCCGACGGACGACGACCCGCCGCGCTCCGACCTTGCGGCCACCGGGATGCCCGACCCGCCGGAGTCACCTCTTCCCAGCTTTTACTGATTAGCCCACCAACGTCGTGTCGGCTGATCCAATTCACGCGCCTAATCTAAATTGACCACCGGGACTGGCTCCCCATCCGTTGTCAATTACTTCGCGTTTTTTGCGTCCGGGATGCAACCGGAGTTCAGGGGCTTCGCCTCCCTCGGCGCGCGGACCCGGCACCGTCCCGCCAGCCCCGCCAGACCCGGCCCGGGGTAACCTCCAGACAACCCGGTAAACATTGGACATGCGCCCTGTCAGGCCTCCCTTCGTGCTGAACAATCACACGGCAGGAGACCTGGATACAATCAGTTATTGTTGTTCTACATGTCACTGTAAATTCATACTACTAATCGACATTTGGTGCACCAAAGAAGGTTAGTGCCGTTGGCGGGGTGGGTTCCGGGAAGAGACAATTGACGCGCCCGGATTCTGCATGGCGGGTGTTGGCGTCAACCGAACAACACAGGAACACCGTCTTATTTCTGGGGCGGAGGGCCGGCTGCCGGCCCCTGCTCGATCTGAGACGGCATCGCCTTCTTCAAGGTTTCCCGGTCGAGCGGGTGTTCCTCCCCATACCACTCCGAGGAGACTCTGCCGTCCCAGCAGGCCCGGTTCAACGGATAAACGTCGGGATCGAAGAGCACATGATAGAAATGCCACACGACGATGGCCAGGCAGGCGAGCACCGCTTCATAATAGTGGATCGTTAGGGCGACCTCGACGGCCCAGCGCGGCAGGAAACGGGTTACGTCAATCTTGAACCAGATCATCAGGCCCGTCGCGCCCATGATGAGGGTCCCCCAGACCACGGCCCAATACTCCATTTTTTCGGCGTATCCGAATCGTCCGATCCTCGGTTTCGTGTCGCTCGCTCCGGCCAGGTACCGCGCCGCCTGCCATGCGTCCGCAACGTCCTGCCGGACCGGGAACAGATCCTTCACCAGCCGCCTGCCCTCCCGAGTGGAGAGAACATAGACGAGGTGCCAGACCCCCGCGGCGAGCAGCAGGATTCCGGCGATGCGATGCGTCCAGCGGCGGAAGGGTTCGCTCGATCCCATCGCCCGCGCCAGCCAGGAATCCGGAAACTTGAGGGCGAATCCCGTGAGGGCGAGGACGATGAAACTGGCCGCCAGAACGAAATGCTGCCAGCGTTGCGCGAGGCTCATGCGCAACACGAAACCGGCCTCGGCGCGATGCCTCGCCGCCGTCTTTTTCAGGAACAGCAGCACATTGTGCGCGAACATGACGCCGATGGTGGTGAAAATCAGTGCGAGATAGATGCGGCGCACATACCAATTGATCCGGCTCGAAAGGTCCGGACCGCTTTTCTTCGCGGCAATCTCCACATGGATTCTGCCGAACGCAAATTTTTCGCTGTCGCCCGGATGGCATTTCCCGCACGTATCGACCAGGTGGGCCCGATTGATGGTGGAGTCCGGATCGGACGAGGGCAGGATTTTATGATACCCGTGGCAACTGCCGCAATTGGCCGCGACGGTGGAACCGTACTCCGCCGCCAGCCCATGATAGCTTTCAAAAAAAGTTCTGACACGGTCGTCCGGAAGATTGTACTTGGTGTTCAGACGCTCTGACGCGTGACATTTACTGCAGACTTCCCGCGATATTTTCAGCGTCGAGCTGTTTTTCAGCGCCTCAATTTTGTGCTCCGAATGGCAATCCGTGCAGACGGGGGCATCCCGCTTGCCTGCCGCCGTCGCCTTGCCATGCACGCTCGCCTCCAGATCGCGCGCTTCCTGATCGTGGCAGGCGCCGCACGTCTTCGCCTGCCGCGAAAAATACAGCGGCGACAGAGGCGACTCGGACGGGAGAATGTCGTGGGAGCCGTGGCAATCCTGGCAGGCGGCGGCAGCATCCCCCGCTTTCAGGGCCATGCCATGGACGCTGGCGCTGTAGCTCTCGGTCGCCCGGCCGTGGCAGGTCGCGCACTGAACCGGCTGCACAGGACGATTGTCATCCGGATGCTTGAACGTCACATCGGCATGGCAACTGACACACGTATTGGTTCGGTGGACGGACGCCGCCAGCCTGGCGGTGTCCACAAACAACGACACCTCCCTGCCCGCTGAATTGGTCTTGGAAAGCGTCTTGTCGGAATGACAATCCAGGCAATCGCTGTCTCTCAATGTGGGAGCAGCCGATGCGGCCACGCTTGCCAGCATGAACCCAAGCAGGGCGGCGGCCCGGCAGCCAGCCACTCTTCTTCCATTGTCCATATTGCACCAAGATTGCAGTGGACAAGGCCGGCCGCTCTACCTGGCTTGGCGATTTCTTCCCCTATTTTGCGGGCGGCCTTTTCATCCCGCGCATCGATTGCCAGTCGATCGCCAAAGAATTGCTTGTGGCGACTGCGGTGTTCCGGTGACAATCGCAGGACACGCTGGAAACCAACAATCCATGAATCTCATGCGAACACTTTTTTCGCCGGTGGTTCCCCTCCTGCTGGGCGCCACGCTTGCATTCCGACCGGCTGCAGCCGCCGACGAGCTGGTTCTCTTCGGCACCCATCGGTCCGGCCCCGGTACCGGCTTTTCCGTCGGTCGCTTCAATCCGGCCACCGGCGAACTGACCCGGACGGCCTTCGTCTGCGAGGCGGAGGCCCCCTCGTTCTTTGTGGTTCATCCGGATGGGAAACATCTTTACGCGTGCAACTCGATCGAGACGTTTCAAGGCAAACCGGAAGGCTCGATCAGCGCTTACGCGCTCGACCCCGCGTCGGGCAGGCTCACCTTGCTCGACCGCAAGCCGTCCGGCGGCGGCGAACCCTGTTACATCAGCCTCGACCGCACAGGCCGTTATGCGCTCGCCGCCAACTACAGCGGCGGAAGCATCTGCGTCTATGCCCTTCGGCCGGATGGCAGCCTGGGTGAACGCACCGCCTGGGTGCAACAGACGGGCCGCAGCGTGAACCCGGAGCGACAAACCCGCGCCTATGCTCATTGCATCCTCACCGATCCGGACAACCGCTTCGCCCTCGCCGCCGACCTGGGCGCCGACAAGATCTTCGTTTATCATTTCAACGCGAGCAACGGCTCGCTGACGCCGAATGATCCGCCGTCCGTCCCGCTCAAACCGGGCTCCGGGCCGCGCCACATTACCTTTCATCCCAACGGGAGATTCGTCTATGTCATCAACGAGCTCGCCGGCACGGTGACCGCATTCGACTGGGATTCCGCAAAGGGAACACTGGCCGAGTTCCAGACGATCTCAACCCTGCCGTCCAATTTCAACGGCCAGAATACGGCCGCCGAGGTCGAGGTGCATCCGAATGGAAAATGTCTGTACGCAACCAATCGCGGAGACGACAGCATCGCCGTCTTTGGCATCGACGCGAAAAGCGGCCGTCTCACCCGGGTCGGGCGCGTGCCCACGCGAGGCAGGATGCCGCGCTTTTTCACGCTGGATCCGACGGGGAAATGGCTGCTGCTGCTGAACCACGATTCGGACAATGCCATCGTGTTCCGTGTCGAGGAGGGAACCGGCCTGTTGACCCAGACGGGAACGCCGGTGCAGGTTCCCAACCCTTTTTGCGCAAGGTTCCTTTCACCGCCTTGACCGTCGAGGAACGAACAGCCCGGTCCCATCCGTTCCCGTTCAATGTGCCAGGCGCGACGCCATGGCGTAAATGATCAGGATCAGCAACAGGACACCCAAGCCGAAGAAGAAATAGCCGAAGGATCTCGCGATGCTTTTCCATCGTTCCCATTCGTCCTTGACCCGGTACTGATCCAGCCTGCCTTCGGCCACCAGCCGGTCATACCAGCGCTTCCGTTCGTGCAGCATTTCCGTCTTCGAGACGCGACCGGAGAAGATGACGGTGTCCATCGGGAATTTTTCAATTCGGAAATGAGTGTTGAAGAAATGGATTGAGAAGATGAAGCCCGCGGCCAGCAAGGCTTCGTCCGAATGAATGATCAGCGCGATGTTGATGATCCAGCCCGGCAGGAAGCGCGTGAAGAATGTTGGAAACCACATGACTAATCCCGACGCGCCGATGATGGCCACACCCCAGAACACCGCGAAATAATCGAATTTTTCCCAATAAGTCCAGCGATCGAACTCCGGTTTCGGCCCTTTGCCGAAGAACCATTTGTTGTGCGCGACGAAATCCTTCCAGTCCTGCCAGGTGGGCATCATGGAATCCGGTCCGAACAGGGTCGTCCAGAGCCTTCTCCACTGGAACCGGCCGCTGGCCGGATCGCGCAGCAATCCCCTGCCCTTCCAGGCCTTGCCGGCCAGCGCGGTCACGTGCAGGCCGAAGTAGAGGAAGGTGATGAGAGCGCCGAATCGATGCAGGGTGCGGGCCGTTTCCGCCCCGCCGATCACGTTGAAGATCACCTTGGCCCAGTCGGTGTAGTAGAACTTGAGCGGCATGCCGGTGATCACCAGCAGCAGGAAGCTCGTGACCACGAGAAAATGCAGGAATCGCTCGAACGGCACAAAGCGCGTGAACCATTCGTCATCCTGCTGCGTCCGGATCTTGGCTTCGCGGAACTTCCGGGTGTCGTGCAGGAACAAGTATACCGCTCGGACCAGCCAGATGACGGTGTGCAGGCCGAAGAATGTGAACACGCCGATCAGCAGGCCGGTCATGCCCAGGAACACGGCATGGAGCAATGGATAATTCTTTTTGTCGAGCGGATTGGCGTGGGGCTCGTATTCCGTGAAGCCCTTCGTGGCGTCGGGATGACATTTCCGGCAGGTGGCAAGAATGTTGGCCTGCGAGAGATGGGACGCCGGGTTGGAGGGCGGCAGCACATCGTGATAGCCGTGGCAGTCGTAGCAGGCGGCGACGTCCGGCGCCGCGTTCGGTTTGCCCAGCGCCATGGCTTTGCCGTGGTAGGTCTCCCGGTAATGCGCCAGCCGGTCCTCGTGACATTGGCCGCAACGCTGGTCGCTGAGGGCCTTGAAGTTGCTGCCCTCGGGATTCTCGATCTGGTGGGCGGAGTGACAGTCCATGCAGACGGGCCCGCGCTTGTCGCCTTTGGCCAGAAGCTGCCCGTGAACGCTCTGCCGGTAGATTTTCTCGACCCCGACGTGGCATTTGCCACAGGTCCTGGCGACGTTGGCATGGTTGATCGGCGAGTCGCGATCGATGCTGCGCTTGATGTCGTGCACGCCGTGGCAATCGTTGCAGGAGGGCGCGACGATGAGACCCATTTTCAATAACGCCCGGCCATGGATGCTGTCCATGTATTGCGACGCCGCTTCCGGGTATTTTATCTCATATTCCCTGGTCAGCCCGGGGTTGCTGTGGCATTTCGCGCAGGTCTGCGGAAGGTTCAGTTTGAAAACCGGCGAAGCCGGATCCTTCACCGGCAGGATGCCGTGCGAGCCATGGCAATCCCAGCAATTCGCCGCTCCGGACGCGCCCATCGCGTGGCTCATGCCGTGGATGCTGGTGGCGTAATCCTTGCCGGCCTGTTCGTGACACGAGGCGCAATCCGGCGGCGGCAGTTTGCTCGGGTGCACCAGGTCCTTGATTCCGTCGTGACAATCGACGCAGGCGAGTTTGGCGTGAACGGATTTCTGGAAGGAATTGGTTGGAAACAGCAACGAAACCGTCTTGCCGTCCACTTTTCGGGTGGTGGACGGGTCCAGATGGCAGTCCAGGCAATCCGAGTTGGCGAATTTTTCAGCCGCACTGGCCGACACCAGGCCCAGGCAGAGAAAGACCAACAACCAACAACCAACAACCAACAACCAACATCGAATGGGCGTCCGCTTCGCCTCCTGGTGGATGTTGGATGTTGAATGTTGAATGTTGAATGTTCCCGCCAGGTTCTCCAGCCTTCTCATAGTCCGCCGTTGTGGCAGTCATTGCAGGCGCCATCGACTTCGTCTCCCGGGTGTTTGAATTTTTGACCGTTGGATGACAGCACATTGAGCTCATCGCCGCTGCCCTGCGAAAGGATCGTGTGGCACGTGTTGCAGTCGCTCGCCTTGATCGTGCGCTTGCCGTCGGAGGCCATGTGCCTGCCGTCGTGGCAGCGGAAGCAGCCGGGCCAGTCCTTATGGCCGATGTTATTGGGATACTTGTCCCAGGACGCCTTCATCTCGGGGAAGAAATTGTCGCGGTAAATCTGCTGCACCGCATCGATGGCGGCGTGGACGCTCGGCTGCAGGCCGGAGTATTTGTCGGCCGGATAACTTTGCGCCACTGCGGTGGCAATCCCTTCCATGGCCTGCGTCTGGTCGGTGTACTTGCGCGTGAGGACGCCGACAGCGTTGGTTTTGACCCAGGGCAGCGAGCGGTCGATCTTGCCCAGATACATGGCCAGGTCCACGGCGTCGTCAGGGGATTGGTAGATGTGCGCCGGACGGTTGTGACAATCGATACAATCCATCGTGCGGATGGTCATCCGGTTCACGTCGTTGGTGAAGTTGCGGACTTTGTATTCGGTGACGATGCCCTGCGCATCCACCACCCGGACCCACGGGATGACCTGGCGCGCTTCGTCCGTGGAGACGTACTGCACCTTGTTGCCGACGCTCATGTGCCAGTGGATGCCTCCGACGGGTCCGTGTGTGGGATCACCGCCGCCGACCTTGATGATGAGCCGCACGGAAAACGGCGTGTTGGTTTCATCGCCGAGGAAGTAGTTGAAGGTTTTGTCCAGGTTGCCGACGAACTTTTTCGGCCAGTGGCATTCCTCGCAGGTTTCCTGAGCGGGACGCAGATTTTTGATCGGGGTCGGCACAGGGCGCGGGAACTTGTTGAACGCCACGGCGTACAACTGGTAAGTGCCTGAGAGCTTGGACTTGACGAACCACGTCGCGCCCGGGCCGATATGGCATTCCACGCAGGCCACGCGCGCGTGGGGACCGTGCTCGTAGGTCACCAATTCCGGTTGCATCACGGTGTGGCAGGCCTGCCCGCAGAACTGAACCGACTCGGAGACCTGATAGGTGTGGTAACTCCCGATCGCCGACAGGAGCAGGAAAAGCACGCTGCCCACGAGAAACCAGCCCATGATGCGCCGGTCGCGCGGACGGGAGAGATCCACTTGCACCGCCGACAGCAGGACACCCGCCCCGCCCCGCTTGTGCCGCTCGCGCAGCACGCCTGCCAACCCCAGCAGCAGTCCGAAAATCAGGAACCCGGGCGCGATAACGTAGGTGAGGATCCCGATGTATGGATTGGCGGAATGCGACACCGTATCGAGCACGAACAGGAAGAAAAACGAGAAAAGGCTCCCAACGACAACGACCAGTCCGGTCAGGGAGATCCAGTTGCGCAGCAAGGACCGCCGGTCCGCCGGGTTGTTCGTGCTCTCAGTGCTCATATCGGTCCCATGGGCTTTACAGCGGTCCTCTCGTCGCTCGATCTCTCATGCTTCACGGCAGACGAAGGACTCTTCGCCGGCCGCGACAGCGATCTTGGAGACTCGCGCGCCGCGGCCGGAGTTGCTGAACTCAGGATTGCGGAACCGCCGCCTTACTGTTTCCCGAACGCGCGCATGTGGGCCACCAGACCTTTGATGTCGTCATCCGAGAGGCCCTCGGCCGGCTTCATCAGGGTCTTGTCGTCCTTGTCCTTCAATCCTTCCTTGATGGCTTTGAAGGCGGCATCATCTTTCAACTCCGCCTGGACTTTCGCGTCCGTGTAATCTTTTGCTCCGAGCTTCTTTCCCATTTTTGTGTCGCCCTTGCCATCGGCGCCATGACACTTGGCGCAGCCCTGGTCGTACAGGTCCTTGGCATCCCCCGCGCGTGCGGACAACGCTGCAACAGCCATCACCGCGATGCTCAGAGTGAGTAGTTTTTTCATAGATTTGTCTGTGTTAAACTGCCAGCCGGCTTCCGTCTTGATCCGCCGACCGGATTTTGTGTGCGTCACGTCCGTATCCTTATCGCCGCCCTCCGGCTTTCACCTTTCCGATCTTGTCAAAGGCTTAACATTTCTTGGCGTAATGCGTCAATCCAGGAGCAGCCGTCGGTTCCAGGGAGCACACGCGTCCTCGCGTGTCCCGACCGGCTCCTCGCCGGTCGGAAAGGGGGCGCAATGCTGTCACCAACCGGTGCTTCGTTCGAGCGCGCTTTCGTTGTCGGCGAGGGCGCCGACTCCCGCGCGCGAGGCGCGTGCGCTCCCCTTCCTGGTTGCCTGATGCTTCTCTTGCCCTTGATCAAACCGCCTCACCCGCCAACCTGATCCGCCAATCCGCAAAGAGCCTGGTAATAGTCATCCCTGACCAGGCCCAGCGCCGCGGCACCGAACGTTTCGGCGTCCTCGGCTGAGGCGAATTCGCCGTAATTCACGAGCACCAGTTGGTAGAGCACCAGGTGCGGCACACGCTCCATCTGTGTGATGAACGACGGATGCACGCATATTACAAAGCCGTCCTCGGGCCGTTTCCCCCGCGCCATCGGATGCGCGAATTCGCCCGGCTGCAGCGGCCCTGAATCGAAAACGATCTCGCACGGGTAACGCACCACCTCGCGGTCTTCCAAAATGCGAAGCAATTCCCGCCAGCCGATGGTCGGGCCGTATTTCGCCCGGATCTCCGCGCCCTTCGCGGCCACGTGCGCGTTCAGCGATTGCCGGGCGTCTTGAGCGGTGAGTTGGATGGCCATAGGTCTTCAGTGGAAACTGTGAAACACACTCAAGGTTCGGCCGCGGCCCCAAGCGCCGTGGCGCCTGCACCGCGTCCGGTTTGTCCCTCATTCGCCTTGCACAGCCTGCCTTGGAGAATCGGCACCGACATGCGGAGGAAAGCCGTATAGCACAGCAACCCGAACGCCCAGATGCCAAAGCAAACCAGCGTCTCGTTCAGCGACGGCCGGTATTCGACCATCTCACCCAGGGGCGTCGGGATGAAGCCGGGGATGACGAGGCCCATTCCTTTTTCAATCCAAATGCCGACGATGCAGAGAACGCAGGTTACGTTCAGCCACCGCAAACTGCGGCTCACCGGCAGGACAAGCAGCACCATCGCGACCAGGTTGAACGCGATGGCTGTCCAGATCCACGGGACCAGGGCGTGATGGCCGTGCAGGCCGACGTAGAGGTATTTCGATGAGGCGACGTGCAGGTTGCCGGAGTAAAACTCCTTGAACACCTCGTTCAGAAGCAGGAACACATTGATGAGCATCGATACCTGCACGATGCTGCGCAGGGTCATCAGGGCGCGATCCGTAATCATCAGCCGCTCGGACATTCTCGACCGGACAATTTTGTTCACCCGGGGATTTTTCATGAGCCTGCGCAGGGAGTCGGACGAGAGACGCAGAACCAGGCAGGGTTCTTCGGCGACGGCCGTGGCCGCCCGCGGTGATCCGGCGAGGGCGGAGATCTCGCCAAACTGTTCGCCCGGCCCGACGCTGCGCGTGATCCGGAAGCGACCGCCCTCCTCCCGCTTCACAACCACCCGCCCTTCCAAAACGAAAAACGCCCTGTCCTCCGTCTCCCCCTGGCGCAGCAGAACATCCCCCGCGCCCGCTTTCAAAACCGTCGCGCCGCTGAGGATGCCCTCGCGCACCTCCCTGGAGACCGATTCCATCTCGCGCAAATGACAGGCCAGCAGCTCCAGATCGGCGAGCGTGGCGGGGCGGCTCGACGGCTGCCGTGGACCTGCCGCGCCCTGCCGCGCCCGCGAGGCGTCGGCCGCGGGAGCGGAAGCGGTGACGCGGCGGACCACTTGCATCGCCAGAATGATCAGAGCCGGGCCGGCGGTGAACGCCGAGGCGAGAAAGCGCGGACCGACAACGGCCGAGTTCCAAAAAGGCCGTCCGCCGAGGCCGACGTAAAGGAACGCCGTCACCGTGTGAATTGAAATGGCCCAGACGATGGCAATAAAAACGAACGGAATGTAAAACCACTTGGCCGCCTTCTTCTTTTGATAGCGGCAATACAGCAGGTAACCGCAGATGTAAACATTCAGCAGGAGGTACCCGTTCAGGACGATCACGTCCCAACTCAACATGGAAGCGGGAAAGTTAAACTGCCCGATCCCCGGGATGAGGTGCCAAAAACGGTCGGGCCGGCCCAGGTCCACCGCCACAAACGCCAGACACATGAGGATGGCGGCGACGGCCAGCAGTTCGCCGAAGATCACTAGGTCGTGCAGCTCCTCATTATTGTAAATGTAAACGGGGATCACCATCATCACCGCCGCCGCCGCCACGCCCACGAGAAAGGTGAAGTTCGCGATATACACCCCCCACGAAACCTCGTCGCTCATGCCGGTGACAATGAGGCCCTGCGCGAATTGCTTCGCGTAGGCATTCAGGCCCAACAGACAGATGACGGTCAACGCCCCCATCCAGGCGTAGTACCGCCAGTCGCCCACGAACGCAATGCGGGCGCAGCGCCGCAGAAAAACAAAATAATTCCGAATCGCGCGCGTCATACGTCGAAGTAGTAAAAGAACCGGGGCGAGGTCCCCATCTCCTCCTTCAGTTGGATGAACACCCTTTTGTTCTTGAGGATATAGGAGACTTCACTGTTGGGATCGAGAATGTTGCCGAACTTCCGCGCGCCCGCCGGGCAAACCTCCAGACATGCCGGATAGCGTCCCGCCCGGGTGCGCTGGATGCAGAAGTGGCATTTTTCCATCACCCCTTGGCGACGCGGACGGTTGCCCAGATACGACATCTCGGGGTTGAGCCGCTCCTTCGGAATGGACGGCTTGGTGAAATTGAAGCGTCGCGCCCAGTAGGGACACGCCGCTTCACAATAACGGCAGCCGATGCACCAGTCGTAATCGATCACCGTGATGCCATCGGTCTCCTGCCACGTGGCATGGACCGGACAAACCTTGACGCATGGCGGGTTCTTGCACTGCTGGCACTGCACCGGCATGTAAAAGTAACCTTTCTCCGGAACCGACTCCGGCGCGTAGTTGTGCTCGGCCTTTTCAATGTCCAGCGAGCCGTCAGGCAGGCGCAAAACCCGGATGTACTGGATCTCCGGATTCCGCGACTGGTTGTTTTCCGCCACGCACGCGTGAACGCATTTGCGGCAGCCGATGCAGCGCGTCAGGTTCAGACAATAGACAAACTCCACGCCATCCATCGGCTTCAAGTCCCGCACGTGCGGCCGGATTCCATATTGACGTTCGACCTCGTTTTCGATGCGTCGGATGACCTTCGCCATGTCGTCCGGGGTCATCTCCTTGTAGTACTTCTGCAGGAACCGTTCGGCGGTCGGAAAATCGTTCATCTGGAGCAGCGGCTTCAGGCTGGCGGCCAGCGCGGCCAGACCGGTGGTCAGCACCGCCGAGGTTCTCAAAAAGCTGCGCCGGGTCACCCCGGCGTCGGCCGGGGCCGCATCTGGAGTGAAGTTGGGCTCGGGGGCTGGCATATCAGCGGCTTGGGTACTGGGCCAGTTTGACGACAGCACCGGTGGGACGAGCGTCCTCGCGAGCCAAAACCCCAAGTTTTGTTTCCACGGCGGCTCGCCAGGAGTCTCGCCCCACCAAGCTGACCCATTCACTACCGGGATTGGACGGCGTTCCACTTGATGCGGCCCCCGCCGCCACCGGGCGCAGCAGGTGCGGGCCGGGCGCGGGTTGTCGCGAGGGAAACCGGGGCGAATGAGGGTTGTGACAATTCACGCACGCCTTTCGCTGCGCCTCGCCCAGATCCCGGTCCCAGTAGCCGCTGATGCGCCCGTGCGCGCCCGCTTCCCAGTCCCGGTAAGTCGGGCCGTGGCAACTGCCGCAAAGCGCCGGGCTGTCGGCGAATTTCACCTGGTGGCCGTCCCGGGTTTCCAGCAGCTCGAGGTTGTTTTCGTCGTGACAATTGAAGCAGTTGTTATTGCGGCCGTGACGCCCATGCCCCATGACAACGTCCGAATGCTCCTTGGGAACGATCAGGTGTTGATCGGCATCAAACCGCAGTCTTGGCGGCTTGCCTCTCTCATGGCAGGCGTAACAATCGAAATCCGACAGGTCGTCGCCCGCGCGAACCAGATCCGCATACGACCGCCGCACGGTCGCGGTGTCGAGGAAATTCGTGGCCACCAGTGGAATGGGGTAAAGCAGGGCTGGCTGGCCGCGGAAGTCGAGGAGAAAGCCGGCTGCCAGCGCGACGAAGATCGTCGACAACCCGAACAGCACCGCCGAGGTTTTGCTGCCAGGGCTCATAGTGTCAAGTCGTGGAGCTGCCGTGCGGGGTGTGCCCACTCGTCGGCAGCCGTTCGGACAGAAACAATTTCACCAGGACCGTCAAGATCACGAACGGCAGGCCCAGGAGAAGAATCCCCATGAACCAGCCTTCGACGCCGGCGAATTCCATTTTGTAACCCATCACCCCGCGCAGGCTCTTGGAAAAAAGCTGCCCGCCGATCACGACGTTCCACCGCATCGCCAACACACCGATCAGGATCATGGCCGCGCTGGCGGAAATCATGCGGCGGCGGACCATTTCCGGCACGCGCCTGCGAAGAAGCTGGAGCGACCCCAGCAATAGAAACGGCACCAGCGTTCCAATCGTCGCCTGCCCGAGGTTCAGGGTATAAAACAGCTTCTCGCGAATCATGGTCTGCATCACCGAGAACCCCTCCTCGGCCGCGTAAATGCGATGGATCCAGTCCAACCCTTCAACAGCCGCGTCCACGAGCAACGCGTAGAAGAGGAACATGGCCATGGTGTCCAGGCAACGCATCTCGACGGTGTGGCGCCGAATCCAGGTGAGGACCATGTAGTTGAACACGCAGAGCGCGATGCCCGACACAATGGCCGAGAGGATGAAGATGATGGGCATGATGGCATTGCCCCACCAGGGGTTGGCTTTGATCGAGCCAAAAATGAAGCCGACGTAGCCATGCAGCAAAAACGCCGACGGAATGCCCACAACGGAAAGGATCCGGCCCATCTTCACATCCAGCGCCACGGCCGGCGGCGATACGTCGGTCACGCCAACGGTGAAGATGCGATAGATAATCCCCTTGAACCCGGCGGTGGTTTTCGACCATTCCACGAGATCCTGCCGGTAATCAAACCAAAGCTCCAGCAGCAACACCGCCATCAAGTACCAGGCATAAACGAAGCCAAAGATCGCCATCGGGGAAGTCAGGTGCGGCGTTATCATGATTTCATAACAGCGTTCGGGATGGCCCAGATGAAACAGCAGGGGCAACGTCGCGCACAGGAGAAACGCCAGGGCCGTCAGCAGCGAGAGCCGGTACACCGGTTCCAGCGCCTTGACTTTGAACACCCGCACCAGCGATGCCATGATGAACGCGCCCGCAACCAATCCGGTGATGTAGGGGTAGAGCACGATGAGGAAACCCCACAGCGGGTGCGCGGTCGCTTCATTGGGATAAACGTAACCTTCGAACCTCGGCAGAACTTCGACAACGATATTGGTCACTTCGCTCGTCATCTCACCTTACCTCCTTGTCCAACCCGGCGTAGAGGACACGGGGTGCCGTGCCCAGGTACGGCTTGAGCACCTGCACCCGGTTCTGCTCGTAAAACTTCTGGATCGGATCGTCCGGAACCGGATTCAGTAAATCACCGAAAATGCGCGCCTGGGTCGGACAGATCTCCGCGCACGCCGGTTTGAGTCCGCGCGTGATCCGGTGATAACACAGCGTGCACTTTTCGGCGGTCTTCGTCACCGGGCTCAGGAACCGGCAGCCGTAAGGACACGCCTGGATGCAAAAGCCGCAGCCGATGCAGTACTTCGGGTCGATGAGCACCGCGCCGTCGGGCGCGTCAAACGTCGCCCCGACCGGACACACCTGGACGCAGGGCGAATGCTCGCACAAGTTGCACAGCTTCGGGACGAAAAACGAATGCTCGATCTGATCCCTGGGCACCGGCGACTCGGGAAATCCGTGCATTCCTCCATCGGGGGAATCCACCAGAGTCTCCCCGCGCGTCTGGCCCGAACCCGGCTTGGGTTTCTGGATGATGTAACGCTCGATCCATGTGCGAAAGTAAGGTCCTTCCGGGACGCCGTTTTCCTTCTTGCACGCCTCGGCGCAAAGCCCGCAGCCGATGCACTTGTTGACGTCGATGCACATGAGCCATTTATGCTTCGACGGGTCATATCCTCTGGCGGCGCCGGAGGACACGAATACCCTTTGCACCGCCGCCTTGGCGGTGCGCGCGACCGGCAACGCGAGCACTCCGGCCAAAATGCCGCCCAACCTGGCAAGCGCGCCGCGACGATTGAACTGGGTCTTCATGGGCTTTGGGTCGGTTGATGCGGAATGTGGCACTCGGTGCACTTTCCGCTGTAATGATCCTTCACGACGATCTGCTTGAACCACGCCGGCCGGGAAGGGTTGGCTTCGTGACACCGGATGCAATGGCTGCCCGTCAGTTTCACCGGCAATATATCCGGGTCGTCGGCATGGGTCCGGCTCACACCGTGGCAGGCTTCGCAGGAAAGCGTCTTGTGCGCATCCCCGGCAAGCTTGTGCAGGATGTCGGAATGACACTCGTCGCACGCTTTCTTGCCCGCATAAACCGGAGTCCGCGCCGCCAGTTCCTCCAGCGCCGCACCGCGATACCAGCCATACTGCCCGAATGTCGCCGGCGTCAGGAACACGCGAGCGACCATGTAGGACCCCACAATGGCCAATGTCAGCAACACCAGCCGAAGAATCTGGGGCGGCATTTGAAAGCGGCGCATGAGCGTTGGCCCTCTGGAATCGCTTCTCTGGTTGAAGAAGGGGTTGCCGCTCAAAACAAATCACCGCCCTGTCCCCGCAGCCCATCACTTCCCCTGCAACGCCCAGCCAGCGGGGCCGGCAACCCTCTTCCCCTCCATCCGGGCTACTTCTGCAAACCGCGGACGTACTGAACCAATGCCTTGATCTCGTCGCCGGACAAATCTACAAAAGGCTTCATCAGCGTCTTGTCGTCCTTGTCCTTGACACCTTCCTTGATCGCCTTGGTCGCGGCGTCATCCTTCAGCTCCGCCTGAACCTTGGCGTCCGTGAAATCCTTCACGCCAAGCTTCTGGCCCATTTTCGTCTGGCCCTTGCCATCGGCGCCGTGGCATTTGGCGCACAGCTTGTCCCAGTTCTCTTTTGCATCCCCGGCCCTGGCAGACAGGGCCGCGGTAAACCCAATGATTGTTACAAGTATGATTGCTTTCTTCATGTTCGTTAACTCCAACTCTGTTGGTGCGATGTTCGGCGCATTGGTGCGCCCGCTTCAGGCACAGCGTCGGCGACCGGCCGGAGATCGACTACCCATGTTTTGGCCAATGTTTCGCATTCTTTGTGGTGGACAGGCTAAGTTTGGGTGTATCCGCATCGCCGGATGACCCGAACGGAGCCATTGTGGCTCGAATGCTGGGCGGCGGGTGGGTTCGTGTCGAAGCAGGTCGCCAGCGGCGGGTGAACGTGGCTTGTTCCAGAGCAATCAATTTCAATCCTGACCGGCAGGATGGGGACGGAATTGCCTTCCGGAGAGCGCGACCTGAAAATCGCGGCTGCGGGCGGTGGCTCGGGATGGCGGTGATCTCAGGCCCTCTGGCGCCGCAGTTCCGGATGCACGGTTTCCACCGCAGACCTGCGATCGAAAGGGGTTCCCAGAAATCGCGCCACGCGATCCACACCGGTCGAGGGATCCGCCAGCAGCGCCGCGAAGTTCACCGTCAGGATCCGCGCATGCGTCCGCCGGGAAAGCTGGTCCCGCACCCGATCGAGTTGCGCGGTGTAGGTATCGAGAAGCTGCTGCCGGTCCAGCTCCGCGCCGCGGCGGCCCTGGCGCGCCAGCATGGCGTTCTGCGAGGCGATGACCTCGTCCAGGTTGCGCTCCATCAGGAGAATGTGATAGTGCTCGTTCGGCGGGAGAAATGGCAGCAACTGTGCCACGATCTTCACCACCTTTCCGCGCGCCTCCGGCAGCCAGGAGGCGTCCTTCGACAGGTGCAACGTCTTTTCGAATTCGAAATAGCCCAGCGGATTGTCTTCGTCCGCGGCCCGCTTTGAGTCGGTCAATGCTTCCAATCCGGCGGCGGTCAGAAGTTGCATCATCATCGACGTGCCGCTGCGAGGCAACCCTGAGACCACCGTGATGATCCGCTTGGCGTCCACGGGCGGATCGAACGGCACGGGAATGGAGTCGCTTTCGGCGGGCGGTCGCCCTGTTTCCTCCGGCACGTCTTGTGGCCGGGGGTCGGCGGCGGCGCGCGAAGCTCCGGCGCGTTCGCGCTCCGCCAGCTCGTGGCGGAGCGAAAGTGCGCGGCCTTCGTGTGCGAAGGCGTCCGCCGGCCGGTGCAGGTGCTGCCGATACAGCACGCCCAATAGTTCGTGTGCCGCCAAGTTGCGGGGGGATTGCGCGACCGCCACCAGAAGTTCCCGTTCGGCCTCGGGGAACTTGTCAGCTTCCATCAATGCCCGTCCGAGCAGAGCATGGACGCCGGGCTGGAAATAAACCAGGCTGAGGGACTCGGCCGCGGCGTCGATCGCCTCATCGAGCCGGCCCGCCTTGAGATAAACTCCGGCCAGTTGGGCATGGACCAGCGCATTTTCCGGGTCGGACTCGAGCGCCTCGCGCAGTAAGGTTTCGGCCGGCTCGAGGTCGCCGAACTCCGCCAGCGCGCCGGCCACACCCAGGCCCAAGCCGGCGTTCAACACGTCGGCTTCGGCCAATATCTTGAAATAGCGACGTGCTTCTGCGGGACGGTGCTCGAGGACAGCTTGGCCGGCGAGGAGCCATTCCATCAGGAGCGGACGTCCCTGGGCCAGCTCCCGCCATTGGCGCTCTTCAAATTGGGCGCGCTTGTCCTCGTCGGCGGCCGGCGCCGCTTCCTGACCCTGTTCCCGGGCTTTCCGCTCTTCGAGGCGCGCCAACTCGGCTTTTGCCTCGATCTGGTAGAGTTCGATTCGCCGCCCCAGCTCCTCGACAGCGGCGCGCCGCCGCGCCACCTGGCCAAGGGGACCGAGGCAATCCAGCAGCAATAGGCCGAAGCGATGCTCTCTGGGCCATCGCATCCACAACTCCTCGGCCAGGGCTGCCGCCTCGCTGCAGCAATTCCCGTCCCGATAGGCCCGCGCGAGGTTGTATTTGAGTTCACACACACATTCGTTGACGTTTTCCTCGACGTTCGCCCCCGGTGGCGCCACATACCCCAGGTCCACCAGTTGTTTGAAGGCTTGGGCCGAAGCCACCGGATCCAATTGCGTCGCCGGCGGATGGGTTCCGGCGTCTCCCGGCACGCCGTCCCAGCTCTCGATCGGTTCGACTCGGGGCAGTTCCTTGAACGCCGTCAATAGAACCTTTCCATCCATGTCCCTGGCCGGCGGAAGACCGAACAGCGTGAGGAGGGTCGGGCAAATGTCGAGCAGGCTGGCGCCGTAAATCGGTTCACCCGTTCGCAGCGACGGGCCTTTCATGCACAGAATGCCGAAATGACGATGCTCGACCGCCGGGCCCGCCGGCTCGGCCGGCACATATCCGGACCGCAGATGATCGGGGTGGAAACCATGATCGCTCATCAGGATCACCGTGGTGTTCTCATCGGCGAACCCTAACAACACTCCCAGCATCGCGTCATGATAGCGATAGGCATTGGCGACAACATCCTGGTAGATCGCAAAATCCTCCTCGCTCACCCAGGGCAACCGCGGCGGGTGGTAGCTCATGAAGGCGTGCTCGAAATGGTCGATTCCGCTGTAATAAACCGCGGCGAAATCCCATTCCTGCGTCGCCAGCAATTCCGTCGCTGCCGCGTGGACAGACATCGTTTCCGCAATGATTTTGCCCAGGGAGTGAAGGCGCTTGTCCGTGACCTGGTCCACTTTCTCGTACTCGGGCACGAACAACCGGATGAATTCGCCGCTCAACTCCATGGGATTCACCCGCAATTCCGCCAGCGATGCGGCGAGGGAAGGCGGATGAACCATCCCCGGCGGCAATGGCCTCGATGTTCCGGGTTCTCCGGCGGAATTCTGGAAATGGTTCGATACCATCACACCGTTCAGCGGTTCAGCGGGGTGCGAAGGCCACCAACCCACCACCAGGGAGCGGTGGCCGGTTTGATTGAGAATATTCCAGACCGCCTTGGTTTTGCGCGACAGCAGGGTGATCGGACGCACCCCGGAACCATCCGGCAACGGTTCGGAGAACCCGTGGATGCCGTGTTTGTAGGCTCGTTTGCCCGTGGCAATCGAGGTCCAAAGCATCGGGCTCAGCACCGGGTAAATCGTCGCCACGTTGCCGTGCACGCCCTCGGCCATGAACCGGGCCAGGTTCGGCATCCGGCCGGCATCGAGCAGCGGCCGGATCACTTTCCAGTCAGCCGCATCCCAACCGATGAGCAACACGCGTGCTTTGGGCATAAAAAGCCATTGCTGAAAACACCGCCGGTGGACACAACCATGGCCTGACCGTAAACCGGGTTAAATCAAGCCGAATGAGTTAATGAGGTGGACGAGGAAAAAGCAAGTCGCGTCAGGACTTGCCCGGGACGACACGGTTCCGGCGCCAGGAGCGCAGGCCCTTTGCCCCAAAAGTCAACGCACCCAAAGCCAGGAGCGCAGCCGAGGAGGGTTCGGGAACTTCACCCGCACCCGTGACAATCTGAGCCCCGGTCGTGTCGTACGCGTAACCGTAAAGGGTGACGTTCGGGTCCGTGGAGGTGCTGTTGCTCAAACTGATTTCCGCCCAGCCGTAGAGCTGGGCGTTTCCCTGAGCGGTATCTCGAAACGAAAACGATAGATATTCGTGGGTGGTGTAGCTGCCCGGGTTGTGATTCGTAAAGGCCAAATCGCTGGTCGCCTTCGCGATCGCCGGCTTGTTGTAGAGCAGGTAGGCGTTGTTCCAAGATGCCCCTTTCCCGCGCTGCAGCGCGAAGCCCCCGACGCCTTGAACGGAGGCCGCAACCGCTCCGCCCAGCTTGCCGACAACCACGCTCCGGTAATAGGTAAAGCCAGTGCTCCTGCGTTTCACCTGGAAACCAAATTGCACCTGGCCCGGAAATGACAGACTGAAGGAGTTGACCCCGTTCGCACCCACCGTGACAGGACTGGAAGTCAGATCCGTATAAATGATATCCGCACTTGCCGATTGCGGCATGGCAACGGCCCCGGTGGCCAATGCTAGCAAGGAAACCAACTTGGCCGGGTCACTCTTTCTCGCGACAGGTGTGTTCATGATGTGAGATATCGGAAGTTTCTTCTCGTTATCGATTGTCTGTTTATGTGCATCCACTTTCCAGGTCCGAAACCGGCTTACGAGGTGAATGTTCGCTGCGTAGAGCGTACTGTCAAGCACGAAAAGGCATAAAAAAGACGCAACCGGCCGAATTATTCCGGCTTGCCACGGCCCTGCGCGGTGTACCACTTTGATTCCTGTCGGGGAAGCTGTGCCGTCCGCTGAAAGGAAAAACAATGGAAGCACCGGAATTCGTCTTCGTCGCATTGGTTCTGGGAGTTCCCATCGCTCTGGCCATCTGGCTCATCGTGCGCGCCGTCGCCGCCCGCAACCGCATTGAAGAACTCTCCCGCCGGCTAGGCGCATTGGAGTCGGAAGTTTTCCACCTCAGGAAAGAACGGGAAACAGGCCCGGCCGAACCGGTCGCGGCGCCGGCAGTCGCACTCTCGACAATGGCCCGGGTTCCCATCACAAGCCCGGTACCGGCAGACACGTTGCCCCGGCCGGAGCCGGCGCGAACACCTGTCCCCCCGCCGGTGCTCAAGCCAGTCATAACTCCATTTTCCACACCTCCGCCGTTGCCAGAAACGGTCGCCGCCTCGTCCGCCGCGGCGCCGCCGGTTGCCGCAACCAAAGCAGAGCCATGGCGCGCGCCCGAACCGGCGCCAACATCGGTACCTTCGATCAATTGGGAACAGTTTTTGGGCGTGAAAGGGTTTGCTTACGCGGGCGGCCTCGCCGCATTCCTGGGAGTGGCGTTGTTTGTAAAATACTCGTTCGACAGAAATTGGGTGACGCCCGAACTTCGAGTCGCTCTGGGTTTTCTCACCGGCCTCGGCCTGTTGATCGTGGGGGCCTGGCTGCATCGGCGGAAACAATATACGGTCGGCGCGCAAACCTTGTGCGCCACGGGCGTCCTCATCCTCTACGCCGTCACGTTCGCGTGCCGCTCGATCTATCACTTCCAGTTTTTCGGCACGATCCCGACGTTCCTGTTGATGGTGTTGATTACGACGACGGCCTTCCTGCTCGCCGTGCGGCTCAACGCCATGGTCGTCGCCATCCTCGGCATGTTGGGAGGTTTTCTCACCCCCATCCTGCTCTCCACCGGCCAGGACAATCCGCTCGGCCTGTTCGGTTACATTGCCATTCTCGACGCCGGCCTGATTGTGGTGGCGCTCCATCGCCGCTGGTTCTTCCTGGCGGCCCTCGCCGCCGCGGGAACGGTTCTCATGCAAATCGGCTGGGCGGTCAAGTTCTTCGTCGCTGAAAAGTATTTCGAGGGGAACAAGATCCTGATTGCAATGGCGGTTTTGTTGGGGTTCAACGCGCTTTATCTTGCCGCCACCGGGTGGGCAAGGTTTCGCCAACAGGCAAATGCATGGTTTTCGGGGTCCGCGCTGGGTTTGGCTGCCGTGACGCTCGGCTTTACCGCCTCGTTTCTGACGTTCGCACCGCTCGCGCAACGACCGTGGTTGATGTTCGGCTTCGTGTTCATCGTCGATCTGATCGTGACGACGCTGGTGCTGCTGGACGGGAGCATCGTTCCCGCGCAACCCGTCGCCGGGCTCGCCGTTTTCGCCCTCCTCGCTTTCTGGACGTCCCAATCGCTCAACAACGAACTGCTCAACGCCGCACTGACGTTTTACTTCGTCTTTGCCATCGTCCACTCGGCCTTCCCGGTGTGGATGCGGCGCCGGCGCGGCGTCACGTTCCCACTCTGGGGCAGCCGGGTCTTCCCGCCCCTCGCGCTCGTCCTGGTGCTGATTCCGATCTTCCAGCTCGCGAAAATTTCCTTTCTCGTCTGGCCGTTTGTCCTGCTGGTGGACGTGCTGGCCATCGGCCTGGCCGTGTTGACCGCCTCGCTGTTGCCGGTGTTGACGGTCATGCTGTTGACCCTCGCCGCCACCGGCGCGCTGATTTTCAAAATCCCCGCGACGCTGACCGGTCTGCCGATCTCGTTTTTCCTGCTCGGCGTGTTTTCGGTCTTCTTCGTCGCCGTCAGCGCGTGGGCGGTGCGCAGGCTGAAACCCGGCTTGGTCGGCAAAACCGTCCGTCTCGACGACGATGCCCTGCAACCGGAAAATCTGGCGGCGTTGCTGCCCGCGTGCTCGGCGGCGCTGCCGTTCCTGCTGCTGATCATGGCCACGCTGCGACTGCCGCTCGCCAATCCCTCGCCCGTCTTCGGGCTGGCACTGTTGCTGGTCGTGCTGCTGCTGGGCGTGACGAAACTGTTCTCCCAGGACTGGCTGCCGGCGGTCGGGCTGGTGTGCGTAACGGCGCTGGAAAGCGCCTGGCACTTCAACCGGTTCGATCCCGCCAATCCGACCACGCCATTGGCCTGGTATGTGATTTTCCTGGCTGTGTTCGCGCTGTTCCCGTTCCTGTTCCTGCGGCAGTTCGGTAACAAGGTTGTTCCGTGGGCCACGGCCGCCTTGGCCGGACCCCCTCAGTTTTTCCTGATGCATCGCCTCATCGCGGCCGCGTATCCGAATCCTGTCATGGGTCTGTTGCCGGCGGCCTTCGCCCTCCCTTCGCTGCTGAGCCTGGTGCTGGTTTTGAAAAGGGCTTCCGCCGCGAACACCGCGAGGGTGGCGCAACTCGCCTGGTTCGGCGGCGTGGCGTTGTTCTTCATCACGTTGATTTTCCCGATCCAATTCGACCGCCAATGGATCACCATCGGCTGGGCGCTGGAAGGCGCGGCATTGCTGTGGCTGTTCCATCGCGTGCCGCACCCGGGACTGCGGCTCGCGGGCACGGGACTGCTCATGGCCGCCTTTGCGCGGCTTGCCCTCAATCCCGCCGTGCTCGAATATCATGCGCGCAGCACGACGCCGATTTGGAACTGGTACCTCTACGCGTATGGCATCGTGACGGCCTGTCTGTTCCTCGGCGCCCGTCTGCTCGCGCCGCCGCGCCACCAGGTCCTGGGCGTCAACACGCCGCCGATCCTGGCCGCGCTGGGAACCGTGCTCGCCTTCCTGCTGTTGAACATTGAAATCGCCGACTTCTTCAGCGAACCCGGCTCGACGCTGACGTTCCAGTTCAGCGGCAACTTCGCGCGCGACATGACCTATTCCATCGCCTGGGCACTCTTCGCCCTGGTGCTGCTGGGCGCCGGCATCACGAAAAAACTTCGCGCTCCGCGTTATGCCGCGCTCGGGCTGTTAAGCGTGACCCTGATCAAACTATTCCTTCATGACCTGGCGCATCTCGCCCAGCTTTACCGCATCGGGGCATTTATCAGCGTGGCGGCGATCGCAATGCTGGCGTCGTTCGCCTATCAACGCTTCTTCTCGGCCGATCTCAAAACGAAGGAATCCAGGAATGAAACAGAGTCATAACCAGAGGCATCCCGGAAGCCTGTTCGAGCAACTCAGTCTCAACGTCGCCGCGGGTTGCGTTTGCGCATTGGTTTGGACTTGCCCCGCAACAGCCGCTCCTTTACCCGCGGATTGGCAGCACGAACAGCCGTTCAACGTGCCGGCACCCGGCCTGGTGAAGTTGAGTCTGCCGGTCGAAACCCTCGATGCCGCCCGCTCCGGACTCGAAGACCTACGCCTCCAGGACGACGCGGGCAGTGAAGTGCCTTATCTCATCGCACGCCCCGCTCCGGCGGCGAGAATCAGCCAAAGGGCAAAATCCTTTCAGGTCTCGTTGAACCCGGGCGGCACAGTCATCACGCTCGAAACAGGTCTGCGGCAACCGATCGACGGCATTACGCTTGACAGTCCCGCAACCGGTTTCATCAAGCCGGTGAAGGTCGAGGGTTCCAACGATGGGAGCCGCTGGCAAACGCTGACCCAAGGCCAACCCATCTTCCGCCAGCCCAACGGCGCCGGCCAATTGCACCTGGATCTGCCGCCGCACGAGTGGGCGTGGCTGCGACTGACCGTGGACGACCAACGCTCGCAACCGGTCCCGTTCACCGGCGCCCGCGTCCAGGTGGCGGCGGGCGCCTCGGCCCCTAACGAACGGCTGCCCGTCACGATTGCCGAGCGAAATGAGAATCCCGGCGAAACCCGGCTCACGCTGGATCTGGGCGCGGCAAATCTGGATGTGGCCTCGGTTCAAATCGAAACGGCCGAACCTTTGTTCACCCGGCAGGTGACCCTGGCGGTGCCGCAGGTCCTGGAGGATTCCGTTCGCGAACAGACCGTGGCACAGAGTGTCCTCTACCGCGTCGCCATCGAAGGCCAACCGGTTTCTTCCAATCTCACCGTCTCGCTGGAAACCCTGGTTCGCTCGCGGGAATTGCTGTTGCTCATCAGGAATCAGGATAGTCCGCCATTGTCCATCTCTGCGGTGCGGGCCGAACGGCGGCCGGTTTACCTCGTGTTTCTCGCGCGACAGGCGGGGACTTATCATCTGCTGACCGGCAACGCCCGTTGCGCCGCTCCGAGTTACGATCTGGCCGCGCTGGGCGCGAACCTAGAAACCGCGCCGGTTTTGCCCATCAAACTTCCGGCGCCGGCCGATAATCCGAATTATCGCGCCCCGGAAGTTCTGTCCGGCATTGAAGCACAGGGGGCAACGCTGGACGTGTCGGCGTGGAAATTCCGCAAGGCGGTCCAACTCACCCGCACCGGAGCGCAGCAGGTTGAGCTGGACCTCGATACGCTTTCGCGGGCACAGCCGGATTTTGAAGACGTCCGCCTCCTGCGCGAGGGCCGACAACTGCCTTACATCCTCGAACGCACTTCCATCAGCCGCTCGCTGACGCCGGCGGTGACCGCAACGAACGACTCAAAAAAACCGAAGCTGAGCCGCTGGATCGTCAAACTCCCGCATCCCCATCTGCCCGTTACGCGGCTGAGTTGCGCCGTGCCGACGGCGCTGTTCCAGCGCGACCTGGCGCTGTACGAGGAAGTGACCGACGAACGGGGCGAATCGTACCGGCGCCCGCTGGGTGCGGCGTCCTGGGTTCAAACCCCCGGGCATAGGAGCCGGGAATTCTTCATGACGCTCGACACTTCGCCCCGAAGCGACGTGCTGTTCCTGGAAACGCAGAACGGCGACAACCCGCGGATTGAACTGGATCAGTTCCGGCTGTTCTATCCCGCGACGCGGCTTTTGTTCAAAGCCGGGCGCGAAGATCACGTTTTCCTCTATTATGGCAATCCGGAGGTGGCGGCACCGCGATACGATCTCAGCCTGGTGGCCGACCAGTTGTTGACCGCGGACAAGGCAACGGCGTCGCTGGCCGCTCCGGAACAACTCAGGAAACCGTCGTGGGGCGAGGGCCGGGCACCGCGAATAGGCGGCGTGCTCTTCTGGGGAATTCTGGCGCTCGTCGTCGTGGTCCTCCTGGTCATCATTGGCCGCCTGCTGCCGAAATCGCCGCCGCTCGAAAGCACCAGGCCCGGAATGGACAAATAATGCGCGGTGTGGCCAATATGAACACACTCCTGTGCCACCGGCGGCAGGGGAAAAAGAGTCAGGTTGCCGCTTGAGAAAACGAACCGCGAACCGGCCCCATCACAGCCCGGGCGTCGGGGTCTCTTTGCGCCGCCATGCGCGCAAGCCTTTCGCGCCCACTATCAGTGCCCCCAAGGCCAGGAAGGCCGCGGATGAAGGTTCGGGGATTGAGGTGGCGCCCGCGGCTATGAAAGCCCCAGTGTCATCGTACGCGTAGCCGTAGATGGTTACGTTGGGACCAGTGGTGGTATCCAGGTTGCCATTGGTCAAGAGGATTTCGGCCCAACCATAGCGAATGGCACCGCCTTCTGTGCTGTCGCTGAACTCAAAAGCCAGGTATTTATGGTCGCTGTAGGTGGCCGGTAAATACGATGAAACGGTATGCGCACCGTTGAATTGTGTACGCCTCGCCACACCGATTGCAGGGCCATTGGCTGTACTTTGACCCTGCCAGACATCGCCCTTGGCATGTGGGACCACAAGATAGTTGATTGCATTGAATTTAACGGATCCGCGACTTTGGTACACATTGAGAGTGCGACGGTGGGAACTACGAACTGACCCGCTCGCTTCCACGGTATTCCCGGTATCTTGCCTCCGATCGATCTTAAACCCGGCGTTGCCAGGCAAGATGAAGTCATATTGGGCAACGCCCGAGTAGCCCACAGTAACCGGACTGGAACTCAAATCAGTGAAGATGATATCGGCGTTGGTCGTTTGAGGCATCGCCGCTGCGCCTGCGGCCAGCGCCAGGAGGGAAACCAGCTTGGTGGAATCGACTCGACTGGCGGCAGACGTTGTCCGTGGGAAAGGTTCTGTGCTGCTCGAATTCATAATCATAAATGTTCCACCGTAATGGCTCATTAAGCACTAATCTCTTCGGTTAGACGTGCTCATTCTCCATGCGCAAAGCGGTGTGTCAAGCGGGAAAGGCGGAATACCACCTTGGGAATTTCGTCAGATGCGTTTGACGGCAGGGCCGCGCTGCTGCGCAGCCTCGGACGTCCCGCAGGTCGTCCCTACCGGTGAAATGAAGACACTGCCTGGCGGTGAAATCTCCTATGTGCGCCTCGTCGGTTCATGGGGTTTTTCCGTGCGTCAATTCTTTGAGCCGTTGCGAGGCGATCTTGAATTGCGTTGACCCGGGAATGGCATTGGAAAGGTATTGCTCGTAGTAATCGACGGCGGCATTGGTTTCGTGTTTGCGCCAGGCGATCGCCCCCAATCCGAACAGGGCCAATTTCGAGTTGCCAGTGGCCCTGAGCAATTGCTCGTAATCCTCGCGCGAGGCATCGAGCTGGCCGGCGCCGAGGTACGCGATCGCCCGATACAGCAGCGCGGCTTCATCGGAGGGCGACAGGAATAGCGCCTTGCTCAGAGTCGCCGCCGCGTCGTCATATCGCGCCAGCCACAGTAGCGTAACCGCCTTGTGCACGAGCAAATCGGGGTTGTTCGGATCGCGCTTCACCAACTCCTCCACCAGGGCCAGCTCCCTTTCCAACTGTCCGCTCGCCGCATACAAATCCGCCGCGCTCGCCACAACCTCGCTTTGCTCCCCGTATCGGCTGACGAAGTCCTCGATGCAGGCGACTGCCTCGTTCGTTTCTCCCAGCGCCCGCATCGCCGTCGCCCGGCAGTCCAACAGCTCGGCCAGACCGGCCGCGTCCAGATGCTGGCCGGAACCCTGGATCCGGTCCGTGAGCTTCACCACTTCGGCAAAGTCCCACAAGCGGAGATAGCTTCGCGCCAGCCACAGTTTGGGCGGCATCCAGTCGGGCGCCAGTTCCGCGCAGCGCATGAATGCGGCGGCGGCCTGGCGGCTGTTGCCGGAAAACAGCATCACGCGGCCGGTTCGGGATAGAAACGTCGGTTCATCCACCGGACCGTCACTGCCGAGAACCTCGGCCCACCCGCCATACCGGGCGAACAGATCCCGAAATTGAAGTTCCACCGCTTCGGGATCGAGCCGCGTTTTGTCGCCCCGCCGGCAGTGTTCGTTGTAAAGGATATTGATCTGCGCCGCGACGTTGTCGGGATTCAGATCGAGCGCCCGCCGAAACCACACGCCGGCTTCCGGCCACTGGCCGAGGCGCTGCATCTCCACACCCCAATAGTCCAGCGATTTCGAATACGCGTAGCCGATGCCCATCGCAGTCGGGTTCTGCTGGGTTTGCAGTCGCAGGAAGCGGAGCGCCGGTCCCGCCCACTCGAGGATGGATCGAGGCCGCTCTTTGGTCTGCCTGGCCAGGTCCATCAGCCCATTCGTCCAACGCTGCTGCCAGATCAGCTCGTTGGTGGCCACCACCGCATCCGCAAGCTTTTGACCGACCACATCCCGGACCTGGCATGGGACCAGGAGATGGACGGAGCCGTTGGGTTGATCGGTGAAGGGTTCGAAGAAAAGGCCGGAGCTTGGATGCAGGTAAAGGACCGGCTCGCGCGCGGCGAACGCCGAAATCAGCTCGAGCATCCCGAGCGGCCGGATGACCTCCAGTCTATTCGTTGGCGGGGCAACCGGCCACCTCGAACCGAACTGCCGGGCCATTAAAATGTGATACCGGGCCGATCTCAGCGAGCCCGTTTCGAGCAGGATGGGATCCTTCTCCGGATCGTCGTGGCGGGCGCTCAATTCCGCCCGCAACAGATAGAGATGCTTGGGGTCGTCGCTCAGAACCACGCTGTTCCCCGCCGGCAGATCCCCGTAAAGCTCCCTGACGAACTCATGGAGCATCGGCCCATTGGTGATCCTCATCTGGCCCAGATTCCTCCAGGCCAGTCCCAGAGGAAGGGCAAACAGCAATACCCAGGCCCCGGCGACCGGCGCTTTTGCCAGACGCTTGAACGCGCCGCCCGGCTTGAGCAGAAGGAAATAGCCGGCGCAATACCCGAAGACCAGGGCGGAGATGTAATAATAGGTCAGCATCGGCACCCCCTGGCCCAAATGGCGGGGGCTGAAGGTCGGATCCAGCGCAATCCAGATCGGCACGAAAAGAAACAGCCCGTGCACAACATGCCCGGTGGCCTTGGTGAGAAGCACTCCCAATGGCGTGTCGTCACCCAGTTGCACCGTATGTGATTTCCAGCGGATCGACAGTACCAGCAGCGGCACCAACAACATCGTTGCCATCGCCTCGAACACGGGCGTTCGCAACGAGAGAAGACCCACCGTCTGCGACTTGAACTCAAGCTTCAGCGCCGCCCAGAAACCAATGTCCCCGCTCGAGGAAACACCATCCACCGTCGGCATCAGCAAATAAAGGCTGAGCCCGGCCAATCCCCACAATGCCATCCGCAGCAGAAAGCGCCGGTCCAGCACCGCGCGCAGCCCCGTCGCCCGCAGAATCGCAGCCAGAAAAATCGGGAGATAACCCAGCATCGCCCAGTTGTTGGCCATCCCCGCGCCATAGACACAGGCGCATCGGGAAAGCCAGGACGGGTCAGGGTCGATGCGGAATTCGAGCAGGCACCGGATGACGTAGGCAAACACCAGCAGGTCGATCATCTCTCCGCTGCCCGATGTCGCATGTTCCCAAAAAGTCAATTGCAGCCCGCACACCATCGCCGTCAGGACCGGCGGCATCCAGGCCGTCGGGGTGGAAAGAATCGAGGCGGGCCGGTCCTGGAGCAGAAGATCGTCCGGCGCCAGATCGTGGCGCAGCAGCGCGACGGATCGCGACAGCAGCGCCAGCACCAGGGCGGCGCACACGGCGCTGAACAGGTTGATGGCCGGCGGGATCATCGACTCCGGCAGCCAGCGGAACGGGTACAGGAGCGCGCAGGTGAGAGGCTGGCCCAGTTCCGGACGCCAATCCCATCCGGAGATCCGTGTCACGGTTCCGAGACTGAGCAGCGAGATCCAGGGATTGATCGTGAGCAGATAGACCAACAGCCCGCAGGCGCCGACGATCCAGGGAAGGACCATGGTCACAAATCGCCTGGGCACCGCTCCGGTGTGTTCGCTGGTCATAACGCCACGGCATTTGAAGCCGCAAGCGCCGGATTGGCAAGAACGCAGTTGCCGTCGGCCATTCTGGACACACCCCCGTCACGCGCCAACGGGCGGCGCTTATTTCCTCGGGCCGGAACAGGATCCCCTGCCCCGGCTCCCCCAACGCGTCGGGCGATTACCTGAGGACGGTCAAAGGCAATCAGCCCTCGGTCGCCGACAACGTGCAGCAACTTGGGGGATCGAGAACGGTCTTCATCTGCGGCTGGATGTCACCGCTGGCGAAGACCGCAGCCGGGTCCGACTGCCCGGGGCGGCCCTGAATCTGGCAATGATCCGGCGCGTCACCGTCAGCCTGGCAGTACATTGGATCGGCAAGCGCCGCAATCCACGTCAGGCGGCTCTTCAGGGGTTCTACGACTTCATGACCGCGCACAACGCCCAAAAAGCCTTCTCACTTGTAACAGCTTCCAAAGCCTCATGGCTACCGCCTTGAAAAATCAGCGCTGCTTCGTTTTGGGGCCTGCCGCCTTGCTGTTGCAACTCGCGGCGGGAATTGATAGGATGCGCCCGTCCATGTGGGCTGTGTTTAAGGAATTCCTGCGCTTCTGCGCGCGGGAGAAGAAATGGTGGTTGATTCCATTGATCCTGGTGCTGTTGCTCCTGGGTGTCGTCCTCATCTTCAGCGCCAGCTCCGGAATCGCCTGGGCGCTTTATCCGTTCATGTGATTCATGCCCGCTCCGCGGAATATCCTCGGCATTTCCGCCTATTACCACGATGCCGCCGCGGCCCTGCTTCGCGATGGAGGCATCGTCGCCGCGGCGCAGGAGGAGCGTTTCAGCCGGAGGAAAAACGATCCTGATTTCCCGCGCCTGGCCATCCAGTTCTGTCTCCGGCATGCGGGACTTGAGGCCGCCCAACTCGACGCCGTGGTTTTTTATGACAAACCGGTCCTCAAATTCGCCCGCCTGCTCGAAACGTACCTCGCCGTGGCGCCAGGCGGCTGGCGCACCTTCCCGACGGTCCTGTCCAATTGGCTGGGTGAAAAGCTCGATTTGCGAAAGACCATCCGCGAAGAGCTGCCCGGCCTGCGGCCGGAGTGCCCCGTCCTTTTCACCGCGCACCACCAGGCCCACGCAGCCAGCGCGTTCTTCCCGTCACCCTTTGCCCAGGCGGCCATCCTCACCATCGACGGCGTCGGCGAATGGGCGACCACGACCATCGGTTGCGGGCGCGGTCATGAAATCCGCCTGCTGAAAGAACTGCGCTTCCCGCACTCGCTCGGGCTGCTTTACTCGGCGTTCACCGATTACTGCGGCTTCCGAATCAACTCCGGCGAATACAAGCTCATGGGCCTGGCGCCCTACGGCGAACCGAAATACGCCGACACCATCCGTCGCCATCTACTCGACCTGAAGCCCGATGGCTCGTTTCAGCTCAACCTCGATTACTTCAACTTTCTGCGCGGCACTACCATGACCAACGAACGGTTTTACCGCCTCTTCGACGGGCCCCCGCGCAAACCGGACGATCCCATCGAAACCCGGCACATGAACGTTGCCCGCTCCATCCAGACGGTCACGGAGGAGGTCATGCTCCTGCTGGCCCGGCACGCCCGCGATGTCACCGGGCTGAACAACCTCTGCCTCGCCGGCGGAGTCGCCCTCAATTGCGTCGCCAACGGACTTATCCTCAGGAAAAGAATCTTCGACCGTCTCTGGATCCAGCCCGCCGCGAGCGATGCCGGTGGCGCACTCGGCGCCGCCTTCGCGGCCTGGCACTCGCACTGCGCCGCGTCCCCCGACCCGACTCCCGGGCCGCCGTCGTCCGGGGCCGACATGATGCAATCCGCCCTGCTCGGGCCCGGATATTCGGACGACCAGATCGAGGCAGCCCTTTGTTCTCACGGCGCGGCCTATCGACGGCTCGAGACCCTGGTTCCAGGGCCGGATGGAATTCGGCCCGCGCGCCCTGGGCGGTCGGTCCATACTGGGCGACGCCCGCTCCCCGCGGATGCAGTCGGTGATGAACTTGAAAGTCAAGTTCCGTGAATCCTTCCGGCCCTTTGCTCCCGTCGTGCTCCGCGAGCGTGTCACCGATTATTTCGATCTGGACGTTGATTCGCCCTACATGCTGCTGGTGGCGCCGGTCAAAGCCGAATTGCGCCTGCCTCCGCAGCCCGGAGTCCGGGGCTTCGATTTGCTCAAACAACCCCGTTCCACCCTCCCCGCGGTCACGCACGTCGATTATTCGGCGCGCATCCAAACCGTGGAGCGCGACGGCAATCCGCTGCTCCATGAGCTGCTCGTCCGCTTCGAACGCGCCACCGGCTGCGCCGTCCTCGTCAACACCTCGTTCAATGTTCGCGGCGAACCTATCGTTTGCACTCCCGACGATGCCTACCGGTGCTTCGTCAACACCGAAATGGATTTCCTCGTCATGGGGAGTTTCGTCCTGGACCGAACTGCACAACCGGCCCGGCGGATCGATCGGCGCGTTGCACCCCAGTCGGACTGACATGAAATTGAAACTCAAAGAAGACCCGAAGGAATGGCGCAAGGCGACGCTGCTGACCGCGCTGGCGCTGGCGGTCCTCAGTATCGTGCTGCGCTGGCGTCGCATCCTGCCCGTCACCGGTTTCGCCGCGGCTCTCGCCGTGCTCGGCGGCGTAGCGCTCTGCGCTGTGCTGCGACCCGGATGGTTTCGCGGTTACTACCGGTTTTCCAGCCTGATCGGCTTTTACGCCGCCCAGTGCCTCGGCATCGTTGCCCTTGTGGTGCTGTTCCTGTTTGTGCTCACGCCGCTCGGCTGGGCTCTGCGTCTGGCAGGCAAGAACCTTCTGCAACTCAAACCCCGCCGCACGGCGGCGACGTATTGGCATCCGACGGACGAAAGCAGTCCGCTGGATCGCCTGTTCTGAATCTCCCGTCCTTCAGGTCAAAGGGTTTTTTGTGGCCGGTTTCACCACGAATTGGATCGGCCGCCCGGCCCCGTTCCCTCTCGTGATGGCGCCGGATGCGCAGATTCTCGAATGTGAATGGTGACCGGATTATTTGCCGTTTATGCCCGGATCAATACCATTGCCATCATCGGTGGAAATCTGAGGCCCATCGGTCCAGATCAATTATGGTTTCCTCGCGTGTTAACAGGCTCTTGACATGCTCCCAAAGAGCGGTATATTAAAACTGGCTCGCTTCCCTGGGCGGCTTCCAAGGTGTCCCTCTCTAGTCCGGCTGAATTCAAAGCCTAAACCATGAACTGCTGCATAACCGCAGCCGATACATCTATGAATATATTACTGCAAAACAAAAAGACATTCAGCTACGTAAGGGACCTTTCTACGTGGACGATGCAACGCGAAAAAGCGCACCTGTTTGAAACAGGGATCGAGGCCCTCTTTTTCTGCCTCAACCGCCGTCTTAAGAATATGCAGATTCTGGGCGAATTTGTTAACCCGCGAACCAATTTCACGATTCCGGTGACGGACCTCAGGGGCGGCTAATTTCTGGGCCTGTTCATGTTGAGAATTCGCAATTTGTGAACTCTTACAATAAGCCCGAGCGAGCATAGGCAACTCGCACCGGAGCACCAGGCGCGTCAGGGCCGCCGCCAGGTTGGCACGCCAGATCGCAAACGACTGGCTGGCACAACCCAGTGAGCCGACCCAACGCAGAAGAATGAAGTAAAATCTGAAGTCATTATGTCACGCCTTATAAAACCTTTCACCGAGATGTCTTTGAAATTACTCGCCCTCGACACTATCAACGACAGAAGCATTTCGCTGCAATTCCCGGCCTCGATGCCGCAACCGACCTTCCCCGGCGCGACGACTTCTCTTGAGCAGCCCATGGAACGTCCCCGCGCTCGTTTTGCGTACATTGGCGGATGGCACCATGGAGGAATCAACGAATGACCGCCAGAGGAGTGTTAAAAGTTTCCGAACAATTCCGAACACTCAAGCCGTGGCCCGTAATCCCAGCCGGGAGAGCGAGAAGGCCTGACTTTTTAAGTTAATCCCTTGACACTACGCGAATTACGTAGCCCGTAAGTTGTTGCAACTTAAGAAGGTCCGGCCTGCGGCTTGGAAGACGCAGGCCGGGAGTGGGAAATGGCCTTTCGGCCGAAGATTCTAAAAAACTTCAGCTTTCAGACCGGCGACCTGGCGCACGGTGTGAGCGATCCGCGACAACGATTTCAGCGGAAGATGGCTGATGCCCGAATTCGGGGTCGGGCGCGACGCCGAGTAAATTTGCACGAGCGGGATCTGGGCGCCGCCAGCTTTCAGTTGTTTGAGCCGTTGCGCGTACTGTTCGATCTCCTCGAGCGACGGTTCCTCGCCGCTGATCGACGGGAACAGGCTCTGGATGGTCACCGGCCGCTGCCGGGCGAGAATCAAGATGTTGTCCAGCACTTTCTCGAGCGGAATCTCCATCCGATTCACCCGGTTCACGTATGCCTGGGTGCCGCCGTCGAGCTTGGCCCAGATTTCATCCGACTTGGTGAAGAACTTGAGACCCTGCTGCACGCCCGGCTGGTCGAGGCCGGTGGCGTTGGTCATCAGAACCAGTTTGAAAAAGGGGACACCGCCCAGGGCGCGGATGTGAACCACGGCCTGCACGCATTCCGCAAAGTTCGCCGCGAATGTCGGCTCGCCGTCTCCGCTCAGCGCGACGTGCCGCAACTGGAGCAATTCGTCCGGCAGCGCGTGATACCATGGACGCTCCCGCAAACGCCCTTCGCGGACCGCGGCCAGGGTCTTTTTGAGTTCCACCGCCATCGCCTCGGGATCCATCCGCAGTTCGCGCGGTGGATCGGTGCGGTGGACTTCGCAATAGACGCACCCGAAGTTGCATTGCTTGTCGGGGTTCATGTTCACCCCCACGGAAAGACCGCGGGCGCGGGCGGAAACCACGACGTAAACAAATCGGTTGTCCAGGAAATCGCGCGGCGACCCAAAGGCCGTCTCGTGTACTGGAATGGTGCGGGCGAGGATCCGCGTTTTTTTCTTCTCCGCCTGCGGGCTTGCCTCACTAAGATGATGACTGACTTCTTCCACAATCGTTAAATCACGTTAATATCGCTGTCACTCCTCGACTACACGATGCTTGTCAAAAATTGGACATTTTTTGCGTGGAATCCCGCGATTTTGGAGTGGGACGATTGCCGGGTGACATTTTTCGGGAGGAGCAGAGCGGGCCTGCCGAGGCGGACCCACCCGTTGAAACCACACCTCCCCGCGCCCCGCTTTGGTTGACTTCGATTACCCGCGCCTTTAGCTTGCCATCGATGAACACGCTGCAAGATTCGCTGCTGGAACTCGTCCGCCGCACCTCGGCCGAGATTCCCGACGACGTCCACCGGGCAATTCTCGGGTCGCTCGAACAGGAAAAGAAGGGCACGATTGCGGAAAGCGCGATGAAAATCATCGACCAGAACATCGCGCTGGCCAGGAACAAGTCGCAGCCCATCTGCCAGGATACCGGCAGCATCATCTTCTACGTCGAATGCCCGGTCGGCTACGACCAGGTTGCCTTCGAGGACGCCGCCCGGGAAGCGGTCAAGCTCGCCACGAAAAAGGGTTTCCTGCGACAGAATTCCGTGGACTCGATGACCGGCAAGAACGACGGCACGAATGTCGGCCCGGGATCACCGGCGATTCATTTCCATCAACATCGCTCGTCCGAAGTGAGCGTGCGGCTTGTTCTCAAAGGTGGCGGTTGCGAAAATGTCGGCGCGCAATACTCGCTTCCGGAGGAGAAGCTCAAGGCCAACCGCGACCTCGATGGCTGCCGGAAATCGATCCTCGATGCCGTGCTGCAGGCGCAGGGCAAGGGCTGCGGCCCGGGCATTCTGGGCGTGTGCATCGGCGGCGACCGCGCCACGGGATATGAGTTCTCCAAACAGCAATTCCTGAGGAAGCTCGACGACCACAATCCGGATCCGGAGCTCGCCAAGCTCGAGCAGGACATCGTCGAAACGGCCAACAAACTCGGCATCGGTCCGATGGGTTTCGGCGGCAGGACAACTTTGCTCGGCACGAAAATCGGCGTGTTGAACCGATTGCCGGCCTCCTATTTTGTCAGCGTCAGCTATATGTGCTGGGCGTACCGTCGCCAAGGGGTGACACTCGATTCCGATGGAAGGATTGAAAAATGGCTGTATTGAAAATGGACGGGATGGCAGTGCCCGATTGCGGTCGGAGCCGGCATTCCGATGATCCATCGATCCAAGACTCGAAGACTCCATGAAAGAACTTTCATTCCCCTTCACCGAAGAGAAAATTCGCGCGCTGCAGGTCGGCGACGAAGTCGCCATCACCGGCACCGTGTTCACTGGCCGGGACGCGGTCCATAAATATCTTCACGACGGCGGTCGGCTTCCCTCCGGCGTGAACCTCCGGAATGGGATTTTGTATCACTGCGGCCCGGTGGTCATCAAGGATGCACAGGGCCAATGGAACTGCACCGCGGCCGGCCCGACGACGTCCATCCGCGAAGAGCCGTATCAATGGGAGGTCATCCGCGACCTCGGCCTGCGCGGGGTGATCGGGAAGGGCGGCATGGGGGACAAGACGCTCGAAGCCTGCAAACAGCATGGCTGTGTCTATCTGCACGCGGTCGGCGGCGCGGCCCAGGTCCTGGCCGAGTGCATCAAGCGCGTGCGCAATGTTTACATGATGGAACAGTTCGGCGCGCCTGAAGCGATCTGGGAATTTGAAGTCGAACACTTCCCCGCTGTGGTTACCATGGATGCCAACGGCCATTCACTCCACAAGGAAGTCTTCGCCGCCAGCCGCGAGGAACTGGAAAAATACCTGTAAGGAAACCGTCACGGCTACCCGGCCGCATCGATCAATTCGATCCGCCGCTGGTGTCTCCCGCCTTCAAAGGGCGTCGCGAGCCATACGCGAACCATTTCCAGCGCGGTTTCGACATTGATCATGCGTTGCCTGATGGAAATTGCCGGGGTTTCCAAAAGGACGCGGCTCCGGCTGGCGAAGCGCCTTGAAGAAGGCTATAACTGCGGTGTGACATCCGCCCTTCGTGTAGTCTCACCTCCGGCGAAGCCATTGATGGTTTATGATGGCGACTGCAACTTTTGCACGCTGTGCATTCGACGCTGGCAGCATGCGACGGGCGGGCGCGTGGACTATCTCCCCTTTCAAGACCTGCAAATCGCCGCGCGTTTCCCCGAGATCCCGCGCGAGCGATTCGAATCCGCCGTTCAACTGATCCAGCCCGACGGTTCGGTTGTCGGCGCCGCCGAAGCGGTGTTCCGCGCCCTTGCGGTCGATCGCCACGGACGCTGGCTCCTCGATTGGTACCAGCATTCACCGTTTTTCTCCCGCACCGCCGAATCGACCTACCACTTCGTGGCGTGTCATCGCACGCTGTTTTCCGTCCTCACCCGCTGGCTCTGGGGACGGCATGTCGAACGGCCCACCCAGGTTCTCGTGCGATGGACTTTTCTCCGGTGCCTTGGAGTGATTTACCTCATCGCGTTCGCGTCGCTCCGTGGGCAAATCATGGGACTGATCGGAAGCGACGGAATTCTGCCGGCCAACCTGACGATGGCAGCCGCGACGCGGCAGGTGACCGTGGAGCACATCGGTTGGGATCGCTATCACCTGCTCCCGACCCTTTGCTGGTTGGATTCCAGCGACGGTTTCCTGCGGTTTCAATGCGCCGCCGGCATTGCGCTGTCGATCCTGCTGATCTTCGGCATCGCGCCGGCGCCGTGCTTGTTTCTACTGTGGCTGATTTATCTGTCGCTGACGAGCGTGAGCGGAGTGTTCCTTGGATTCCAATGGGACAACCTGTTGCTCGAGACGGGTCTCCTGGCCCTGTTCTTCGCGCCGCTCCAACTGCTGCCCCGCGGTCCGTCGCGCGAAGGCCCGCCATCCCGAGTGGCGCTCTGGCTGCTGCGCTGGCTGCTTTTCAGGCTGATCTTCGAATCCGGCTGCGTCAAATGGTTGAGCGGCGATCCGGCCTGGCGCCATCTGACGGCGTTGACCTTCCATTACGAAACGCAGCCGCTGCCGACGTGGATCGGCTGGTACGCGCACCAGCTCCCGGTGTGGATTCAAAAAAGCGAGGCGGCCTTGATGTTCGCGATCGAACTGGCCGTTCCGTTTCTGATCTTCGGGCCGCGCCGGCCGCGGCAATTTGCGTGCCTCGCGTTCGTTGCGCTTCAGATCTGCATCCTGCTGACGGGGAACTACGGCTTCTTCAACCTCCTGACGTTGGCGCTTTGTCTGACGCTGCTCGATGACGCGGCCCTGCAACGTTGGTTGCCGAAATGGCGGACGGAGCCGCCGCCGACAGAGAGCTCCGCCGCGCAGGGGAGCGAGGCAAAACCGGCGCGTGACTCGCGCGCGCTTCGCTGGCCGGCGTATGCGACCCTGCCTGTGGCCGCGCTCGTGGCGTGCACCTCCTACGTCCAACTCTTCGGGATGTTTGGGGTTCGTCTGCCCGGGCCGGAGCCGGTCCTCGCTGTTTACCGCCTGCTGCTGCCGTTGCGCTCCTTCAACAACTACGGCCTGTTCTCAGTCATGACAACATCCAGGCTGGAAATCATCCTCGAAGGCAGCAACGACGGCGTCAAATGGGAGGCTTACGAATTCAAATACAAACCGGGTGAGCTGAGGAACCGGCCGCGCTTCGTCGCACCCCATCAGCCGCGCCTGGACTGGCAGATGTGGTTCGCCGCGCTGGGGGATTACCGGCACAGTCCCTGGCTTGTTAATTTCTGCCTTCGGCTTCTGCAAGGCTCACCCGAACCGACGGCGTTGCTGGCACACAATCCTTTTCCCGGCACTCCGCCACGCTACGTTCGCGCCCTGGTTTACGAGTATCACTTCACGGATCCGGATACCCGCCGGAGCACCGGAGACTGGTGGCGGCGCGATTACAAGGGGATCTATTTGCCGTCCATTTCACTGCGTCAAACGGATTGAGCCGCGTGCCCAACCGCGTTGGAGTCACACTCCTGTCGGACGATATCCGCTCTTGAGAATGGCGGCATCCAGCGCCGCCACGTCCGTCTTCGCGGCATCAAACGTCACCGTTGCCCGCGCAGCCGGGCGATCCACGCGCGCGGTCTTGACTCCGGGCACCCCCCGCAGGGCGTTTTCGATCCTGCGCGCGCAAAGGTCGCAGGTCATGCCAGCCACCCCGATTTCGCGGGTTTCCAAAGCCGCGTCACTCCGATCGCTCCCGGTGTTCTCCATAGAATTGGTTTGATGCTCGCACAAACACAGGCCGGCGCAAGTGCGCATCAGCTCAGGACGCGGAGACCGGCAACCCCTCCGTTCAGAGATCAACGGGGCCACCAGTTGTCCGGGATACTTGCGTCGAGTGGATCGATGGTGGTGGGAGGGAGCGTGGCGGCGGCGCGTTCGAGGTCACCGGCGTGCTTCTGCAATGCCAGCAGCGCGGAACGACCTTCTGTGACCCAGATCAAAACGTAGCCACGGTCCACAAATCCACGGGTCGCAATCGTGCCTGTGTGAAATCGAGGATGATGTAATCGACCGGATAATCGCGAATCAACTGGTCCCAGTGAGGGCCGCGTTTGTCGTAAAAGCGATCATTGAGATCGAAGGTGGATTCGGGAAAGGTGGTTTCATAACGGCCATCCATCGAAATCCGGATGCGCGGATAAAGCCGCCACGAGCAATAGCAGCCCCATTGGAACGGCGTCGCCAGGTCCCCCCCGGCCCGGGCCCTCGAGAGAATATCCGCCTCGCGCACAGGATCGTGGCCGACCGGTGCGAGCACCTGAAACAAGGCATCCGGCAGAATGAAAGTGGCGGCAATGATCGCAACGGCCCCGTGAACGAGGGCCACCGCCAGCACCGGGTTGGCCGCCGCCCGCCATCGCTGGGGCATCCGCGCGGCGACATCCACCAGGGCCGTCCGCAAAAACGGTCCGGCGAACGCCAGTGTCGCGACGCCGAAAAACGGCGCGTGCCGGCGACTGCGCCACGCCAGCACCGAGGTGATCCCGGGAAGGATCAGACCGGGCCAGCTTTTTTTCTCCGTGCGCCGCCACGCCACTGCGAGCAACACGGCGACCAGTGCAAAGAGAACCCGGAAGCCGATAAACGCGTCGTTGGCGAACAACGGCAGCGGCTGCCACTCGGCAATGCGCGGGCGCGGGTTGAGAAGGGCCGGAACCAGGTAGGTCCAGAATCGGAACCCATAAATATTCACCAGCGTCGCCGCACCGCAGGCGATCGCGGCCGCCAGCATCCGCCCGACCTGGTGACGCGCGAACAGCGAGCAGGCCGTGTAAACGACGAGGGCGCCCAATCCGGCGACGAAGCCACCGTGAACATTCGACCAGATTGCCATCAGCGGAGGCAGCGCCAGAACCGGCCATGGTTTGCCGGCGCGGATGTCCTCGAGACCGAGCAGGGTGACGGCAAAGAAGCAATAGGTGAAGGCATGACTTCGCAACACCGGGATGTAGCCGGCCAAAATGCACGCGGCGGCGGGAATCGCCAGCAGCAGCAATGTTTCCCAGTCACAACCGAGTCTCCTCCCGGCGCCGATCGCGCCCAAAACCGCGCCGAACGCGAGAACCATTTTCAGGGTCATCAACCCGGCTGGTCCAAATGCCTTGAGCACGCCGAAGAAGATGGCGCCGGCGCCCCACTCATGTTCGGTATAATGCGGCAGCACGGGCGTGAACGCGAAGAGGTCGTGTGCCGGCACCGTGCCGTATTTCCATACGTGCGCGCCGATCGCGAGTTTTCCCCAGAGATCGCCATCGGCGAAATGGTGGGCGGCGAGAATGACGGCGAAGGAAAAAAACCGAGAGCGAAGGCGAGCGTGCGCGTAGTGAGTTCTCGTGCGGGCTCTGATTTCATGCGGCGCGGGCGGCTTGCCGATGCGCGAATGATGCGCAACGCGGCCGTTCGGCGGCAAGGAAAAAGGGGGGTGATTGGATCTGAGGAGGATGAGGAGCGCGGCTGTATGCGAAGCGCAATGGCGTCCAGTTAAGGAGACAGTCGGTCGTGAAAAAATGGGTGCGGCGCAAGCGACAGCCCCGCAGGGGCGACCTGGTTGTGGAACCGACGCCAAAAAAATATTTCCGAGCTCCGTCAGGAGCGACATCTGCCGGATAAATCCGGCGATCCGCCCGGGAACATTGCATGTGGAATTGAACTCGTGCTAAGTTGCTCCCGATGCCGGATATCGTCCTGACCACGCTGAACGCGAAGTACATTCACGCGGCGTTTGGCCTTCGTTATTTGTTCGCCAACCTCGGCTCCCTGCGCCCGGACGCGTGCATCGTCGAGTTCGACATTCATCAACGGCCGGTGGACATCGCGGAAGTCCTGCTCGCCCGAAACCCAAAAATCATTGGCTTCGGCGTTTACATCTGGAACGTGGGGCCCACCACCGAGGTGATTGCGACGATCAAGCGCGTCCGGCCGGATGTCACCGTCATTCTCGGCGGCCCGGAGGTCAGCTATGAAATCGAGGGCCAGCCGGTGGCGCAGCTTGCCGACCATGTCGTCACGGGCGAAGCCGATCTGGCCTTTGCGGAGGTGTGCCGGGTGTTGCTCGGACGGCGCCCGCCGGGATCCCTCTCCGCGGAAAGCCCGGCCGCAACGGGGCAACAGTCCCTCGGGCTGCCGAAAGTGATTCCGGCCGAGTTGCCCGAGTTATCCCGGCTGGAGCTGCCGTACGCCCTTTATACGGACGAGGACGTGGCGCACCGGATCATCTATGTCGAGGCCTCGCGCGGATGCCCATTTACGTGCGAGTTTTGCCTGTCGTCCCTCGACATTCCTGTCCGGCAGGTTCCGCTGCCCGCTCTGTTGGAGCAGTTGCAGCGGCTGCTCGACCGCGGCGTGAAACAGTTCAAATTTGTCGATCGCACGTTCAATCTGAATATCAACACCAGCCGGGCCCTCCTGCAATTCTTCCTCGAGCGTTACCGGCCCGGCCATTTCTTCCATTTCGAGATGGTGCCGGACCGGCTGCCCGAGTCGCTGCGCGGAGTCATTGCGCAATTCCCTCCCGGCGCGCTGCAATTCGAAATCGGCATCCAGACGTTCAACGAAGACGTCGGCCGCCTGATCCAGCGACGGCAGGATTATGCGCGACTGGCCGACAACCTCCATTTTCTACGGAACAAAACCAGGGTCCATATCCACGCGGATTTGATCGCCGGCCTGCCCGGCGAAGCGCTGGAGAGTTTTGCGGCCGGCTTTGACCGGCTGGTGTCGCTCGGCCCGCATGAAATCCAGGTCGGCATTCTCAAACGGCTGCGCGGCACGCCAATTGGCCGCCACGATGCCGAGTGGGGAATGGTTTATAATCCGCACCCCCCCTACGAGATCCTGCAGAGCCGGCTGATTGATTTCGCCACGATGCAGCGGATGCGACGCTTCGCGCGGTATTGGGACCTCGTCGGCAACAGCGGCAATTTTGTCGAATCCGCTCCGTTGATCTGGAGCGGCGGCGCTTCGCCGTTCCGGGCGTTTATGCGCTGGAGCGACTGGCTGCACGGGCGCATCGGACGGACCGATGGCATCGCGCTGGCGCGGTTGATGGAGCTGCTGTTCGAATTCCTGGTGAGCGATCTCAAACTCGACGTCGCGGAGACAGCCGGAGCCATGTGGAACGATTACAGGCGGGGCGGACGACGGGACAAGCCTGCCTTCCTGAAAGACATGGTGCCGACGGAAGCGCCGCCGGTCCCGGACCGCAATGAAAAGTCCGGACTACCCAAGCGGCAGGCGCGGCATCTGGCGCAAGAAATCGCGCGCGCGGCAAAGACTTGAAAGAGGGACGCAATGGAGTAAACTGGCCGCATGAAATTCCTTGCTGCGATTGCCGCCTATTTATTGATCGCCCTTGTTTTGGGTTGGGGCATCCTGCTGGCGGTGAACGGCAGTTTCTGGCTGCTGGCCGCCGGAGTGCTGGCCTACGTGGTCGCCTTCGCGCGGATCGGATGCTTGCCTTCAAAATCCCATTGACGACCCGCGCCCGGCGTCAGGTAGCGCCCAGGGCGCGGGACTGACAGTTGCTTTACTCGGCGGCTGGAATGGCATATCATCGCAGCATGCAATTCCCCGCCAGGCTGTTCTCCATGTTGGCGATGACTGTTGCCGCGGCAAACGTCTGGGCGGGAGGAAGCGGGGTTAACGTGATTGTTGTTGTCAACCAGAACAGCAGCAATTCGGTTCAACTTGGCAATGATTACTGCGAGCAGCGGGGAGTGCCGCCCCAAAACCTTTTTCGGATGACAGGCTGGACCGGCGGCTCGATTACGTGGAGCTTAAGCGACTTCCAGACCCGCCTTCTCAACCCCATGCTGGCCATGCTCGCCAGCCGCGGCCTGACCAACCAGGCCGAGTTTGTGCTCCTCTCCATGGACGTCCCCTATCGGGTGGAGGACAGCGGAAGCCAGAACAGCACCACGTCGGCCCTGTTCTACGGTTTCAAGTACGACGGTGCGCCAGGGCCGGGGTTGCCGACCAGTTGCTCGATCCCTGACACCTCCTCCAACAGCTACGTCTTCTCCGAGTTGCCGTTCGGCGATGCGCCGCCCAGCGCGGTTTATACCAATTCGTTGCTGGCGATGATGCTCACCGACGTCAGCCTGGCCGGGGCCGAAAGCATCCTGAGCCGGGGCGTGGCCAGCTATGCTTCGTATCCGACACAGGCCGTTTACCTGGCCAAAACCGACGACGTCGCCCGGAATGTCCGGTTCGTAGAATTTGACGATGCCATCTTTGACTGCCGGGTGGCAGGCGATATGTCCCTGGTGTATTTGTCCACCGACTCGACCTCGTTCACAAACCTACTCGGCCTGCTGACGGGGCTGGGGAACTATTCCCTGCCTGCAAACGCCTTTGTGCCCGGCGCGATCAGCGATACTCTGACGTCCTTCGCCGGCTACATCCTCGAAGACAGCGGGCAGACCCCTTTGCTTGCATTTCTTGACGCCGGCGCCGCCGCCAGCTACGGCACCGTGGTGGAGCCCTGCAACTACACCAATAAGTTTCCCAACCCCCTGGATTATTTCTATCAGGCGCGAGGATTCTCCCTCGCGGAAGCATACTACCAGAGTCTCCAGAACCCCTACCAGGGCCTGATGGTGGGTGAACCGCTTGCGGCGCCATTTGCACGCCCCGGCAGCGCCGACTGGAGCTCGTTGGCAGACGGCGCAGTGCTCAGCGGCTCCCCAACCTTCCAGCCGTCGTTCTCCAGCGCGGCTTCAAACCTGCCGCTGAGCCGGGTGGACCTGTTCGTGGACGGCGATTTCTTTCAGACCATGACCAACATTCCACCGGCCTCGGGAAACGTCCTGTCGGCCGTCGTCAATGGTTTCACCGTCAACTACACCGTGCCGGCCAACGCCACTGTCGCGTCCGCTGCCGCCGGCCTCGCGGCGGCCCTGAACGCGCACGCCAACTCGACCCACGTGCAGGCCTACCCGATGGGTGATCGGATTCAACTGCAGTCGCTGAGAGAATCAGTTCCGGGCGGCAGTGTTACCTTGAGCACCGGCACCGCCAGCGGCTCCGCGCCGCAACTGACAACCCTGCTGACAGCGGCCCGCCCAACTTTTCTCGACACCAGCGCGACCGGTTATGTCCAGATTCTGGTGGGCAACGCGCCACAGGTGGGTGATTGGCTGCAGTTCCGCTTCACCAAGACCAACGGCGTCCAGGTGACGGTGGCCGTCACAAACACCACGAGCGGCGCCACCATCGGCGCGCTTGCCCAGAGCCTGGTGAACCTGATCAATGCCACCGCTTCCCTGCAATCCTCCGACGGCTTGTCCGCTTCGGACTTCATAGACTATGACCCCGAGGGTCTGACCGAGGCGATGTTCACTCTCTATGCCCGCTCGCCGGGCTGGCCCGCGGCCCAGATTCAGGAGGCACTCACCGTTTCGGCCGATCTAGAGAGCTCGCCGCCCGGGACGAGCCTCCTCGAGCAGAACCTCTCCGACCTCGAACCGCGCAACCATCTCTACGTCAGCTCGGGCGTGACATCCCTGCCCATCGATTTCGTCCTCGACACAACCCAACTCCCGGACGGTTACCATCAGTTGAGCGCCATTGCTTACGAGGGAACCAGCGTGCGCACACAAACCGGCGTTTCGCGGAACGTTCGGGTTCAAAACACCTCCCTGACCGCGAGTCTCGCCGCGTTGCCGGCCGGGACGAATGCGACCCTCGATATGCAACCCCAGTTCACCGTGTCGGCCAACCTCCCGAACATTTCCCGCATCGAGTTGTTCACCACCGGCGGCTCGGCGGGAGTGGTGTCCAACCAGCAGGTCGCCGTCCTCTCACTGTCCTCCGCCAGTTTGGGCCTGGGATTGCACCCCTTCTACGCCCTGGTCACCGATACAGCCGGCGATCGCTACCAGACACAGACCGATTGGATCCGGATCATCCCTTCCATCACGGTCGCCATCACCGGTCCGCCATTGACATTGTCCTGGCAGACCATGCCGGGCCGCCAGTATGACATCCTGTCAACCACAAATCTTTCCGCCGCGTTCCAGACGGTCGCCTCCGTGACTGCGTCCAACACCGTCGTTCAGTGGCCCATTTCCGCCGCCAATGGGATCGCGCGCTTTTACCGTGTGAAACTGGACGAGTGACCGTTCAGCCGCAGACCCGGCGGTAAACCGCTTCGTAGCGCGGCACAATGGCCTCGGCGGAAAACTTTTCCCGCGCGCGCCGCTGCGCCGCCCGACCCATCGCCGCGCGGCGCTCGGGCTTCCCGATCAGGTCCTGGACCGCGGCGGCAAGAACATCGGGGTCATCCGACGGCACCAGCACACCGCTGACGTTATCCTCGACCACCTCCGGGATGCCGCCGACGCGCCGGGCGACGCTTGGACAGGCGAAGCACATGGCTTCGAGGATGCTCAGACAAAAACTTTCATTTTCCGACGTGAACAGACCGACGTCGGCGGCCTGGAGGTAATCCTCGATGTCATTGACCTTTTCGCGCACGACCACCCGGTCTTGGAGACCCAGCCGGCGCATGAGTTCGGTGAACGGCTCGAAACTGCCGCCGGCGAGGATGACCAGTTTGACGGCGTCGCGCGGGCGAAGGCGGGACACCGTTTCGAGCAGCAGATCGATCCGTTTCAACGGACGCAGGTTGGACGAGTGGAGCAGAAGGGTTTCATCGCGCACCCCCAGCTCGCGCCGCACCTCGTCGCGCGGCCGCCGTGGCGGGCGCGGCTCGAAAAAGTTGTGGATGACGTCCATCGGCCCGTCAAAACCGAGCAGCCGCCGCGTCTCCCGCTCGAGGAATGCGGACACCGTCGTGACGGCATCCGAACAGGAAAGGGCATGGTGGATGGCGGGCCCGTATCCGGGATCGCAGCCCAGCAACGTCGTGTCGGTGCCGTGGAGAGTGGTGACGACGCGGGGCTGGCGGTCCGGCGGGAGCATCGACCGGGCAAGGATCGCCGCCGTGGCGTGCGGCACGGCATAATGAACGTGGAGCACGTCCAGGCCCTGGTCGCGGCTCACTTCGGCCATCCTCACCGAGAGGGGCAGCGTGTAGTCCGGGTATTTGAACAACGGGTACTCATTGACTGACACCGGATGGAAATGGAGTCGCGGCAAATCAGAGGGCAGCCGGAACGGCCGCTCGTAGCTGATGAAATGCACCTCGTGACCGCGGCGCGCCAACTCCTCGCCCAACGAGGTGGCAAGGATTCCGCTGCCGCCCACGGTCGGATAACAGGTGATGCCGATCTTCATTTCGTCAGGTTGCGTCGCGCACGAACCATTCTCCATCACTCGAATTCAGTTTCCGAGGCGTCGGGATCAGAACCCTCGCGCCCCGCGGCATGCGGACGCCAGCGAATCCAGCACGATCGGGTCATTGGGGTATAATGCCATGGCGTGGCCGACACCCGCCCGGAGACCACGCAGGCGCGCCCGTGCGAGTTGCAGCTCGACGTAACGCCGGGCGGAGGCCTGGGAAGCGTGCGCTTCCATCGCGGCCGTCCACGCCGCCACGATCTCCGGCGCCGAAACGTCCAGGATCACCGGGGTGATGTCGGTGGGCTCGGCTTCAGGCGTCACCGCGTAGTAGTACAACTGTCCGATCGCGTGCGGAGGCGAATCGCGCAGTTCCGCCACGCCGCCATAGCGGGCGAGCCGGGCCGCGTCCCGGACGATCCGGCCGAGCCGGGCGTGGTCGGGATGCTGGTTCTCAACCAGGCTCGGCGCCAGCACCATTGCCGGCCGCGTCCGCCTGAGAATGCCCGCCAATTTGATGGCGTGCGCGGCGCGGACCTCGAGATGCGCATCTCCGTCCAGCTCGACGAACTCGATCGTGGCCCCGAGGAGCGCGGCGGACGCTTCCGCCTCGGCGACACGCTGGTCGGGGGCGCCGTGGCTTGCGGCTTCACCCCGGGAACAAACCACAAAGCGAGCCGGCCGGCCGGCGCGGGTCTCGCGGGCAACAACGCCGCCGCAGCCGAATTCAATGTCGTCCGGATGTGCGCCGAAGGCCAGCAACGGCGCCGGCTCAGGCGGGGAGTTCGGTCCAGGCTTCATCGGAGCGGTCGATGGTGTCACGATTGACAAATCGGATCTCGGATTCTTCGTCGCGGCGAAGGTAGGCCTGTTCGCCGGCGCCGGCAACATAATGCGTGCATCGAAGGACAGATTGCATCCAGCGAAACCGGGTGTCGCGCGTCGGGCTCACCTGCTCTTTCGCAAACGCCGCCGACGGCAGGGTCACAAAGGAATCCCCGCCTTCATGGAGCTTCAGGGCGCCGTCCGCGAACCGGGCCCGCACGGTCTCGCCTTCGTACGGAACGTCAACGAAAAATTCCGCCACCTCGCACGCCGCTCGCCGGAAGGAGGGATCGCTCGACCGTTCGACGCGGATGTTCTCGAGCAACCCCAGGCGGCGGTACATATCCAGGCAGAAGTCGGCCGCGTTGCCACCGGCGGCTTCCTTGAAAATGCGGATCAGGGGGTGATCGACATAATTGGGCAATTGAAGCGCGGTTTTCACCTGCCAGTCCGGGGGTATGCGCTTGAGGTAAAGGGGAGAAAACTTTCGCTGCAGTCTGTTCTCGAAGGCGAAGTTGAGCTGGGCGGGCTGGCCCGTCTTGCGATGGCGCAGGAGGGTTTTCGTCTCCCGCGGGTCGTGGTCGCTGTCGTGGTAGAAGAAGACGATTTGGCCGCCGATCTCGGCCTGCAACCGGCGGGCGGTCCGGATTTTGGCGACGAGAAAGCGGCGCGGGAAAAACCCGCAGGGCTGTTGGCCGAAGCAGATGACGGGCGCCGGGGTCATGGGGTGGACGGAGACGGCGCCGGCGGGTTGCCGGGGCCGAGCACGACCTGGAACAGGAGGCTCAGGAGAACGCAGGCGGCGCAGCCGATGAGGTTGTACCAGAGATAACTGATGTTCAGCGAAAAATAGAGGGCAATGACCATCGCCTGGGATGCGAGCGCCGCCCAGAAAATAGCGGTGCCGCCGACCCGCTTCACGAAAAAGGCGATCAGGAACAGGGCGAGCACCACGCCGTAGAAGATGGACCCCACGATGTTCACCGCCTGGATCAGGTTTTCAGCCAGATTCGCGAACAGGGCAAAGGCAAGTGCGACCATGCCCCACAGGAACGTGAACCACTTCGACGCGGTGACATAATGCGCGTCGTCCGCCTCGCGCCGGATCAGGTGGCGGTAGAAATCGATGGTGGTCGTCGAGCCGAGCGCGTTCAACTCCGCGGCTTTCGACGACAGCGCGGCGGCGAAGAATGCGGCGACCAGGAGTCCGATGATCCCATGCGGCAGGTGGTCCAGCACAAACGTGATGAATACGTAGTCGGCATCGTTGCCTTTCGTCCCCGGGCTGGCGGCCAGCACCGCGGCTTTTGCCTCCGTCCGAACCGCTTCGCTGTGTTCCAGGGCGGCCTGCGCCCCGGCTCGCGCGTCGGCCTCGGCCTTGCGGTCTCCGGCGTGCCTGGCGTCGAGCCAGGCGCGGATCAGGCGCGCCTTTTGCCCGTGGATGGCGGAGGACTCCCGTTCGAGGGAACGGAGCTTGCCGTCGGGGTCGTGTTTCACCGCGTAGTTCCAGGCAGCCTGGTTGAAAAAGACGGGTGGCTGTTCGAACTGGTAGAAGACGAAGACCAGCACCCCGAGCAGCAGGATGAAGAACTGCATCGGAATCTTGAGCATGGCGTTGAACATGAGTCCCAGCCGGCTCGCGCGCAAGGAGCTGCCCGAAAGATAGCGCTGCACCTGGGATTGATCAGTGCCGAAGTACGACAGCGAGAGGAAAAAGCCGCCGAGCAGGCCGGACCACAAGGTATAGCGGCGGTTGACATCGAAGGAAAAGCTCACCGCCTCCAGCTTCTTCAAGCCGCCCGCCACGGTCAGGGCATCGCTCAGGTTCGCGGGAAGTTTGGCCAGGAGGATGATGAAGGCGGTGGCCATCCCTCCGGAGATGATCGCCATCTGGTATTTTTGCGTGAGGCTCACCGCCTCGCTGCCGCCGGCGACGGTGTAAAGGATCACCAGGAACCCGCTCACGAGGATGGTGAGGTCCAGGCGCCAGCCGAGCATGCTGGAGAGGATGATGGCGGGCGCGTAGATCGTGATGCCCGCCGCCAGGCCCCGCTGCAGGAGGAACAACCCCGCGCCCAGCAAACGTGTCTTGGCATCAAAACGACGGCCGAGAAACTCATAAGCCGTGTACACGTCCAGCCGCCGATACACCGGCAGAAACACCGCGGCGATCACGATCAGCGCCAGTGGCATTCCGAAGTAATTCTGCACAAAGTCCAGCCCGCTCTCATAACCCTGGCCCGGAGTGGAGATGAACGTGATCGCGCTCGCCTGGGTGGCCATGACGGAGATGCCGATGGTCGCCCAGCCCATGGTCGGTTCACCCTTGATGTAATCGCTCAATTTCCGCGAGCCGCGCGTGCGCCAGATGCCATAGGCGGCGATCCCGACCATGGTGCCGATGAGGATAACGAAATCGAGCGGGCTCATGAAAAGAGGACGGTCAGGGCCACCAGCAGACCAACCCAAATGAGGAACCAGCCGGCCACAAACAGGTAAACTCGCTTCCAGGAGTGGAGCAAGGGCAACCCGGTTGCCTCGTCGTCGCTTTGGGGCGCGGCAGGATCACGGGCAGCCTGATCCCGGAGAGGGTTCATCTGCCCAGCGACACAAGATTGGCGAACAGCCGATAAGCGCCGGGCACGCCCGCCGGGAGCTGCCGAAACCAGGCAAGGCTCGTATAAACGAAGTAGCCTTTGCCGCAGCGGGCGACGAGCAAGCCGCCCCTGAGCGGAGCCTCGCCTGGATCACTGCACGCAATCAGGGGAATGAAGTGGTCATCCCAACGGTCCGGGAAATAAAGCCCGCGCTCCTGCACCCAGCCATCGAAATCGGCGCTCGTGATTTTGTTGGGTATCGTCAGCGCCGGATGATCCGGGGCGAGGAACGTCACCGGCGCGGTTTCATCGGTCACCCGTTGCTGGGACAGCCTCAGGTCGAACGGCGCGAGCTGGTTCGTCTGCAGCCCGTTCGGGTTGTTGTATTGGACGATGACCGTGCCACCCGCCCGGGCATAGACGAAAAGTTCGGGCAAGTGCGGGGCCAGATCCTTGTGGACGTTGAAAGCGCGGATGCCGATCACGACGGCATCCAAACCGTGCAACCGCTCGGGCGTGAGGTCCGCGCCGTTGAGCGGAAGGACCGAATACCCCATCTCTTCCAGACTTTCGGCCACACGATCGCCGGCGCCCGCCACATAGCCCACTCGATGGCCGCGAATCGCCAGGTCGAGACAAACGGCCTTGAGGCGTGCCTGCGGCTGGAGCAGCAACGGAGGGATGTGACTGTAGCGAATCTCAACGCGTTCGCTGCCGTAAGTCACTCCATTGACTTCCGCCCGAGCGGCAATGGCAGCTTCTCCGGGCTGACGCGGGGCCGTCACCGTGAACTCATACCCCTTCCGCTCGCCGGCTGACGTGAAACGGAATGACTGCCGGGCGGGTTTGACTTTCCAGCCGATGGGAACGTCCAATTGCAATGTTCCGGCGACGCCGTCGCGCCAGGCGGCGACTTCGAGTTCGACCCGGCGGGACGAGCGAGGCGCGAAAAGCCTGACGTCCGATGCGAATTTGAGTGAAACAGGGGCGATGACGTCCAGTCTTCGGCGCAGTTCGCCCTCTGCGGGATCGGTCGAAATCTGCACGGGCTCGCCCGGAACAACCAAGGTCTGGCCGCCCACGTCAAAGACGCATTCGACGGGGAACGCAACCCGGTTCTCCGGCTGTCCGATGAGCGAAGCGTCCTCCACCCGGAACATGCCCGTGGAATGCTCCTCCCGGAGCCAGTAAGGCTGGGTCAACGGCGTCTCTGCGGGCAATGTTTCCATCGCATCGCGTGTCGCCTCCTTGCCCGGCTGCAAATCGATCTCTTCGCGAACTTCACGCCCGATGGACGGGTAACGCACCCCCACCCAGCGGACGGGAACGCCCGATCGGACGATGGCGGTCTCGCGCAGTTTCAATGTCTCGCCCGACACCGCCTCGGCGCGAGGAACGACGGTTTCCACGGAAAGTCCGAGGCAGTCTTGCAGTATCCGATCCAATTGCGCGCGCTTTTCCTCCACCACCGGGTCAGCGGGGATGCCGGCCAGGCGGGTTCGCATTTCCAGCAGCGCGGGCACGCTGGCGGCAGGATCTTGCGGGTTGAACTGTGAAATGATTTCTCCTGTCAGTCGCCCGATCTCTTTTCCGCCAGGCACGCGGCCCCAGGTTGTGTCCACACCGTCGAGAATGTCCCCGCTCGCGGGTTCGCCATCGAGGAGCCGGAAGGATTCCGTCCGTGCCCCTCCGCCGGCGAACCCCCTGAAGTTTCCAAACCCCTGTGTTTTGTGCATGGATCGGCTGTGCGCGGCAATCTCTCCGAACGACTCTCCGGTCAAAGGATCGCTGCCACCAATGTCGATCCGCAGAAGATTGGTGTCAGGGCCCCCACCGCGCTGAAATCCTCCGATGTTCCAGAGGATGCGTTTGGGTTGCCAGGGGGTCAATTCATGGAGCTGCTCGGGAAATGCCCTGGGATCGCCGGCGATTTTGAACGCCTCGAGGGCTAGGACGGTGGAGGCCGTGTGATGGCCGTGCGTGCCGCCCGGTTCGGGGGAGAAGCGGGTGACAATCACGTCGGGCCGGAACAGGCGGATGACACGCACGATATCGGACAGCACCTGCTGGCGGTCCCAAATCCTGAGGGTCTCGCGGTAATCCTTGGAAAAACCAAAATCGACGGCGCGGCTGAAAAACTGTCGTCCGCCGTCGATCCGCCGCGCGGCGAGCAATTCCTGTGTGCGGATGACCCCCAATTCTTCGCCGAACTCGGGACCGAGCACATTTTGGCCCCCATCGCCTCGCGTAAGAGAGAGATAGGCGGTGCGATAATGCCGGCCCCGCGCCAGATAGGCGATCAACTGGGTGTTTTCATCGTCCGGATGGGCCGCAATATAAAGCACACTTCCCATCTCCTGAAAACTCCGCAGTTCCTCGAGAATTGCCGGCGGGGAGACCGGCTCGGACACGGCGGCGTTGGGGATGGCGGCGATTGCCAAGGCGCAGGTGAGACAGGGAAACAGGCGTCGGAGCCCGCGCGAAACGAACGAGCGGTGGCAAATCGAGGCAGGCGGCGGCGTCACTGCAGGGTGGCGATGAGGTCGTCGTTCATCTTCACGTAGCCGCTCTTCGGCCCTTCGGCTTTGACGGCCAATTCGGAGGAGCGCTTCGCCGCTGCAATCGCGCCTGCCTTGTCGCCCAATTTCGCGAGGATTTCGGCTTTGAGATGGACGATGTAATAGGTCTCGCGTTGGGCGATGGCGGCATCGATCCACTGGCTGGCCTTGTGCAGGTCCTGCCCGTGGTCATAGTAAAACATGGCCGCCTGATAATACGGCTTTTTGTCCCCGGGCGCCGCCATCGCCGCCTCGATTTGCGGCAAGAGCCGGCTTGTCAGATCGACTTCGAACTTGACGGGAACAACAGTATGTTCCCAGATTAGATCGAGCAGGGCCGAATCATCGCGGATGTCATTGAACTCGATCGTGAATGTTTCGACGTGCTCGGCGAGTTTCACCGGAGCGGCCTTGAACCGCACCAGATCGGCTTTCGGATCGTACTGAAACGCCCCGAATTGCGATGCATTCTTGTTTAGAATGACGGTCCACTCATTCTCGCCTGGAATCGTAAAGAGAGCATACTTGCCGGCGGGAACATCGGCCCCGTTGAGCCTGACCGGGGTGCTGAAGGTGATCGTGGTGGCCTGGTTCGCTCCCGTGCGCCACACTTCCCCATAAGAAACCAAACCGCCGAAGATCTGTCGTCCCTTCGCCCCGGGGCGGAAATAAACGATTTCGATATCGGTCAGGCCGATCCGTTGCTTGAGTGTGCAGGCCGGGCTGGGCGCCGGGAACTCGAGTTGCGCCGTTTGCGCAAACACTCCGGACCCGACAACCAACCCGGATACCACAGCCAGAGAGTATCGGACTATCGCGCGTTTCATGGGGGGCAATGGGTGGTTATTTGAGCGACAGTTTCACCGGGACCCGAGTCTTCTCCCAAACCAGGTCGAGAGTCGCCGAGTCATCCCGGAGGTCGTTGATATCGATCGTGAACGTTTCGACGGAGTCCGCGAGTGTCACCGGTGTCGCCTTCACCCGCAGCAGATCGGCCTTTTCATCATAGTGAAAGGCCCCCCATTGCGAGGGGGTCTTGTTCAGGATGACGGTCCACTCGTCCTTGCCGGGAATGGTAAATAGTCCGTAGGTGCCGGCGGGGACATCGGCGCCATTGAACTTGACAGCGGTGCTGAACGTGATGCGGGTGGCTTCATTGGCGCCCGTGCGCCATACCTTGTCATAGGGAACAAGCCCGCCGAAGATCGTCCGGCCTTTGACGCCGGGCCGGGAATAAACGATCTCGATGTCCGTGAGGCCGACACGCTGCTTCAATGTGCAGGCCGGGCTGGGGGCGGGAGCTTGGGCTCTTGGTGTCTGCGCCAACAGACCCGTGGTACAGAGCAAACCTGCGGTGAATACCAGAGATGAGTGGAGTGCTTTCGTGTTCATAAGTTTCAGAACTTAGAATAACCCGGTCAAAATGAAAGAGGAAAAACGAGGCGGCGGCCCGGGCGGCGGCCCTTTTCATCGACACCCCGTTTCGCGCCAAAAGAGTTCTGCACCCAGTTGCCGTTACTCGACCGTCCTCAGGACCATTGTCAATAGTACGGACTGCCGAATCTCGCGGAGTCCGGAGGATACTAGATAACAATTGAGTACACAGGAGCTTATGCTCCGAGCAGTCGGGCGGTTTCGTGGACAGGGCATGGCTGGAGGGCGGCAACACTGAATTAAAGGCTTGCAATCTGCCGCCTTACCGCTTGTAATTTCGATCGAGAAGATTCAGGAAATCATGAAGAAAACAACGGGCGGCCCTAAAAGTATTCGTGTCTTCCTGGTGGACGATCACCCTCTCGTCCGCCAGGCTCTTAAGCTCGCCATGCGGCATGAACAGGACTTGGAAGTCTGTGGAGAAGCCGATGATAGAGAAGAAGCTTTGAGGGGGATTGCTTTGGCTGAACCGGATCTGGCGATTGTGGATTTAAGGTTGAGAGACTCGGATGGGCTTGAGTTGGTTCGAGATCTCCGGGACCGTCATCCTAAAGTCATCAGCCTGGTGCTTTCGATGCAGGACGAAACTCTGACTGCGGAACGGGCGGTTCGGGCGGGTGCCCGCGGCTATATTTCCAAACGGGAAGCCCCCAGCAAAATCATTGAGGCGGTCCGCAAAGTTCTCGGCGGCGAGATTTATTGGAGCGAAAAGGCGGCAGCACAGGTTGCGTCCAAGATCGCTTCTCCGTCCCGCCCCGCCAACAGCTCGGCGGTTGAATACCTCTCCGAACGCGAGTTGCAGGTTTTCGAGCAGATTGGCCTGGGGCGCAGCACGAACGAGATTGCCGAGTCACTGCACATCGATGTCAGCACGGTGGAAACGTATCGGGCGCGGATCAAAGAGAAATTGAATCTCAAGGGCGGCTCCGAGTTGCTCCAAACCGCCATTCGCTGGTGCCTGGCAAGAGCTTACCATTGATTTTCCGCTTTCCTCGGGGGCCTTTCCCATCCAAACTCTCATTGGGAGACAGTCGGGGAACGGGTCGGAAGGATTGAGAGATGATGAGTTTTTTTAACATAGCGTGGAAGGCATTTTTGATCGTACGCGCCGGGATCATGCGATGGCCGGTGCTGGCGGTCGCGTTGATCGGGTTGTCTGGAATCATTGGCTGCACGACGCCGAGTTACCAGGATCCCTCCATGGGTGGTGCAACGCAGAAGCCGGAACCCGTTCTTCTCCGCGAAGGCGACGTTGTGGCGATAACCTTTCCGGGCGCACCCAACTTGAACGGGCCGCCGCAGCAAATCCGGCGCGACGGCAAGATCACGCTCCCCTCGATTGGTGAGGTCACTGCAGCCGGAAAGACGGTGGAACGACTGCAACAGACCCTCATCACGCTGTACTCCGGGCAACTGGTGATGAAGGAAATCAACGTCACCGTGGAATCCTCGATTTTCTCGGTTTACGTGACAGGAGCGGTGCTGAAACCTGGAAGAATCGATGCGAATCGACCCATCACGGCCCTGGAAGCCATCATGGAGGCGGGTGGATTCGACTACAACAGATCCAATATGAAGGAAGTCACCGTCACCCGGACCACCAAGGGACATGTGGAGCATTTCAGCCTGAACCTGAAACGCGTGCTGGAAGGCAAGGACTCGGGAACCTTTTACTTGAAACCCTCCGATATTGTCTTCGTTCCGGAGCGGTTCACCTGGTTCTGACCCGCCGGCGACGATGCCGCTGGCAGCCAGGAAACTTCGGATCCCCTGCTCCGGCTTGCACTTGAAGACTACAGACCCGCGAGCCTTGCTCCCACCCCACTGGTTACGTGTCATTTGCTACCTTTAACAGGCAAAAACCCCGCAAACTGCCGGAATCTTCTGTAGTAGTACTATGGAGGCCCGACAACACGACCGGCAATCAACACAGGGTTTGGACTGGCTCATCGAATCCGCCCGAGGTAGATTCTTCAGTGTCGA